>DASUMP010000089.1:0-2415 GCA_036277635.1 Acidimicrobiia bacterium | reverse complement strand
TCGCCGTAGAAGTCCTGGTACTCGGCCGCGACGGTGCCACCCTCGGCGGCCTGCTTGATCGACAGCGAGATGCGACGACGCTCGAGGTCGATGTCGATGATCTTCACCCACAGCTCTTCGCCGGGTGTGACGACCTGCTCGGGCGCGTCGACGTGGTGCGCGGCCATCTCCGAGATGTGGACGAGGCCTTCGATCCCCTCGCCGACCTGCACGAAGGCGCCGAACGGCACGAGCTTGGTGACCCGGCCGTAGACGAGCTCGCCGACCTGGTGCCCCGTCGCGAACTCCTGCCACGGGTCCTGCTGGGTGGCCTTGAGCGACAGCGAGATCCGCTCGCGGTCGAGGTCGACGTCGAGGACCTGCACGCTGACCTCGTCGCCCACCTGCACGACCGAGCTCGGGTGGTCGACGTGCTTCCACGACAGCTCGGAGACGTGGACGAGGCCGTCCATGCCGCCGAGGTCGACGAACGCACCGAAGTTCACGACCGAGCTGACGACGCCCTGGCGCTGCTCGCCGGGCTTCAGGTTGGCGAGGAACTCGTCGCGCTGCTCGCGCTGGGTCTCTTCGAGGTACGCGCGGCGGCTCAACACCACGTTGTTGCGGTTCTTGTCGAGCTCGATGATCTTGCACTCGAGCGACCGGCCGACGAACGGGTGGAGGTCGCGGACGCGGCGCAGGTCGACGAGCGACGCGGGCAGGAAGCCCCGCAAGCCGATGTCGAGGATCAGGCCACCCTTGACCACCTCGATGACCGGGCCCGAGACGATGCCGTCGCTCTCTTTGATCTGCTCGATCGTGCCCCACGCGCGCTCGTACTGCGCCCGCTTCTTCGACAGGATCAGCCGGCCGTCCTTGTCTTCCTTCTGGAGGACGAGGGCTTCGAGCTCTTCGTCGAGCGACACGACCTCGTGGGGGTCGACGTCGTTGCGGATCGACAGCTCCTTCGAGGGGATGACGCCCTCGGACTTGTACCCGATGTCGAGGAGGACCTCGTCGGAGTCGATCTTCACGACCTTGCCGGTGACGATGTCGCCGTCGTCGAAGGCGACGATCGTCTGGTCGATCGCGTCCGACAAGGACAGGTCGCCGAGGTCGTCGACGACGATGGGCTGCTCGTCGATCGCTTCCTCACCCGTCTCGTCGGGCTCGTCGGGGGCGGGGGTCGTGGCGATCGTCTCGGTCTGCTGTTCCGACAAGGTGGACGTTCTCTTCACTCGTGACGGAGATGGCGACGTCCGCTCGGGCTCGGACACTCCGAGCGCATGGCGTTGCGGGCGCGCGCACCCCGCCGTCCCGGCGGGACGACCGGGAAAGGGTACACCCGGCGCCCGTCACGTGCTCGGGGCGAGGGGACGGTGCGCGAGCAACAGACTCTCGTGCGTCGCGAGGGTCGGTGGCGTGCGCGCGTACGCGCCCGGCGAGACGCCGTGGCACCCGTCGACGACGAGGCCGTGCAGCCGCGCGAGCAGCTCGAGCTCGCGCGGCGTGAAGCACGTGGTCCAGAGGTCGAACGCACGTTCCTCGCCGTGCTCGTTGCGCAGCGTGGCCCGCTCGTGGTTCACGCCGGTCGCGGCGTCGAACGTGTCGTCGGCTTCGAGGTGACGGACCGCGAAGTACGACGAGAACGCACTGAGCGCAAGGCGCCCGCCCGGACACAACGCCGCGGCGATCCGGGCGAACGCGACCCCGTCGTCGCCGGCCAGGAGCCCGAAGCCGCCCTGGCAGAGGCAGATCACCGCGTCGAAGTCGCGCGCTTCCAAGTCGCGCACGTCGGCGACCTCGAAGCGGCAGTGGTCGAGCCCTTCGTCGCGAGCGGCGGCGCGCGCGAGGTCGACGAAGTCGGGCGACAGGTCGACGCCGGTGACGTCGAGGCCGCGACGCGCGAACGCGAGGCTGTGCCGCCCGGGTCCGCATCCCACGTCGAGGAGCCGCATGCCGGGCTCCAGCGCGAGCGCGTCGAAGAGGAACTCGACCTCTTGCTCGGTCCCCGTCGTGAACGCCTGCACGCGCGTCGTACTCGGCGCCCAGTACGCGCGCCCGAGGAACGCCGCGATCGGGTTGAACCACGACCCGCTCGGCCCGCCAGCGGTCACTTCGCGTCGGCCCACGTGGGCCCGAAGCCCACGTCGACGACGAGCGGCACCCGCAGCTCGGCAACGTGCTCCATGACGTCGGGGACGAGGACCTCCACGTCGCCGCGCTCGGCATCGGGGACCTCGAGCACGAGCTCGTCGTGCACGGTCAGGATCATGCGGCTGCGCAGGCCGCGCGCTTCGAGCGCGGCGTCGAGGGCGATCATCGCGAGCTTGAAGATGTCGGCCGCCGACCCTTGCACCGGCGCGTTCTGCGCCATCCGCTCCCCCATCTGGCGGATGCGGAAGTTGTCGGACGCGAGCTCGGGCAGCTGGCGGC
>DASUMP010000088.1:0-6445 GCA_036277635.1 Acidimicrobiia bacterium | reverse complement strand
AGCGCCCAGTCGTCGTCGGCTTCGACGGCGCGCATGAACTCGTCGGTGACGCGCACCGAGTTGTTCGCGTTCTGGTACTGGATCGAGTGGCTGTCGGCGCCGTCGAGGTCCATGTCGAAGCCGGCGTCGCGCAGCGCCCGGGCCTTGCGCTCCTCGGTGGCCTTGCACCACACGAACTCTTCGATGTCGGGGTGATCCGCGTTGAGGATGACCATCTTCGCGGCGCGCCGGGTCTTGCCGCCCGACTTGATCGTGCCTGCTGACGCGTCGGCGCCGCGCATGAAGCTCACCGGGCCGCTCGCGGTGCCGCCGCCCTTCAGGTGCTCGACCGACGAGCGGATGTTCGACAGGTTGATGCCCGCGCCCGACCCGCCCTTGAAGATCGTGCCCTCTTCCCGGTACCAGTTGAGGATGCCGTCCATCGTGTCCTCGACGGCGAGGATGAAGCACGCGCTCGCCTGCTGCGGCACGCCCTTCACGCCGATGTTGAACCACACCGGCGAGTTGAACGCGGCGCGCTGGTGCACGAGCAGGTACTTGAGCTCGTTGCGGAACGCGGCGGCTTCGTCGTCGTCGACGAAGTAGCCGTCGCGCACGCCCCACGCGGTGATCGTGTCGGCGACGCGGTCGATCACCTGCTTGAGCGACGTCTCGCGCTCGGGCGTGCCGAGGGTGCCGCGGAAGTACTTCTGGGCGACGATGTTCGACGCGTTCACCGACCACGTGGTGGGGAACTCGACGTCGGGCTGGAAGAAGGCGTCGGTGCCGTCCTTGAAGTTCTGGATCCTGGCTTCGCGCCGCTCCCACACGACCGTGTCGTAGGGATGGACGTCGGGATCGGTGAAGTGGCGGCGGATCCCGATGCCGAGCTGCTGCGGCGCCATGGCCATGGGCACGTTCCCCCTACTGGTGGCGGCCCGCCGGGAGCGGACCTTCGTCGTGGCTGGAGTGGTGGGCGGATCGTCCGCCCCATCTGGTGTTCTCGCCGTCCTGCCGGGGTGGACCACAAGATGTTGTGGTGGTCGCGATCCCGACCGCGAGATGAGGGTGCATTACAGCACTGTAGTTTCACCCGTGTCAACGGTAAGCGCGGATTCCTCGCCTGCGTTTCCCCAGGTCAGAGCCCGTTCGCGAAGGTTCGCACTCGTGCACGGATGCACGAAGTTTTCGTGGTCAGTCGCGGCGCTTGGGGGCGGTGTTCTTCTGGAGGTCGGTGACCTCGCGCTCGAAGTCGGCGAGGTCTTCGAAGCCCTTGTAGACGGACGCGAACCGCAGGTAGGCGACCGGGTCGAGGGCGCGGAGGCGCTCGAGGACGGCGAGGCCGATCTGGTCGGTGGCGAGCTCGGGGCCGGCGGCGCGCAGCTCCTCTTCGATCTCCCCCACCAACGTGACGACGGCTTCGTCGGTGAGGCGGCCGTGCGCGGCGCGCTCGATGCCCGACAGGAGCTTCTCCCGGTCGAACGGCTCGCGGATGCCGGCCCGCTTCACCACCACGATCGGGAGCTCTTCGACCCGCTCGTAGGTGGTGTAGCGACGCGCGCAGCCGAGGCACTCGCGGCGCCGGCGGATCGCCGCGCCCTCCTCGGCGACGCGGGAGTCGACGACCTTGTCGTCGTTCGCCCCGCAGTACGGGCAGCGCATGGTGCGCACCGTACAACCGTCGGCTTCGTGGTTCCGGGGTGGTTCGCGGGCTCGGCGGGGGCTACTCGCCGGCGAGCCAGGTGATCTGCTCGCCGACCTCGAGCGGGCCGTTGCCGCGCACGTCGGTGATCGCGTCGACGACCTCGCGGGGGTCGCGCTCGGGGGCGAGCGTGGCGGCGATCTCCCAGAGGGTGTCGCCGGGCTGGACGAGGTAGGTGGTCACGGACGGACGCGACTCGGGGGTGGCGAGGGAAGACCCCCCGAGCGCGCCGCCCGCACGGCCCGCCACGATCACGATCCCCAACGCCAACAGCACGGCGACGAGCCGACGCCGGAAGTACACGGCGGCGGTCCGGCGGCTGCGTGCCGGCGGCGGGGGGACCAGCCGGAGCCGAGTGGTGGTGGCCCTGGGGAGAGGGCGCTCGGCTCGGGCCTCGGTGGTGATCATGACGGCTGCCATCTGGTGTTCCTTCGGGGAAGCGACGCATGGACCGTGGTGGGTGGATTTCCTGTCCTGGGACGATCCAACCACCAGGGTGAGACAACTACCTTCCCCGAACGGGTGTTCGGAGTCAAGAGAAATTCCGAACAGGTGTTTGTACCGAACGCGTGTGCGTGCTACGTTCGCCGGCATGGCCGAGACGCGCTCCCGCACCACCCCCTCCGACAGCTCCGGTGCCCCCGGCACGTCGGGCACCCCCGGCGGCCGCCGCCGCTCCGGGCCGTCGGAGCGTCCGCTCACCGACCGCCAGCGCCAGGTGCTCGAGTTCATCGACGCCGAGGTCGCCCGCAAGGGCTACCCGCCGAGCGTGCGCGAGATCGGCGAGGCCGTGGGGCTGTCGTCTCCGTCCACGGTGCACGCCCACCTCGCCGCCCTGCAAGACAAGGGCTACCTGCGCCGTGACCCGAGCAAGCCGCGGGCGATCGAGGTGTCGCTCGAGCCGTCGACCGGTCACGCGATGGAGCGCCGGCCGGTGCGTCACGTGCCGTTGGTGGGCGATGTCGCGGCGGGCACCGGCGTGCTCGCGGCCGAGAACATCGAAGAGACGTTGCCGTTGCCCGAAGACTTCGTGGGCGGCGGCGGCGAGCTGTTCATGCTCCGGGTGCGCGGCGACTCGATGCTCGAGGCCGGCATCTTGGATGGCGACTTCGTCGTCGTGCGCGCGCAGCCGAGCGCCGAGCCCGGTGAGATCGTCGTCGCGGGCATCCCCGGCGACGAGGCCACGGTGAAGACGTTCCTGCGCCGGCGCGGCAAGGTCGTGCTGCGCCCCGAGAACCCCGCGCTCGAGGAGATGATCTTCGAGCCCGGTGAGGTGACGATCTACGGACGGGTCGTCACCGTGCTCCGCCGCCTGTAGTCAGGCGACGCGCGGCGATCGCGCCGCTTCCTCGGCTCCGGCGTCACACGGACCCGAGGAAGCGCGCGACCCGCCCTCCCCCGCTTCCGCTCCCCTGCCTCGCGCCCGCCGACTGTTGGTGCAGTACACCCACGTGGCGTGTGCACTCCTGACCCAACCCGGGAAATGGGCCGCGGCGGGCGAAATCGGGTCTGGCGACGTCGGTCGGGTGGGTGTACACCGGTCGACGCCATCTTCCAGCGGATGGTTTGGGGTGACGCTGGGGTGAGAGCGGCGGGCGGAGCCCGACTGCTCGGAGGGGGAGACGATGGCCACGTACCTCGTTCGAGAACGTCCTCGACGCGCGCTCGCCGTGGCGCTGCTCGTCGTCGCACTCGTCGCCGGTCTGCTCATCGCACGCGCCGCGGACTCGGCGCGCGCGACGTCGGGCGGGAGCCCGTACGCGGTGCCGACGGTCACCGACACGAACGCCGATCCGAACATCGTCGAGACGACGATCGTCGCCGACGAAGCGACCGTCGACATCGGCGGCGGCGTGGACGCCGACGTGTACGCGTTCAACGGCACCGTGCCCGGGCCCGAGTTCCGCTTGAACGTCGGCCAGCGCGTGATCGTCCACTTCGAGAACCACCTCGACGCGGAGGAGACCGGCATCCACTGGCACGGCATCGAGCTGTCGAACCCGAACGACGGCACGCCGCTCACCCAGAACCAGGTGGAGCCGGGCGACACGTTCCTCTACGACTTCGTGGTCACGCGTCCCGGCGTCTACTGGTACCACCCGCACCACGAGTTCTCGACGAACCAGGTGTTCAAGGGTCTCTACGGGTCGATCATCGTGAGCGACGCGGCCGACGCCGCGCTCGTGGCCGACGGCACGCTCCCCGGACCCGCCGACACGCACACGTTGAACCTCTCCGACATCACGGTGTGCAAGACGCCGGGCACGAACGACACGGCCACCTACAACCCGGCGCTGCCGTGGGTGGGTGGCGGTCCGCTCCCGGTGCAGGCCGCGCCGACGCCGACCACGTTGTGCGACACGCCGATGGACAACCACGGCGACGCGCTCGGCGGGGCGCTCGCCGCCGGCGACGTGCCGAACATCCAGCGGAAGACCATGCGCGTGAACGAAGGCCAGACCGTGCTCACGAACGGCGTGAACGTCGGGGGACGCGCGGGGACACCCAGCGCTCCCGGCGCGCTCGACGCGGGGGCGTCGGTGCTCGACGTGCAGCCCGGCCAGGGCGTGCGCTTCCAGATCGTCAACGAGGCGACGACGCGCTTCTTCCGGTTGCGCGCGACCGACAACGCCGGCGCCCAGTTGCCGCTCGTGCGGGTCGGCGGCGAGGGCGGGCTGCTCGACGCCGCGGTGCTCGACGGCACGACCGCCGGCGGTTTCGACTTCGACTACGACGCGGGCGAGATCCTGCTCGACCCCGGCGACCGCACCGACGTGGTGGTCGCGATCCCGGCGAGCGCGAGCGGTGTCGCCACGATCTGGACGCAGGACTACCGCCGCACCGGCAACGGCGACGTCGCGGGTGGTTGGACGCGCACGCCGACCGTTCCGGTGGCGCACCTGAACGTGACGGGCGCGGCGGTGTCGCCCGCGTACACGATCGGTGCGGGCACCGCGCTGCGCTCGTCGCCGGGCCTCGACCCGGTCGAACAGCTCCCCGCGCCCACGGGCACGCTCCTCGACCCGGCCACGTTCCCGGTGCCCGAGGCCGGTTCCGCCGACCAGGACATCCGCCTCACCACGACCGGCGGCTTCCCCGGCATCGACGGCGTGAAGGGTCACCACGACTTCACGGCCGACTACACGTTGGAGCCGCACCACGACTCGTCGCGGTGGGCGCTCATCGGCGACACGTTGCAGCTCAGCGTCACGAACGCGACGCCGGCCGACCACCCGTTCCACTTGCACGGGTTCTCGATCCAGCCGCTGTCGTACAGCGACTGCAACGACGGGACGAACCCACTCCCGATCCCGGGTGTGACGTTCGCGCCCGAGTTCGTCGACAACTTCAACGTGCCCGGCAACTGCACGCTGAACTACCGCATCCGGCTCGACGACCGTCCGTTCCCCGACGGCACGCCGGGCGGCGGCGTCGGCCGGTGGGTGTTCCACTGCCACATCTTCTTCCACCACCACCAGGGCATGACCTCCGAGCTCGTCGTGGTCGCGCCGTCGGTCGACATCACCAGCCCGCCCGACGGCGCGCTGTATCCCGTCGGCTCCAACGTTCCGGTCACCGCCGACGTGTTCGGCGGCGTCACGCCGAGCTTCGACTGGGACGACGGCAGCACCGACACGCCCGGCACGCCGACCGACGCCGACTCGTACAGCGCGTCGCACGTGTTCGGCGCCGCGGGCGTGTACACGATCACCGCGACGGTCGAGGCCGGTGGCATCACCGACACCGACACGACGATGATCGTCGTCTACGACCCGTCGGCCGGGTTCGTCACCGGTGGCGGGCGCATCGACTCACCACCGGGCGCGTACGTGGCCGATCCGTCGCTCACCGGACCGGCGACGTTCGGGTTCGTGTCGAAGTACAAGAAGGGTGCGACCGCACCCACCGGTCAGACCGAGTTCACGTTCCACGTCGCCGACTTCGCGTTCCACTCCGAGACGTACCAGTGGCTGGTGGTCGCGGGCGCGAAGGCGCAGTACAAGGGGACGGGCACGGTGAACGGTGTCGGGAGCTACGGCTTCCTCCTCACCGCCACCGACGGCGCGCTGAACGGCGGCGGCGGGTTCGATCGGTTCCGCATCAAGATCTGGGACATCGATGCCGCGAGCGCGATCGTCTACGACAACGTGCTCGGCGCGAGTGACGACATCGACACGGCCAACCCGACCGTGATCACGTCGGGCAGCATCGTCGTCCACAAGAAGTGACCAGCCCCCCTGCGATGGTGCAGTTCACCCACCTGCGGTGTGGGTGAACTGCACCAAGGGGGCGTACTGCACCAACGGTGGTCAGGTGAGGAACGCGGCGAGGCGTTCGTGGACGGACTCGATGTCCGCGCGGGTGACGCGTTCGGCGGCGGTGTGGGCGAGCTCGGGGTCGCCGGGGCCGAAGTTGAGCGCGGCGATGCCGTGCTCGGCGAAGCGGGCGACGTCGGTCCAGCCGAGCTTCGGGCGCACGGGCAGATCGAGGGTGCCGACGAACTCGGCCACGAGCGGCTGCGTGAGGTTCGGGGGCGCGGCCGACGAGCGGTTCAGCACTTCCACCGCGTCGGCGTCGGCGAACAGGGCCGTCACCTCGTCGACGGCGGCGTCGAGCGAGCGGTTCGGTGCATAGCGGCGGTTGACGGTGACCGTGCACGCGTCGGGCACCACGTTGTTCGCGATGCCGCCCTCGACCCGCACGACCTGGAGCGACTCGCGGTAGTCGAGGCCGTCGACGACGACGGTCTCGGTCGCGACCTCC
>DASUMP010000087.1:0-15019 GCA_036277635.1 Acidimicrobiia bacterium | reverse complement strand
CGCGAGCGTCTCGGTGAGGTTCAGGAGTCCTGCCTTCGCGGCGCCGTACGCGGCGGTGTTCGGCGACGGGCGCACGCCGCTGACGCTCGCGATGTTGAGGATCACGCCGCCGTCGTCTTGGCGCTGCATCTGCTGGTTGGCGCGCTGCGCGCACACCAGCGGAGCGACGAGGTTCAGCTCGATGATCGAGCGACTGAAGCGCGCCGACACCGTCGCGGTGTCGGAGGGGGGCGCACCGCCGGCGTTGTTCACGAGGACGTCGAGGCGTCCGGCGCGCTCCACCACGGTGCCGACGAGGGCTTCGACAGCGTCGGGATCCCGCACGTCGGCGGCCAGGAACTCGGCGTCGTCGTGGTCGGGGGCCGTCCGCCCGCACGTGAAGACCCGGGCGCCGGCGGCGCCGAAGCGCTCCGCGATCCCCCGCCCGACGCCGCGCGTCCCCCCGGTCACGAGGACGACGCGGCCGCGCAGGTCGAGCGCGGTGGCCAGATCCGGCGGCGAGGGGGCGGTCATCGAGCCGCATTCTGGCGCGGTCCCGGCGCCGCCGGTGCGACGGCCGCCGCGCCGGAACGGGTCCGGGATCTAGGCTCCGGCCCGATCTGACGACCCGTCAGATCGCCTGAGATCGCCGACCGAGCCGCCGAGGAGTCGACCCGCGTGGTCCCCGACAAGCGCGTGAGCATCGACGACGTCGTAGCCGAGATCCGCGACGGGATGACGATCGGGATCGGCGGGTGGGGCTCCCGGCGCAAGCCGATGGCGCTCGTCCGGGCGCTCGCCCGCTCGTCGGTGCGCGACCTCACGGTGGTCGCGTACGGCGGCCCCGACGTGGGCGTGCTGTGCCGCGCCGGCAAGGTCCGGAAGGTCGTCTACTCGTTCGTCTCGCTCGACACGATCCCGCTCGAACCGCACTTCCGCGCCGCGCGCCAAGCCGGCGCGGTCGACACGCTCGAGCTCGACGAAGGCATGTTCCTGCTCGGGCTGCAGGCCGCCGCGTGGCGGGTGCCGTTCCTCCCGACCCGGGTCGGACTCGGCTCCGACGTGCTCGCGCTCCAGCCGAGCCTGCGCACGGTGCGCTCTCCGTACGCCGACGGCGAGGACCTCGTCGCGGTGCCCGCCCTGCACCTCGACGTCGCCCTCGTGCACATGAACAGGGGCGACCAGGGCGGCACCGGTCAGTTCCTCGGCATCGACCCCTACTTCGACGACCTGTTCTGCCTGGCCGCCGAGCGACGCTTCATGTCGGTCGAGCAGATCGTGCCGACCGAGGCGCTCGCCGCCAACGGCCCGGTGCAGTCGATCCGCATCAACCGGTTGATGGTCGACGGCGTCGTCGAGACCCCCGGGGGCGCGCACTTCACGTCGTGCCTCCCCGACTACGACCGCGACGAAGCGTTCCAGCGCGAGTACGCCGCCACCGCGAAGTCCGACGACGCGTGGGACGCGTTCCGCGCGCAGTACATCGACGTCGACGAGGAGACCTACCGACGCAACGCCGGCATCGGGAGCCAGCCGTGAGCGAACCGACGCGACGCGACGGTCCCCCGACGCGCGCGGAGTTCTGCGCGGTCGCGTGCGCGGAGGCGTGGCGCGGCGACGGCGAGATCCTCGCCAACCCGATCGGGACGATCCCGATGATCGGTGGCCGCCTCGCCAAGGCCACGTTCGAGCCGCTGCTGGTGATGACCGACGGCGAGGCGGTCCTCGTCGAGAACATCGTGCCCGTGGGCGTCGCCGACGCACCGAAGGTCGTCGCGGGCTGGAACCCGTACCGATCGATGTTCGACATCGTGTGGAACGGACCTCGTCACATCATGATGGGCGCGTCGCAGATCGACCGCTTCGGCAACCAGAACATCGCGTTCATCGGCGCGATCGACCGGCCGTCGGCGCAGCTGCTCGGGTTCCGGGGCGCGCCGGGCAACACGATCAACAACCACACGAGCTACTGGGTCCCGAACCACTCGCCGCGCGTCTTCGTCGAGCGCGTCGACGTGGTCAGCGGCATCGGCTACGACCGGGCCGCCGCGCTCGGGCCGATCGCGGCACGCTTCCACGGGATCCCGCGCGTGGTGAGCAACCTCGGGGTGTTCGACTTCGCGACCCCGACGCACGCGATGCGCATCGCGTCGGTGCACCCGTGGTCGTCGGTCGACGAGGTCGTGGCCCAGACCGGGTTCGCGCTCGAGATCCCGACCGACGTGCCCGTCACCCGCACCCCCACCGACGACGAGATCCGGCTGATCCGCGACGAGATCGACCCGCTCGGACTCGGCGAGCGCGAGGTCCCGCCGACATGAGCGGCGCGCCGGCGCCACTGCACACCCCGATCTGCGACCTCTTCGGCATCCGCTTCCCGATCGTGCAGACCGGCATGGGTTGGGTCGCCGGCGCGCGCCTCGCGTCGGCCACGAGCGCAGCCGGCGGGCTCGGGATCGTCGCCTCCGCCACGCTGTCGCTTCCCGAGCTCGAGCGCACGATCGCCGCGGTCCACGACCGCACCGACGCGCCGTTCGGGGTGAACCTGCGCTCCGACGCCGACGACGCCGAGGCGCGCGTCGACCTGCTGATCCGCGAGCGCGTACGGGTCGCGTCGTTCGCGATGGCGCCGCGCGAAGAGCTGGTGAAGAAGCTGAAGGACGCGGGCGTCGCCGTCGTCCCGTCGGTCGGCGCGCGCCGGCACGCGGAGAAGGTCGCGGCGTGGGGCGCCGACGCCGTCATCGTGCAAGGCGGCGAAGGCGGCGGGCACACCGGGTCCGTCCCGACGACGTTGCTGTTGCCCCAGGTGGTCGACGCGGTCGACATCCCGGTCGTGGCCGCGGGGGGGTTCTTCGACGGACGCGGCCTCGTCGCCGCGCTCGCCTACGGCGCGGCGGGCGTCGCCATGGGCACCCGCTTCCTGCTCACGCAGGAGAGCACCGTGCCCGACGCGGTGAAGGCCTTCTACCTCGAACGGGCGCTCACCGACACGGTCGTCACGACGCAGGTCGACGGCGTGCCGCACCGGGTGCTGCGGACCCCGCTCGTCGAACGTCTCGAGCGCACCAACGCGCTGACGAGCCTCCCGCGCGCGGCGCGCAACGCGTTCGCCTTCCAGCGCCTGACCGGCACGTCGTGGCGGGCGATCGTGCGCGAAGGCATCGCGATGAAGCGGACGCAGGAGCTGTCGTGGAGCCAGGTGGTCATGGCGGCGAACACGCCGATGCTGCTGCGCGCCGCGCTGGTCGAGGGGCGCCTCGACTCCGGCGTGATGGCGAGCGGGCAGGTCGTCGGCGTCATCGACGACCTGCCGACGGTCGCCGAGCTCGTGGAACGGACCATGGACGAAGCGCGCGCGACGATGGCGCGACTGCAAGGGGGCGACGCGTGACGAAGACCCGGGTCCCGGCCGTCGACGGCTGGTTCACCACCACCGACGATCCCGCGCTGCTCGGCGCGCGCGGCGTCGAGAGCGGGAGCTACTTCTTCCCGCCCGCGCTCGCGGTGTCGGCGAACCCCGTCGCGCCGTTCGAGGACCGCGAGCCGGTCGAGCTGTCGCGGCGCGGCGTCGTGTGGTCGTTCACCACGAACCACTACGAGCCGCCGCCGCCGTACGTCGCGCCCGACCCGTTCGTGCCGTACACCGTCGTGGCGGTCGAGCTGCCGACGGAGCAGATGGTGGTGCTCGGGTTGCTCGCCGACGGCGTCGACCCCGCGGAGCTCCGGGTCGGCGGTGAGGTGGAGCTCGTGCTCGGCGTGCTCTCCGAAGACGACGACCACGAGTACGTCACCTGGAAGTGGCGGCCCGTCGCGTCGAGCGCCGCAGCCGGAGGCGACGCCCGATGAGCCGTGATCGCGACGTCGTCGTCCTCGGGGTTGGCATGCACCCGTGGGGCAAGTGGGGTCGCAACTTCGTCGAGTACGGCGTCGCCGCCGCGCGCGACGCGCTCGCCGACGCCGGACTCGAGTGGCGCGACATCCAGTTCGTCGCCGGCGGCGAGACCGTGCGCAACGGGTACCCCGGCTACGTCGCCGGCGCGACGTTCGCGCAGGCGCTCGGCTTCCAAGGAGCCCAGGTCGCGTCCGCGTACGCCGCGTGTGCCTCCGGCGTGACCGCGCTCTCCACCGCGCGCGCCCAGATCCTCGCCGGGTTCTGCGACGTCGCGCTGGTCGTCGGCGCCGACACCACTCCGAAGGGGTTCCTCGCCCCGAACGCGGGCGAGCGCGGCGACGACCCCGACTGGCTGCGCTTCCGCCTCCTCGGCGCGACCAACCCCACCTACTTCGGCCTGTACGCGCGGCGGCGGATGGAGCTGTTCGGTGCCACGCCGCACGACTTCGCGCTCGTGAAGGTGAAGAACGCGCGCCACGGTCTCGAGAACCCGAACGCGCGCTACCGCAAGGAGGTGACGGTCGACGAGGTGATGGCGTCGCCGATCGTCGCCGACCCGCTGCGCTTGCTCGACATCTGCGCCACCAGCGACGGCGCGGCCGCGATCGTCCTCGCGAGCCCCGAGTTCGCGTCGCGACACGGCGCTCGCGACGCGGTGCGCGTCGCGGCGGTCTCCACCGTCACGCCGAGCTACCCCAACACCGTGATCGAGCTGCCCGCGTTCGCGTCCGACTCGGCGGCCGGCGCCGGCGGTGCGCCCGAACGCGGCTTCAAAGAAGGCATCGCGCACCGGGCCTACGAAGAGGCCGGCCTCGGACCCGACGACCTCGACCTCGCCGAGGTCTACGACCTGTCGACCGCGCTCGAGCTCGACTGGTACGAGCAGATCGGGCTGTGCAAGCCGGGCGAGGCCGAGGGCCTCGTGCGCGACGGCGAGACCACGCTCGGCGGTCGCATCCCGGTGAACCCGAGCGGCGGGCTGGCGTGCTTCGGCGAAGCCGTCCCCGCCCAGGCGATCGCCCAGGTCTGCGAGCTCACCTGGCAGCTGCGGGGCGTCGCCGGCGCCCGCCAGGTCGCCGGCGCCCGGGTGGGCCTCTCGATCAACCAGGGACTGTTCGGGCACGGCTCGGCCGTCGTCTGCGTGCGCTGACGTCCCGGATCCGCGACGATCGCACGTTCCGCGCCGCGGGATCTCACGAACCGACGCTCCGGAGCGTTGTAGGACTGTGCACCCACCTCCCTTCGAGCTGTTGCTCGGCGCGCACCGCGCCCGGCTCCACCGCTACCTCGTGGTCCTCGTCGGGCCGACCGACGCCGCCGACTGCCTGCAGGAGGCGTCGCTCAGCGCGCTCGCCGCGTATCCGCCGGCCGACACGGATCACCTGAGCGCGTGGCTGTTCACGATCGCGCACCGCAAAGGGCTCGACGTCCACCGCCGCCGGGCCCGGCAACGTCGACTCGTCGCGACCGCCGCGCACGACGGCCACGCGACCCTCCCCGACGTCGAGCTGTGGGACGCGGTGGCCCGCCTCCCCGACAAGCAGCGCGCCGCGGTGACGTTGCGCTACGCCGCCGACCTCCCGTACGCCGAGATCGCGACCGTGCTCGACGTGTCGGAAGACGCGGCGCGCCAGAACGTCCGGGCCGGCCTGCGCGGTCTGCGCCGCGCCATCACCGACACCGACGCGCTCACCAAGGAGCCCTCCCGATGACGACCGACACCGAGCTCGGATCCCGACTCGCACGCGGCGCGCGCGCCGCCGCGCGGGCCGCCGGCACACCCGACGCACTCGACGTCGCGCGCGCCGAACGGCGCGGGCTCGTCGACATCGCGTACGTCCGCTACGACGCGCCGATCGGCCGTCTGCTCCTCGCCGCGACCGAGCACGGCCTCGTGCGCATCGCCTTCGGTGACGAGCCTGACGACGACGTCCTCGAGCACCTCGCGGCGACGATCTCGCCGCGGATCGTCGCGTCGGCGCGCCGCCTCGACGGCGCCCGGCGGACGTTCGATCGCTACTTCGCCGGGCGCGGCGATCTCGATGCGCTGGCGGTCGATCTGCAGCTCGCGCTCGGTTTCGACCGCACCGTGCTCGACACGCTGCGCGCCCAGGTACCGCTCGGCGCGACGATCACGTACGCCGGGCTCGCGGACCGCGCCGGGAGCCCGCGCGCGGCGCGCGCCGTCGGCAACGCGATGGCGAAGAATCCGGTGCCGCTCGTGGTGCCCTGCCACCGCGTCGTACCGTCGGCGGGTGGGGTCGGCAGCTACGGCGGCGGCCCCCACATCAAGGCCCAGCTGCTCGCGCTCGAGGGCGCGGCACTGCAGCTCGCCTGACGACGGATCAGCGCGACGCAGCCGCGCGCTGCGCGTCCCACCGATGGTGGTGCGACTCGTGCAGCGTGAAGCGCACGAGGCCGTCGATCGACATCGTGGCGCCGTCGCCCCGTACACCGGTGCGGTCCCATGCGTCGCCGTCGACCGTCGCGATCGCACCGCCGAAGTTGCGCGCGTTGGTCTCGATGTCGATCGCGACCTGGTACGGATCCTGGAAGTTGTAGCGACGATCGTCGGCGGCCTCTTCGTGGTCCCACCACGCGAAGTGCGGCTCGTCTCGCACGACCATGGCGCGCAGGCGCGTCGCCATGATCTCGAGCACGTCGCGCACGTGACACGCGTATTCGAGCACCGACCAGGAGATCTCCATCGGCCGGTTGCGCAACGACGGCTCGTCGCCCGCGTACCGGTCGAGCACGGCCCGCCACCGCGCCGCCTCGGCGCGGATCTCGGACGCGAAGCGCTCACGTTCGAGGGCGGTGGCGTCGAAGTGGCAGTCGGGGCACTCGCCGGTGGCGACGACCTCGACCCAGTTGCGTCCTTCCACGCGCTCAGCTCCCCCGCGTCACCGGGCGCCGTTCGCCGCGGCCGCACGTACGAGATCGACGATCTCGGGCCCCGCCTTGACCGGGGATCCCGCGTCGAAGGGCGGTTGGGGGTCGTATTCGATGCTCAGCTGGATCGCCTGGGCCACGGCCGCGCCCATGATCCGCTCGACGAGCACGAGCGCCATGTCGATCCCCGACGACACGCCCGCGGCCGTGATGATCTTGCCCTGCTCCACGACCCGGTCGGCGGTGGGAGTGGCGCCGTACTCGGCGAGTCGGTCGAGCTGGAACCAGTGCGTGGTGGCCGACAGACCCTCGAGCAAACCGGCGGCGGCGAGCAGCATCGAGCCGGTGCACACCGAGGTCGTCCACGTGGTGGTCGCATGCACGGTGCGGATCCATTCGAGGAGCTCGGCATCGCGCTCGAGCGCGACGGTGGCGAAGCCGCCGGGCACCACGAGCACGTCGGCGCTGGTCGTGTCGGCGAGCGTCGCGTCGGCGTGCAGCGCGAGATACCCGTTGTCGGTGCGCACGGGCCCGGTCTCCCGGGCGACGAAGCGCACCTGCGCGCCCGGGATGCGCTGCAGCACCTCGTAGGGCCCGACGATGTCGAGCGCGGTCAACCCCTCGAACAGCAACGCCACGATCTGCATCCCCGCATCGTCGCGCGACCGCCCCGCCCACCCCACCCCCATTCCTCCCTCGTTCCGGCGCGGCGGCCGTGCCGCCGGTGCGACGCCCGCCGCGCCAGAACGCGGAGGGGGCGGGTTACGATCTGACGCTCCGTCAGATTCCCGAGGCGACCCGACGTGGACCTGTCCTTCACTGCCAGCGAGGAGGCGTTCCGCGCCGAGTGCCGGGCGTGGCTCGCCGCGAACGTGCCGGCCGAGCCGCTGCCCTCGGGCGACACCGCGGCGGGGTTCGCCGCCCACCTCGAGTGGGAGCGCCGCCTCTTCGACGCCGGCTACGCCGTCGTCTCCTGGCCCCCCGAGTACGGCGGACGCGGCGCCAGCCTCTGGGAGTGGCTCGTCTTCGAAGAGGAGTACTACCGGGCGGGTGCGCCGCAACGCGTCACCCAGAACGGCATCTTCTTGCTCGCGCCCACCGTCTTCGAGTTCGGCACCGACGAGCAGCGGGCCCGGATCCTGCCCGCGATGGCCGCGGCCACCGAGACGTGGTGCCAAGGCTGGTCCGAGCCGAACGCCGGCAGCGACCTCGCGGGCATCCAGAGCCGGGGCGTGCGCGACGACGCCGCCGGCGGCTGGCGCCTGTTCGGGCAGAAGACGTGGACCACACGCGGCGCGTTCTGCGACCGCATGTTCGGGCTGTTCCGCACCGATCCGAGCGCCGAGCGCCACCGCGGCCTCACCTACTTCCTCGTCGACCTGCGCGCCCCCGGCGTGACCGTGCGGCCGGTCGAGCGCCTCGACGGCGACGCGGGCTTCGCCGAGGTGTTCCTCGACGACGTGTTCGTCGCGGATCGCGACGTGCTCGGCGCGCCGAACGACGGCTGGTCGGTCGCGATGGCCACGACCGGCTCGGAGCGCGGGCTCACGTTGCGCAGTCCCGGTCGCTTCCTCGCGACCGCCGCCCGCCTGATCGAGCTCTTCCACTCGCTCGCCGACGGCACCGAGCGCGCACACGACGACGCATTGCGCGACCGCATCACGCAAGCGTGGATCGACGCCGAGGCGTACCGCTGGCAGACGTTCTGGACCGTGACCCGACTGGTCGACGGCGCGCGATCGGGTCCGGAGGCGAGCCTCGTGAAGCTGTTCTGGTCCGAGCTCGACGTGCGGCTGCACGAGCTCGCGCTCGACCTGCTCGGTCCGCACGCCGAGCTCGTCGACGGCGAGCTCGCCTCGTGGACGAAGGGCTACCAGTTCGCCCTGTCGGGTCCGATCTACGCGGGCACCAATGAGATCCAACGCAACGTCGTGGCCGAGCGCCTGCTCGGGCTGCCGCGGAAGTAGCGCCGGTGCGGTTCGCGTTCACCGACGAGCAGCTCGCGTTCCGCGACGCGCTGCGCGACCTCCTGACGCAGGAGTGCCCCCCGGCGCGCGTCCGCGACGCGTGGACGAACCCCGACGGACGCACCGGACTGTGGCCCGCACTCGTCGAGATGGGTGTGGTCGGGCTCCTCGCCCCCGCGAGCGCCGGCGGGCTCGACGGCACCGAGGTCGACCTCGTTGCCCTCCTCGAAGAGACGGGCCGCCACGCGATCGCTGAACCGCTCGTCGAGACGGCCGCGGTCGCGATCCCGCTGCTGCGCGACGCGCACGATCCTCGGGTCGCCGATCTCGCCCACGGACGGATCGTCGCCACCGTCGCCGGACGCACCGACGAGTTCGTCGTGTGGGCCGACTCGTGCGACCTCGTGATCGCGAGCGACGACAGCGGCGTGCGCATGTTCGCCCGCGACGCCGTCACGCTCGAACCGCGCCCCGCGATCGACGGTGCCCGCCGACTGTCGTGGCTCGGCACCGACGACACGACGGGCGAAGCGATCGGCGACGCCGACGCGGCCGCACTCGTCGACGACCGCGGCGCGCTCGGCACCGCCGCGCAGCTGCTCGGATTGACCGAGCGCATGATCGACATGACCGTCGCCTACGTGCGCGACCGTCACCAGTTCGGCGTGCCCGTGGGCTCGTTCCAAGCCGTGAAGCACCACCTCGCGAACGCGCGCCTCGCGCTCGAGTTCGCCCGCCCCCTCGTGTACCGGGCCGCGGTGTCGATCGCGACCCTCGACCCGCACCGTTCGGCGCACGTGAGCGCGGGCAAGGTCCAGGCGAACGAAGCCGCCGCCCTCGCGGCGCGGGTCGCCCTCCAGTGCCACGGCGCGATCGGCTACACGACCGAGTACGACCTGCACCTGTTCATGAAGCGGGCGTGGGCGCTCGCTCGAGCCTGGGGCGACACGACCACCCACCGGCGGCGCGTCGGGCGCGCGATCCTGTAGCGCAGCGATTCGAGGAGCACCATGACCGAGGCTTACATCGTCGACGCCGTGCGCACCCCCGTCGGACGTCGGGGCGGCGGTCTCGCGCAGGTCCACCCGGCCGACCTCGGTGCGCACGCGATCGCCGCGCTCGTCGACCGCAGCGGCATCGACCCCGCAGCCGTCGACGACGTCGTGTTCGGGTGCGTCGACACGATCGGACCGCAGGCGGGCGACATCGCTCGCACCTGCTGGCTCGCCGCCGGCCTCCCCGACGAGGTGCCGGGGACCACCGTCGATCGTCAGTGCGGGTCGTCGCAGCAGGCGCTGCACTTCGCCGCGCAAGGAGTGATGAGCGGCACCCAAGACGTCGTGGTCGCGGGTGGCGTCCAGAACATGAGCATGATCCCGATCAGCTCCGCGATGACCGTCGCCGAACCGCTCGGCTTCGCGAACCCGTTCGCCGGATCACGCGGCTGGTACGCCCGGTACGGCGACCAAGAGGTCAGCCAGTTCCGCGCCGCGGAGATGATCGCCGAGAAGTGGAACGTCACGCGCGACGAGATGGAAGCGTTCGCGGTCGAGTCGCACGAACGCGCGCTCCGTGCCCGCGCCGAGGGTCGCTTCGAGCGCGAGATCGCGCCGGTCGGCGACGTCGCGCACGACGAAGGGCCGCGCGAACCGAACTGGGACAAGATCCGGTCGCTCCCCACGCTCGTCGAGGGCGGACGGCTCACTGCGGCGGTGTCGTCGCAGATCTCCGACGCCGCGGCCGCGATCCTGGTCGTGTCGGAAGACGCGCTGCGCACCCACGGACTCCGACCGCGTGCCCGTATCCACCACCTGTCGGTGCGCGGCGCCGACCCCGTGTGGATGCTGACCGCGCCGATCCCCGCGACCGCGCACGCGCTCGCGAAGTCGGGGTTGACGCTGGCCGACATCGACCTGGTCGAGATCAACGAGGCGTTCGCGTCGGTGGTGCTGGCGTGGCAGCGCGAGACCGGCGCCGATCTCGCGCGCGTGAACGTGAACGGCGGCGCGATCGCGCTCGGTCACCCGTTGGGCGCGACCGGCGCCCGCTTGATGACGACGCTGCTCCACGAGCTGGAGCGCACCGGCGGCCGCTACGGCCTGCAGACGATGTGCGAAGGTGGCGGCCAGGCGAACGTGACGATCATCGAGCGCGTGTAGCCCGCGACGCGCTCGTCGGCAGGTCGCTCAGTCGTCCTTCAGCGCCACCGCGTTCGCGGTGACGTTCGTCTTCGGCACGTACTCCGCGTCGACGACCTTCGCGTCGCGCCGCGCCGACTCGCGCAGCGCCGTCGCGCACTCCGGGCACGGTCCAGCGAACCGCATCGGCGCCTCGACGCCGCACCGCAAGCACGACATCGACTCGACCGGGAACGGTCCGACGTCGTCGAACACTCCGAGTGCCATCGCGACGCTGCTCCTCTCCGACCGGGGACGGTGATGATCGCGCGCCGCCCCGCCGGCCTCGGCGATCCTCGGTGATCAGGGGAGACGGCGCACGACCGCGTCGGCGAACCGCTCGAGTGCGGCGGGCGGCGCCAGGTCGAGCCACAGCGACGGCTCGAGCACCTCGACTTCGAGGACGTGCCAGGTCCCCGCGAGCTCGACGACGTCGATGCGGGCGTACAGCGGTTCGACCGGAAGGACGCCGACGACCCGCTCGGCCAGCTCCACGAGCACCGGCGTCGGGTCGATCAGCTCGTTGCGCCCCCCGTAGTTCTCCTGCACCCGGTAGTCGTGCGGGGCCGGGCGCTTGCACACGGCGTGGGTGACCGCACCGTCGAGGCGGACGATCGCGACCTCCCCGCGCGTCACGATGCTGTCGACGAACGGCTGGACGAGCACGTCGCCGCGTGTCAGCGACACGTCGAGGTGCTGTTGGCCGGCGGCGTCGCCGCGCCGGAACCGACCGGCGCCGTTCGCGCCGACGCCGACGGCGGGCTTGACGACGACCTCGTCCCAGTCCTGCGCGTCACCGATCGCGTCGAGCGACGCGGCGCCCCCTTCGGTCACCACGACGGTCGGGACGACCGGCGCCCCACGCGCGTGCAACGACAACAGGTACGACTTGTGCGCGTTCCAGTGGAGCAGCGGCGCCGGGTTCCACAGCGCCGAGCGGGCCGCGACGACGTCGATCCACGCGCGGAACTCGGCGAGTCGATCCGTGTAGTCCCACGTCGAACGCACGATCGTGACCGGGGCCGCTGCCCAGTCGACGCCCGGGTCGTCCCAGACGACGGCGCGCGCGTCGATCCCGCGGTCGGCCAGGGCGCGTTCCAGGAGGACGAGGTCGGCGTCTTCCACGACAGGGGCGCGACAGGTGACGAGGTGCACATCGACCACACCCCATTCTGCCTACGCTCGGCGGGTGCACCGCCTCGCGAGCACGCTCGTCGTCGGATCGCTCCTGCTGGGATCGGCCGCGTGCGGCGACACCGATGAGCCGGCCGACGCGGCCGTCGCGTCGACGACCAGCACATCCTCGGGCCGCACCGGGCCCACGACGACCGTCGGGGTCACCACGTCACGGCCGACGTCGTCGACGACCGACCGACCGCCGTCGGCGAGCCCGACGACCGCGGGCACGGCCACGCCTCCACCGCCCCCTCCCCCGACCCCGACGACGCGTCCGGCACCCAGCACGCCACCGCCCACGGTGCACCGCGACGGCGCGTACACCGCGACGATCTCGTGGATCGACGACGCGACCGCCGCACGCATGTCGAAGTCGTGGCGGCCGGGCTGTCCGGTGGGGTTGTCGAGCCTGCGGCTCATGACCCTGACGTACTGGGGCTTCGACAACGCTGCGCACACCGGCGAGCTGGTCGTGCACGCGCAGGTCGCGTCGCGCGTCGCCGCGGCGATGAACACGCTGTTCCAAGCCCGGTTCCCGATCGAGCGCATGCAGCTCGTCGACGTGTACGGCGGTTCCGACGACGCGTCGATGGCCGCGAACAACACGTCGGGCTTCAACTGCCGCCTCACCACGAGCGGGACGCGGTGGTCGGAGCACTCGTACGGGCGCGCGATCGACATCAACCCGATCCAGAACCCGTACCGGTCGAGCAACGGCACCGTGCTCCCGCCCGCAGGCGCGCCCTACGTCGATCGCACGCGCACCGATCCCGGGATGATCCACGACGGCGATGTCGTCGTGCAGGCGTTCGCGGCGATCGGATGGGGATGGGGCGGGCACTACCAGTCGATCAAGGACTGGCAGCACTTCTCGTCGACCGGCGGCTGATCGCCGCCGCGGGGATCGCGGCGACCCGAGCGATCAGCTGGCGCCGAGCAGCTCGTCGAGCCACCCCGGCTCGTCCATCTGCAGGTGCCAGTCGAGGACGTCTTCGGGCTGGAACGGCGCACCGGCGGGATGCGGTTCGTGCAGCTCGGCCGGCAGGTGCCAGACCCGCAGCCGCACACCCGCGTCGAGCAGGGCCGGGACGCGATCGGGCTGCCGCGTGAGATCGATGCTGTCGCGCCGGCCGCAGCGGGGGCAGCGGTACGCGACGGCCATGCGCCCGTCGTCCATGCAGCGCAGGAGCGTGCACGCCGGGATGCTCACGCGCACGTCGCCGCAGTCGGGGCACGGAGCGAGCACGCGCTCCTTGCGACCCCGCAGGCCGGCCAGGTCTCGATCGTCGTCACGCATCACGTCGCTCCCGAGTCCTCTCGTCCAGAGGGAGTTTCGGCAGCATCGCGGATCGCGTGATGACGCGAACGGGTCGAATGGCCCGTCGGCGGTTCTCCGCGATTCACTCCGTGACCTTCGGCCCGCCGTGACCGGGACCTACGCGCCGACGAGCTCGGCGTAGCGGTCGAGCACGGGCAGGACCGCGTCGCGGCCGGCCGCGGGCAGACGGAGGACGACCTCGTCGATGCCGAGCCCCGCGTAGTAGTCGAGCTTGCCCGGATCGGGAACGGTGCCGAACGGCACGATCCGCAGTGTCGACCCGTCGCGTCCGACCGCATCGCAGGCGCGCCGGAGGTCGTCGAGCGCGGCGCGCACTCCCGCGCCACCGATCGGGATCCACCCGTCGGCGTACTCGGCGACGTGCCGGAACAGCACCGGTCCCGCAGCGCCGCCGATGAGCACGGGCGGCCCCTCCGGGCGCGCCGGCTTCGGCCACGACCACGAGTCGGCGAAGTCGACGAACTCACCGTGGAAGCTCGCGACGTCGTGCTGCCAGAGCGCGCGCATCGCCAGCACGTGCTCGCGCGCGACGTCGCGCCGGCGCGACATCTCGACGCCGTGGTGTTCGATCTCGTCCGCGTTCCACCCGAACCCGATGCCGAAGACGAACCGCCCGCCCGCGAGATGGTCGAGCGTGGCGATGGCCTTCGCGGTGACGATCGGCTCGTGCTGCGCGACCACACAGATGCCAGTTCCGAGCTCGATCCGGTCGGTGACCGCGGCCGCCGACGCGAGCGCGACGAACGGGTCGAGCGTCCGCTTGTACTCGTCGCGCAGCGTGGCGTCACCGGTCGGCGGTGGTGTGCGACGGCTGGTCGGGATGTGCGTGTGCTCGGGCACGTACAACGACGACAGTCCGCGCGCCTCGGCTTCGATCGCGAGGTCGGCCGGCGCCATCGTGAGGTCGGTCAGGAACATCGTGACGCCGTAGCGCATCGCACCTCCCGCGGTCGCCGGAGGGTACTCGCCGCCGCTAGGTTCAGACGTTCCGTTGGAGTGCTCAGGAGGTGGCGCGCGTGGGTGTCTGCGACGACCGCGTGGTGATCGTGACGGGCGCCGGCCGCGGGATCGGTCGTGCCCACGCGCTCGCCTTCGCGCGCGAGGGTGCGTCGGTGGTCGTGAACGACCTCGGGGTCGAGCGCGACGGCACCGGCGGCGGAGGCGGGCCCGCGCACGCCGTCGTCGAGGAGATCGTCGCGGCGGGCGGCGCGGCCGTCGCGAACGTCGACGACATCGCCACCTTCGACGGCGCCGCACGTCTGGTGCAGAGCACGCTCGACGCGTTCGGCCGACTCGACGTGCTGGTCAACAACGCGGGGTTCCTCCGCGATCGGATGCTGGTGTCCTCGTCCGAAGAGGAGTGGGACGCGGTGATCCGCGTGCACCTGAAGGGTCACTTCGCACCGACGCGGTTCGCTGCGGAGCACTGGCGCGAGCAGGCGAAGGCGGGCGAATCGGTCGACGCCCGCATCGTGAACACCTCGTCGGGCGCCGGCTTGATGGGCAGTGTCGGGCAGGGCGCCTACTCGGCGGCCAAAGCCGGCATCGCCGCGCTGACATTGGTGGAAGCCGCCGAGCTCGGCCGCTACGGCGTCAC
>DASUMP010000086.1:0-23549 GCA_036277635.1 Acidimicrobiia bacterium | reverse complement strand
GCCAACCAGCAGATGCAGCGCCAAGACGACGGCGGCGTGATCCTCAACATCGCGAGCGTCAGCGGCGTGCGCCCGTCGCCGAACACCGCCGCGTACGGCGCCGCGAAGGCAGGACTCCTGAACCTCACCGAGACGCTCGCGGTCGAGTTCGCGCCGAAGGTGCGGGTGAACGCGGTCACCGTCGGCCTCGTGGTGACCGAGCAGGCGCACTTGTTCTACGGGGACGAGGCCGGCATCGCGGCGGTCGGCGCGACGATCCCGCTCGGGCGCATGGCCGAACCCGCCGACGTCGCCGACGTGTGCCTCTTCCTCGCGTCGCCGCTCGCCCGCTACGTGACCGGCGCCAGCATCGCGGTGCACGGCGGTGGGGAGCGCCCCGCCTACCTCGACGCGGCGAGCGGCACCACGCCGACGTGATCGCCGATCAGGGCACCGTCACGAACTCCGAGAGGAACGCGCGCGCGGCGCTCGTGTCGGTGCGCTGGTAGCCGCCGGCGCCGCCCGAGCAGTACTGCGAACCGCCCCAGCTCGTGTCGCCGACGAGCACACCGTCGAGGAACAGCGCGCCGCCCGAGTCGCCGAAGCAGGTGCCGCCGCCGAATTTCGCGTCGCCGGCGCTCTCCTGCAGCTTCACCGTCTCGCCGTTGATGTTCTGGAGCGGCGCGGTGGTGTACCGCCGGGTGAGGTCGCGCACCGAGGTGGGCGTGCGGGGTGTGGTGTCGGGCTGTTCGAAGAACACGCCGTAGCCCACGACCTCGAACGGCACCTTCTTCAGTCCGCCCTTCGCGGCGAGGTCGTCGAGCAGTCCGGCGGTCGGCAGCGGCGCGGGCGTGATGCCCGGCCAGATCGTCGAGGCGGGCGCGTCGAGCACGACGACGCCGATGTCGAGGAGGTCCTTCAGCTGCAGCTTCTGGTTCCAATCCGGATGCGCGTGCGCGGTACCGACGATGAACCGCGACGCGTCGCCCGGGCTCGTCGCCCGCAGCGGGTCTTGCTGCGCGACGCTGTCGAAGGTGACGCGCACGTCGGTGCTGCCGAGTGTGCAGTGCGCCGCGGTCAGGACGATCGTCGGCGCGACGAGCGTGCCGCTGCACCGGAACCGGGAACCCGATTCGGTGAAGAAGAACATCCCCACGTTGGAGTGGAGCTCACCGTCGAGTTCACCACCCACCACGGCACCCGCCGGGAGCGCGGTCGCGAGCACGAGGGCGATGGCGACGAGGACAGAGCGCAGCGTGCGCATGGCGTCCCTCCCTGGACGTGGACCGATGAGCCAGCGTAGGGCGTCGCGGCCGCGATTCCTAGGAGTGCGTCTAGGGGTGCTGGCTGCTGACCGAGACGATCTCACCGGTCATGTACGACGAGTAGTCGCTCGCGAGGAACACGATCACGTTGGCGATCTCCCAGGGTTCGGCGGCCCGGCCGAACGCCTCCCGCGTCGTCAGCTCGGCGAGCAGCTCGTCGGTGGTGACCTTGGCGAGGTGCGGGTGCATGGCGAGGCTGGGCGCGACCGCGTTGATCCGCACCCCTGACCGCGCCGCTTCGATCGCCGCGCAGCGCGTGAGCGCCATGACGCCCGCCTTCGCGGCGGCGTAGTGCGTCTGACCCGCCTGCGCGCGCCAGCCGACGACCGACGCGTTGTTCACGATCACGCCGCGTCCTCGTGTGGTCATGTGGCGCAGCGCGGCCCGGGTCATGCGCATCGTTCCGGTGAGGGTCACGTCGAGCACCGCGAACCACTGTTCGTCGGTCATCTCGACCAGCTCGGCGGTGCCGCCGAGCCCGGCGTTGTTCACGACGACGTCGAGCGCGCCGAACGCGGCGATGGCCTGGTCGAACAGCGACTGCACGTCGGCTTCGAGCGCGACGTTCGCGAGGAACGCGGGTGGGCGCGCGCCGGCGATCGCGGCGAGCGCGTCGGCGGCTTCGCCGAGGCGCCGCTCGTGGATGTCGGCGATCGCGACGCGCGCACCCTCCTCGACGCACCGTTTCGCGGTGGCGAACCCGATCCCGGTGCCCGCGGCCGCGGTCACGAGGACCGTCTTGTCGGCGAGCAGCCCGTGGGCCGGCGGGTACTCGGGGGCGTCGGTCATCGCGTCACCTTCGGTTCGCGCGGCAAGCCGAGTGCTTGCTCGCCGATCACGTTGCGTTGGATCTGGTTGCTGCCGCCGTAGATCGTGTCGGCGCGCGAGTAGAGGAAGAGCCGCTGGAGCGCGCCGAGGTCGTACTCGCCCGGCGTCGGGTCGGTGCCGCCGATCGCACCCGCGGCGCCGAGCGCGTCGACCGCGAGCTCGCCGAGCGCGCGGTGGAAGCCGGCCCACAGCAGCTTGTGGATCGCGGTGGCGCGCGTGACGCCACCGTGCTCGAGGATCGGCAAGCAGCGCAGCGCGTGGTACCGCATGATGCGGAGGGTGATCCACGCGTCGGCGAGGCGCTGGCGGAACACCGGATCGGCCGCGAGTCCGTTGGAGCGCGCGACCGTCGTGACGTCGCGCAGCTCGTTCTCGAACGCGAGCTGTTGGCCGAGTGTCGACGCCCCGCGCTCGAACGCCAGCGTGCCCATCGCGACCTTCCAGCCGTTGTTCGCGCCGCCGACGACGTTGTCGACGTGCGTACGGGCGCCGTCGAAGAAGGTCTCGTTGAACTCCGATGTCCCGGTGATCTGCTCGATCGGGCGGATCTCGATGCCGGGCTGATCCATCGGCACGAGGAGGTACGACAAGCCCGCGTGCTTCGCGGCGTCGCGGTCGGTGCGGCAGAGCACGAAGCACCAGTGGGCCCAGTGCGCGAGCGACGTCCACACCTTCTGGCCGTGCACGACCCACTCGTCGCCGACGAGCTCGGCGCGGGTCTGCACGTTCGCGAGGTCGGAGCCCGCGTCGGGCTCGGAGTAGCCCTGGCACCAGATCTCGGTGCCGGCGAGGATGCCGGGGAGGAAGCGGCGGCACTGGTCGTCGTCACCGAAGTGCACGAGCGTGGGCCCGAGCAGGCCCTCGCCGACGATGCCGACCCGACCCGGCCCGCCGGCGCGCGCGTACTCCTCGTAGAACACGACCTGCTCCACGAGCGACGCCTCGCGTCCGCCGTAGGCCGCCGGCCACGACAGGCCGATCCAGCCGTCGCGGCCCAGCTCTTGCTCCCACGCCCAACGCTCGTCGAAGAGCTCGTGCTCGTCGCCCGGTCCGCCGCGGCCGCGCACGACCGCGAACCGACCGCCGAGGCGCGACTCGAGCCACGCGCGCGCGTCGGCGCGGAAGGCTTCCTGGGCGGGAGTGAAGCGCAGGTCCACGGCGCGCGGAGCCTACGGCACGTCGTCGCGGCGCCGACCGTTCGCCCTCACTCCACCGCGCCCTCGGCGACGAGGCGCGCGATCTCGGCGTCGTCGAGGCCGAGCAGGTCGCGCAGCACCCAGTCGTTGTCCTGTCCGAGCGTGGGGCCGGCGCGGCCGTAGCGGCTCGGCGCCGCGTCGATGCGGAACCCGTTGCGCTCGTACAGCCCAGGCCCGAGGTACGGATGCGTCAGCGACACGAAGTGGTCGCGGTGCGCGAGCTGCGGGTCGTCGTGGAGGTCGCCGAAGTCGGCGACGGGCACGGCTTCGATGCCGGCGGCCTGCAGCTGTGCGGCGACCTCGTGACGTTGTCGCGTCGCGGTCCACGACGCGACGATCTCCTCCACGCGGTCGATCTGCACCCGGCGCGCCGCGAGGGTCGCGAGCGCCGGATCGTCGATCCCGACGATCGCCGCGAGCCGCTGCCAGTCGTCGTCGGACCAGCACGCGATCGCGACCCACCGATCGGACACGTCGCCCTCGTCGGCGCACGGGAACGCGCCGTGGGGAACCGCGTCGCGGTGACGGTTCCCGTCGCGCAGCTGCGTGTGCCCGTCGAGCGCGTGGTCGAGCAACCACGGCGTGAGCGAGTAGATCGCGGTCTCGACCTGTGAGATGTCGAGGTACACGCCCTGCCCGGTGCGGGCGCGGTGCAGGAGCCCGGCGGCGAGTGCGGTGGCGACGAAGCGGGGTGCGAGCGAATCGGTGATCGTGCCGTGCGGCCCCACCGGTTCGCGGTCGGGCCAGCCGGTCAACGCGTTGTAGCCGGAGAGCGCCGCGCCCTGCCCGCCGAAGCCCGGATAGTCCTTGTGCGGTCCGGTCTGGCCGTTCAGGCACGCGCTGACCATCACGAGGTCGGGGCGCCGCGCGCGCAGTGCGTCGTCATCGAGGCCGAAGCCCTTCATCGCGCGCGGCGCGAAGTTCTCGGCGATCGCGTCGGCCCACTCGAGCGCGAGGCGCCGGACGAGCGCCACAGCGTCGGGGTGCTTGAGGTTGCAGGTGACGTTGCGCTTGCCCACGTTGAGGCCGTCGTACATCGGCGCGCCCTCGAGGCCGTGCGGGTTGTTCGGCCCGAGCGCGTAGACCCGCAGGAAGTCGGGCCGCGTCTTCGACTCGACGCGCAGCACCGTCGCACCGTGCTCGGCGAAGTAGCGCGACGCGATGGGCCCGGCCGCACCCGACCCGAACTCGAGGATCCGCACGCCGGACCATGCGCCACCGGATGGGTGTGAGTCCAGCGCCGATGCCGATGGATGTGGCCGTGTCGGCCGCCGGCCGCCGAGGCGGACGGTGAGGAACGACCGGGGGAGCGGCGACCGGTCCTCGGGTGGGCCGAAGAACTCGCGCGCCGCGAGCTGCGCCGACGCGTAGATCTCGGCGGGGGAGTTCGCCGGCGCGAGCATCAGGTTCGTCGCGCACGCGATGTCGTAGAGCTCTCGCATCGTGTGGCGGGCGAAGTACTCGGCGACGGGCGCTTCGATCGCGCGCAGCTCGTCGTCGGTCGCGGTCGTGTGGTTGTAGGCGTTCCAGTCGCGCTCGGTGAGCGCGGACGCCCCGGCGATGCCGTCGGCGGCGACGAGGCGCGTGATCGTCTCGAGGCTCGGGACGCGCGCCTTGCCGCCGCGCAGGCCGAACGACACGTAGCCGTCGAGCGTCGGCCAGATCTCGCGCGTCCGTCCGATGTCGGCGCCGCGTCGTACGCCGCGGAAGCCGGTGACCGGGAAGCGCGCCGGTGTGGCCATGTTCGCCACGAGCACGGTCTCCTGCATCGACAGGTCGACGCGGCGCCCGCCGCCGGCCCACCGCGCGCTCAGTGCGGCGAACGCGGCTTCGGGGCCGGTGTGTGCGTACGCGGTCGGTTCGGTGCAGCGCACCGGAGCGCGATCGCGATCGCCGGTGCAGTACATGTTCCCGCTCGCGGCCATGACGCCGAGGTCGGTCGCGCGCCACGACGCGCGCGGACCGTCGGAACCGAACGGCGTCACATGCACCCACACCGCCTGCGGTGCGCGTGCGGGGTCGAGGCGGTGGTACCCGGCGGCGAACGGTGTGTCGAACACGATGTCGGCGGCGTCGAGGATCGTGCCGACGATCGGGTCGTCGGGGTCGGCGGCGACGAGCTCCTTGCCGACGTTCCACGCGCGTGCGGAGCGAGCTGGCAGCGGATCGCCGGCGCTCGGGACGAGACGCGTGACCGACGCGCCGAGATCGGCGAGGATGCGGGCCGCTCGCGCCGCCGGCTCGTCACCGAGGTCGACGACGTTGGTCCCGGCGAGCAGCGCCTCGGGCACCCCGGCCTCCTCCTCAGTAAACTGACACGAACGTCAGATTACGCGTCGGAGGGGATGGGTCCGCCATGGCGAAGTACGAGATCGTCGACGCCGACTGCCACATCCTCGAGCCGCCCGACATCTGGACGAACTGGTTGCCGTCGGCCCACCAGGACAAGGCGCCGCGACTCGTCCAGGACCCCGACGGCGGCGACGCGTGGCTCACCGCCGTGGGTGGCGACCCCGACCCGATCGGGCTCACCGCCACGCCGGGCATGCCGTTCGACAAGTTCCGCTGGTTCGGCGTCACGTACGACGAGGCGCGGCCCGGTTGCTACAACGGCGATGCGCGCCTCGCCGACATGGATCTCGACGGTGTCGACGCCGAGGTGCTCTTCCCGCCCCAGCGCACGATGTCGCACTTCCTCGGTGACGACGACGACGACTTCGTCCTCGCGGGCGTCGAGGCGTACAACAACTTCTTGTTCGAGGAGTTCTGCGCGCCGGATCCGTCGCGACTGATCGGCCTCGCGCAGATCCCGTCGCTCGGCATCGACGTCGCGGTCGACGGGTTGCGCAAGGCCAAGGCGCGCGGAGCCAAGGGCGTGCTGATCTCGAACTGGCCGTCGGGCAACGACACGTTGACGCGCGACGACGACCCGTTCTGGGCCGCCGCGGTCGACGAGGGCATCCCCGTGTCGATCCACATCAACATCATCAGCCGCCGGCAGCGCTCGAAGAGTCGGGCCGCCGCGGCGCGCGCCGGCAACGCGCTCTACGACATGCGCAGCGAAGCGACGCGCGCGAAGGCCATCGGCGGGATGAGCCACGTGTTCTCGATGGCGGCCGGGAACATCACCGCGATCTTGTTCACCGGCGTCTTCGAACGCTTCCCCGAGCTGCAGGTGTGCTGGATCGAGACCGGCGTCGGCTGGCTGCCGCACTTCCTCGAGTGCCTCGACGACCGTTGGTGGCGGAACCGCTCCTGGGGTGATCTGCCGCTGCGCGAGCCGCCGTCGTACTACTGGTACCGCAACAACGCCGCCTCGTTCATCACCGATCGCAGCGGCATCGCGCTGCGCCAGCAGGTTGGTGTCGACAACATGATGTGGTCGTCGGACTACCCGCACCACGGCAACGACTGGCCGTACTCGCGCAAGGTCATCGCCGAGACGATGGGCGACGTGCCGGCCGACGAGCGGGCGCGCATCGTGGGCGGCAACGCGGCGCGCATCTGGCACCTCGACTGAGCGCTACGCGTCGAGCTCGTCGCGCCGGATGCCTCCCACGCCACGTCCGGTCTCCTGCGCGCGCCGGATCGCGTCGAGGGTGAGGCGTTGCACCGTGCGCTGGTGCACGTAGTTCAGGACGCGGTCGACCGCGGGGATCAACCGGCCCGCGTTCGCGGTGAGCTTGCGCTGGACCTCGATCATCGACGCCGGGTCCCACTCGGGGTTCCGCTGGCCCGCGAGCATCGCGTGCACGTCGGCTTGCAGCGCGCGGAAGTGGCGCACGTAGATCGCGCCGAGCTCGGTGAGGACCTCGGGGGTCATGCCGATCTCGCGCAGCTCGACGACGGCCTGGAGCAGCGACAGGTCGGCTTCGTCGTAGGACTCGCGACCGAACTCGGCGGGCTCGGGCAGCAGGCCCACGCCGCGGAGGCGCTCGACCAGGTCGGCATCGACGCCGGTGCGTTCGATGAGCTCGGCGAGCGTGTACTGGCCGGTGCCGCCGAAGATGCTGTCGAGGCCGGGGCGGTCGGCGTCGAGGATCGCCCGGATCGCGGCCAGGGAGAAGCGGCGTTCCTGGAGCTCGCGGATCCGGCTCAGCCGGTCGAGGTGCCGGGGGCCGTAGAGCTTGTGGCGGCCGCTGCGCTGCGGTGGGGGGAGCAGCCCCTCACGGGAGTAGTACCGGATCGTGTCGACCGGGACGGCCGCCCGCTGGGCGAGGTCGTCGATGCGCCAGCCGGTGCCGCTCACGAGCGCTCCTCTGTGGGGCCGTGGGGCCCGGGTGCTTGTGACAACCGTAACTCCAGCACGGCTGGACTCGGGGTCGATATACTGCGAGCATTCACTTTCAGTGTCAATGCTCCGGTAAGATTCCTCTGTGACGACATCCGCCGGAGCGTTCGGTTCCGTATGGAGACCATGATGGCCGACTCCACCACCATCCGCAGCGCCGAGCAGCGCAAGGAAGCGCTGACCTGGCTCGCCCGGCGTCTGGCGTGGGAGCGCCGTTTCGCCGACCTGCGCACGAGCGAGCCCGCCGCCCGGGCCGCCTGACCCCAGATCGCCGACCGGTCCGATCCCCCCTCGGACCGGCGGCTCGTGCCGACCGGACGTCCCCCCGCCGGTTGTGCCCCGCTCGACCCCGACCAGGGATGGTCGGGGTCGAGTCGCGTCTCGGCCCCGCTCGTCCTCCGTCGGTGCCCTCCCGCGCGCAACCGTCGTCGTCGAATCGACGGTCGATTCGACGAGCACGGCCGGCGATACCGTCCCCGCCGTGGCGAAGGGGACCCCGGCGACCCGGGCCGTGACCGCGGCAGGCGTCGCTCACCGGGTGCACACCTACGCCCACGACCGGTCGGCCACCGACTACGGCGCCGAAGCCGCCCGCGAGCTCGACGTCGAGCCGGCCCGGATCTTCAAGACGCTCGTGGTGGCGCTCGCCGACGGCCGCCACGCCGTCGCCGTGGTCCCCGTGACCGCCACCCTCGATCTGAAGGCCGTCGCGGCGGCGTTCGGCGCGAAGCAGGCGGCGATGGCCGATCCCGCCGACGCGCAGCGCCTCACCGGCTCCGTCGTCGGCGGCATCAGCCCGGTCGGCCAGAAGCGCCGGCTCCCGACCGCCGTCGACGCGACCGCGACCCAGTGGCCGACGGTGTTCGTGAGCGCCGGTGCGCGCGGCGTCGAGCTGGAGCTCGCACCGGACGATCTTGCGCGGCTCACCGACGCGATCCTCGCGCCGATCGCCCGGGTCTGATCAGGCGCGGACCCAACGCGGCAGCGCGACGCCGGCGACGGTCTGGAACACGACGCGCACCGGTTCGCCGATGCGGATCGTCGCCGGGTCGACCTCGTTGATCGGGCCGTCGGCGGTGGCGATCAGGTTGCCGACGAAGCGGATGTCGGGCCGCTCCTCGAGCTCGACCACGACGACGTTGTACGGGGCCAACGCGGCATACGCGGGGAGCAGCGGGGGATGCGGCACCGCGAACGACCACACGCGGCCACGACCCGACGTGCGCTCCCAGCGCACCGAGGTCGAGCGGCAGGCCGGGCACATCGGGCGGGGCGGCATGCGCCACGCGCCGCACGCGGCGCATGCCTGCACCAACAGCTCGCCGCGCGCGGTGCCGGCCCAGAACTCGGCCGCCACCGGATCGGCGGTGTCGGGGAGCAGGAGCTCGGATTCCATCAGCGCGCCTTCGTGAACACGACGGCGGAGGTCGGGACGCCTTCGCCGCTCGTGACGAGTGACACGTCCGCGCTGTCGACCTGGCACGTCGAGGTCCCGCGGATCTGCCGGACCCCTTCGAGCACGAGGTTGAAGCCGTGGACGTACGCCTCCGACATGCCGCCGCCGGAGGTGTTGACCGGGAGCCGGCCGTGCGGCCACTCGATCCCGCCGTCGTCGGTGAACGGACCGCCCTCGCCGCGCGCGCAGAAGCCGTAGCCCTCCAGCGACAGTGGCACGAGCGGGCTGAACGCGTCGTAGAGCTGTGCGACCTTGACGTCGGCGGGGCCGACGTCGGCGTTCGCCCACAGGTGACGAGCCGCGGTCCACCCCGGGCCGCGCAGCGGGTCGTCGCAGAAGTAGTTGGTCATGGTCTGGTGCTGCGGGGGGAGGCCCTGCGCGAACGAGTGCACCAACACGGGGGGCTGTGCGCAGTCGCGCGCTCGTTCCGCCGACGTGATCACGACCGCGAGCGCCCCGTCGGTCTCGAGGCAGTTGTCGAACAGGCAGAGCGGTTCGGAGATCCAGCGCGCGGCCATGTAGTCGTCGCGCGTCAGCGGCTTGTCGTGCATGGTCGCGGCCGGGTTGCGGTTCGCGTGCTTCCGGAACGCGAGCGCGACGTTGGCGAGGTGGTCGCGCGTCGCGCCGTACTCGTGCATGTAGCGGCGCGTGAGCATCGCGATCTCGTCGACCGGCCGGATCAGCCCGAACGGGCGGCTCCACTGCCAGTGACCCGTGATTCGCTGCGACACCTGCGCCCACGGCCGGCTGGTCTTGTCGGCGCGCTTGCGCGCCCGCCACGCGACCGCGACGGAGCACTGGCCGGTCGCGACCGCCATCGCAGCTTGGCCGACCACGCCGCAGCCGGCGCCGCCGCCGTAGCCGACCTGCGCGAACCAGGTGATGTCGCCGAGCCCGACATTGCGGGCGACGTCGACCTCGCGGTCGGCCTCCATGTTGAACGACGCGAGCCCGTCGACCTCGCTCGGCGCGATCCCAGCGTCGTCGAGCGCGGCGCTGACCGCCTGGCACGCGAGGGACAGCTCGGAGTCGGCGAGGCCCTTGCCGAACGCGGTCTGGCCGATCCCGACCACTGCGGTGCGGTCGGCGACGCGCGTCGTCACGCGCTCACCAGCCCTTGAACTCCGTCGGGCGGCGCTCCCGGAACGCCGCGACGCCCTCCTGGCCGTCGGCGGTGTTCACGTTGAGCTCGACGAACGTCGCTTCTTCTTCGAGGAGCGCGGTGCGGGAGATCTCCGACGCGTCGTGCAGCAGCTTCTTCGCCCAGCCGATCGCCTTCGTGGGTCCGGCGGCGAGGCGCTCGGCCCACTCGCGCGTGGTCGCTTCGAGCTCGGCGCGCGGCACGACCCGGTTCACGATCCCGAGCCGGTGGGCGTCGACAGCCGACAGGTCGTCGCCGAAGAAGATCAGCTCCTTCGCCGCGTGCATCCCCACCAGGCGCGGCAGCAGGTACGCCACACCGCCGTCGGGGATCAGCCCGCGGCGCACGAACACCTGGATGATCTTCGTGTCGTCGGCCGCGACCACGAGGTCGGACGCGAGCACGAGCATCGACCCGCCGCCCGCAGCCGTGCCGTTGAGCGCGCACACGATCGGCTTCTGGCAGTCGAGCATGCGCTCCATCAGGCGCTGGAACCCCTGGCGCATCATGTCGATCGCGCTGCCGACGACGCGCTCGGGTGCGCCGTCGGGCTTCGGCTCGGGCTCGGGTCGCACGGTGAGGTCGGCGCCGGTGCAGAAGTGGCGGTCGCCCGCGCCGGTGAGCACGACCGCGCGCACCGCGAGATCGGTGTGCGCGCGCTCGAAGTGCTCGATCAAGCGGTCGCGCACGTAGTAGGGGATCGCGTTGCCGCTCGCGGCGCGGTTGATCGTGAGCCAGAGCACGCCGCCGTCGAGGCGCGCCAGCAGCTCCTCGTCGACGTCGGGTGCTGGAGTCGTCGCGTCGCTCATGCCTTCACCACCAGCGCGTCGAGGGCGACCGCACCGCGGCGGCGCACGACCAACGGGTTCACGTCGAGCTCGGCGACGTCGCCGGCGAGGTCGAGGGCGAGACGCTGCACCTTCATGATCACGTCGATCAGGGCCTCCTCGTCGACCGGCTTCGCGCCGCGCACGCCGCGCAGGAGCGCCCGACCCTGGAGCTCGTCGACCATGCGCCGAGCTTCGTCGGCGTCGAAGGGTGGCACGCGGAACGACACGTCGCCGAGCACCTCCACGAACACGCCGCCGAGGCCGACGGTCACGACCGGCCCGAACAGCGGGTCGCGTGTGACGCCGACCAGTGTCTCGACGCCGTCAGCGACCATCTCGCAGACGAGCACGCCTTCGATGCGCGCCTTCCGATCGGCGCGCCGCGCCCGCGCGAGGAGCGTGTCGTAGGTGTCGCGCACCTCGCGGGCGGTGCTCACCCCGACGGCGACCAGACCCGTGTCGCTCTTGTGGAGCAGGTCGGGCGACGACACCTTCATCACGACCGGGAGCCCGAGCTCCTCGGCGGCCGCGACCGCGGCCCGCTTGGTGTCGCAGAGGCGGTCGCGCGACGTCTTGATGCCGTAGGCCTTCAGGAGCTGCTTCGACCCCCACTCCGAGAGCGCTTCGCCCGGGGCGAGGTCGGCGAGCAAACGGCGCGCCTTGCCCGCCGCGGGCAGCGGCGTGGTGGGCGCGCTCGCGAACGGCGAGCGGTACCGCGCCGCGAACGACCACGTGTCGACGTAGGCGCGCATCGCGGTGACGCAGTTCGCGAACGTGCGGAACACCGGCAGCCCGCCGTCGAGCAGCCGCCGGTAGTAGGTGTCGTCGGTGCCCGACGGCGCGCCCCAGATCACGAACACCGGCTTGTCGGTGGTGGCGGCCACCTCGACGATGTCGCGCGTGAACGGTTCGCTGAACGTGACGACCGCGCCGGTGATCGGGATGACGATCATGTCGACGTTCGGGTCGGCGACGATCGCGTCGAGGATCTGGCGGCCGCGCGCGTCGGCCACCGGCGGTCCGCCGCAGTCGACCGGGTTCGACACCCGCAGGTACGCCGGGATCAAGCCGTCGTGCAGGCGGCGTTGCGTCGCCGGCGTCAGGTCGGGGAGCGCGAGGCCGGCGGCCGCGACCATGTCGGCCATGTGCGCGCCGGTGCCCCCGGAGATCGCGTACACGCATACCCCGGGTTCGCGCCCGCGCCGGGCCCACGTGGGGGTCGCCGCGGGTCGCGTGCGCGCGAGCGCGGCCGACACCTCGAGCAGCTCGTCGAGACCGTCGACGCGGGTCACGCCGAACTGGCGGAACACGGCCGAGGTCACCGCGTCGGAGCCGGTGAGGTGGCCGGTGTGCGACTTGGCCATCGACTCGCCGGCCTCGGTGCGACCGACCTTCACCATCACGATCGGCTTCTTCGCGCGCGCCGCGTGGTCGGCGGCGAGCATCAGCGTGCGGCCGTCCTTGAAGCCTTCGATGTAGCACGCGATCACGCCGACGTCGGGCTGGTCGGCGAAGTAGCGGCAGAAGTCGGCGAACTCGAGGTCGACTTCGTTGCCGGTGGGCGCCCAGTGGGTGAGCCGGATGCCGATCTCCTGGCCCTGGAACACGGGTCGGCCCTGGTGCCCCGACTGCGTGATCAGCGCGATCGACGGCCCGTCGAGGTCGGTGCGGAAGTCCTCGAACGCGTTGAGGTTCGTGTTCGGGCCCAGGAGGCGCACGTCGCCGCTCGCCACGAGGTCGGCGAGCCGCGCCTCGAGCGCTTCGCCGTCGCGGCCGGTCTCGGAGAACCCCGCGGCGAAGATCACCGCGAACTTCGCCTTGCGCTGCAGCACCTCCTCGAACGTGTCGACGGCGCGCCCGGTGAGGATGATCGCGAGGTCGAGGTCGCCGGGGATGTCGAACACGCTGCGGTAGCACCGGTGACCGAGCACGGTCTCGTACTGCGGGTGCACCGGGTAGAACGCGGCGCCGTTGTTGGCCGCCCACGTCGAAAACTTGCGCGTCATCGCCGTGTTCGGCTTCGCCGACTGCTCCGACGCCCCGATCACCGCGATCGTCCGCGGGTGCAAGAACGTGTCGAGATCGACGTCGCGCAGACGCAGCGGCCGACCCGACACGTCGGTCGCGGGTCGTGAGGACTTCGGCATGTTCGCTCCGGGGGACGGGACGCGGTCGGCCGCGCGCGACGCGAGCCGGTCGGGCGCGGCCGCCGAGTATGACGCCGCAGTCAGGGTTCGGGCCACCCGCGGTAGCGTCCGGCGTCGTGCGCACGATCGCCGTCGTCGGGTTCTCGCTCGCGGGGCTGCGCGCCACCGAGACCCTGCGCCGCCTCGGCTTCGACGGCCGGCTCGTCGTGATCGGCGCCGAGCCGCACCTCCCGTACGACCGCCCGCCGCTGTCGAAGCAGCTGCTCGCGGGCGACGCCGACGCCGACGACGTCGTGCTGCGCCGCCAGGGCATCGACGACCTCGACCTCGAGGTGCGCACCGGCACCCGGGCCACGCGGCTCGACGTCGCGGCGCTGACGCTCGACCTCGACGACGGCGACCGGGTCGCCTTCGACGGCCTGGTGCTCGCGACCGGCTCGACACCGCGCGCGCTGCCCGACCAACCCGAGCTCGAAGGGCTGTACACGTTGCGCACCCTCGACGACGCGCTCGCGATCCGCGCCGCGCTCGACCGCGGCCCGCGCGTGGTGGTCGTCGGCGCCGGGTTCATCGGCGCCGAGGTCGCGGCGACGTGCCGCGGCCGCGGCCTCGACGTGACCGTGCTCGAAGGGCTCGCGCAACCGATGGTGCGCGGCCTCGGGCCCGTCCTCGGCGACGTGTGCGCGCGGCTCCATCGCGACCACGGCGTCGACCTGCGCCTGTCGACCGCGGTCGCGGGCATCGAGGGCACGACGCGCGTCGAAGGCGTGCGCCTCGGCGACGGCACCTTCGTGCCCGCCGACGTCGTGGTCGTCGGCATCGGGGTCCGGCCCGCCACCGACTGGTTGGAGGGGAGCGGCCTCACGATCGCCGACGGCGTCGTCGCCGACGAGACGTGCCTCGCCGCGCCCGGGATCGTCGTGGCCGGCGACGTCGCGCGCTGGCCGAACCCGCTCTTCGACGGCGAGTCGATGCGGCTCGAGCACTGGACCAACGCCACCGAGCAAGGCGTCCACGCCGCGCACCGGTTGCTCGCCGGCGACGACGGCGGCGAACCGTTCGCGCCGGTGCCGTTCGTGTGGTCGGACCAGTACGACGTGAAGATGCAGACCGTCGGACGGGTCTCGGCCGACGCCGAGATGCGCGTCCTGCACGGATCGATCGACGAGCGCAAGTTCGTCGCCGCGTTCGGCGCGGGCGGCCGCGTCGTCGGTGCGCTCGGCTTCACGATGCCGCGTCAGGTCATGGCGGTCCGGCGCCTGATCGCGGAGCGCGCGTCGTGGGACGACGCGCTCGCGACCGCGACCGTCTGATGCGTCCGGACGGGCGCACATGACCGACCCTGCGGCGGTCCCGCACCGCCGGCCGCGGCTCCTCACCGGGCGCTTCGTGCTCGTCGTCGCCGCGGGCACCGCGTACTTCGTGTCGGTCGCGATGCTGCTGCCGGTGTTGCCGCGCTACGTCGAGGACGTGCTCGGCGGCGGGAGCGTCGCCGTCGGCGTGACGACGGGATCGTTCTTCGTCGGCGCGGTGCTCCTCCGACCGTTCGCGGGCCGGCTCGGCGACCGCATCGGCCGGCGCGTCCTCATCGTCGGTGGCGGCGTCGTCGTCGGTGTCGCGACCGCCACGTACGGGCTCGTCGAGGCGCAGTGGTGGGTGGTGCTCGCCCGCGTCGTGGGCGGCGTGGGCGAGGCCGCGTTCTTCGTCGGCGCCGCCACGATGATCACCGACCTCGCGCCGGTCGAACGACGCGGCGAGGCCGTCAGCTACTGGTCGGTCGCGGTGTACAGCGGGCTCGCGTTCGGGCCACCGCTCGGCGAGGCGGTCCTCGGCGACGATCGCTACGTCGCGGTGTGGCTCGTGTCGGCCGCGCTCGGGCTCGTCGCCGGTGGCGTCGGGCTCCTGACGCGCGACGTCGCGCGCACGAGCACCGCCGCGGCGCCGGCGCGGCTGCTCCATCCGCGCGCGCTCGGACCCGGCCTCGTGCTGTTCCTCGGCCTGCTCGGCCTCGCCGGCTTCACGGCGTTCGTGCCGCTCTACGTCGACGAGATCGGCCTCGACGACGCCGGTGGCATCTTCTTGTTGTACGGCGCGCTGATCCTCGTCGTGCGCGTGGTCGGCGCGCGCCTCCCGGATCGGCTCGGCGCGCGTCGCGCCGCCGGCGCCGCGCTCGTGCTCGGCGCGGTCGGCACCGCGATCATGGCCGCGTGGGCGAGCGTCCCCGGCCTGGTGGTGGGCACGATCGTGTTCGCCGGGGGGATGTCGCTCATGTATCCCGCGCTCTTGCTCCTCGCGCTCGACGGGGTGCCCGACAACGAGCGGGCGTCGTCGGTCGGCACGATCTCGAGCTTCTTCGACCTGTCGCAGGGTCTCGGTGGCGTCATCTGCGGCACCGCGGCCGCGCTCGCCGGCGAGCGGGGCGCGTTCTTCGCGGGGACCATCGGTGCGGTGATCGGCATCGCCGTGCTGCGCCGCTCGACCCGCCCCGATCGTGGGCGGGCGGGGACGGTCCCCGCGCCGCCGCTCGCCTAGCGTCGCCGGCGATGACGTCGCTGCTCGTGACGAACGACTTCCCCCCGAAGCTCGGCGGCATCCAGTCGTACCTCGACGAGCTGTGGCGGCGACTCCCCCCGGAGGAGACGACCGTCGTCACGACCGCGTACCCGGGCGCGCCGGCGTGGGACGCGCGCCAAGACTTCCGTGTCGAGCGCGAGCGCGCCCGGGTGCTCCTCCCGCACGCCGCGCTCGCGCGGCGGGTCGACCGGCTCGCGCGCGACGTCGGCGCCGACGTCGTGTTCCTCGATCCGATGCTGCCGCTCGGCGCGATCGGCCCGAAGCTGCGCGCCGCGCCCTACGTCGTGGTCGCGCACGGCGCGGAGATCACCGTCCCCGGCACGTTCCCGGGGTCGCGCCACGTGGCCGCGCGCGTGCTGCGCGGCGCCGCGGGCGTGGTCGCGGCAGGGGAGTACCCGGCGCGCATGGCGGCGCGAGCCGCGCGCACCGCGCTGCCGACGCTCGTGGTCCCGCCGGGCGTCGACGTCACCCGCTTCGCGCCCCTCGACGTCGACGCGCGCCGCGCCGCACGCGCGCGGTTCGGGCTCCCGGTCGAGTCGCCCGTCGTGCTCGGCGTGTCGCGCCTCGTGCCCCGCAAGGGGTTCGATGTGCTCCTGCGCGCCGCCGGTGCGCTCGACGACGTGACCGTCGTCATCGGCGGGGCGGGGCGCGACCGCCGGCGGCTCGAAGGCCTCGCGACGCGGCACGCGCCGGGGCGAGTCCGGTTCCTCGGCCGGGTCGCCGACGCCGACCTCCCCGCGCTCTACGGCTGCGTCGACGTGTTCGCGATGCTGTGCCGCGACCGGTGGGGCGGCCTGGAAGCGGAGGGGTTCGGCATCGTGTTCCTCGAAGCCGCCGCCGCGGGCGTGCCCGCGGTGGCGGGGCGCAGCGGCGGCTCGCACGAGGCGGTCGCCCACGACGAGACCGGTCTCGTCGTGGAGCCGCGCGACGTCGACGCGGTGCGCCACGCGCTCGACGCGCTCCTGCGCGACGACGGGCGTCGCGCCGCGATGGGTCGCGCCGCACGCGACCGCGCCGTCGCCGAGTTCTCCTACGACGTGCTCGTCGAACGACTCGTGCCGCTCACGCGCGGCGACCTGTCGGTGTTCGAGAGCCGGTGCGCGTGAGCGACCCGACCGACGCCGATGTCGCCGCGACCGAGCGCGCCCCCGACGCCGGTGCGTGGATCGTGCGCGCGGCGTGGAGCAGCGTCGCGCTCTACGCCGTCGTCGCGGTGCCGTTCGCCCTCGGCGTCGACGCGCTCGAAGGCGCGGCGGTGGCGGTCAGCCTCGGCCTGTTCCTCGTGTCGCTCCCGGTGTGGATCTACGCGTTCTTGCGGGCCGTCGGGCGCACCGCCGCGGGCGACGAGATCCAGGTCGCGAGCCTGTTCTTCCTCGCGGGTTCGGCGCCCCGGCGGGTGCGCGCGCACCTGCTCGGCGCGACGGTCGTGTGCATCGCGATCGTGGCCGCGACCGCGGCGAGCAACCCGTTCGGTGTGCTCGTCCCTATGCTTCCGCTCGGCGGCGCCGGGCTGTGGGGATCGATCCACGGAGTGTTCCCACCCCGGCCGAGTCGTGGCGGGCAACGAGGAGGTCGGCGATGACCGAGACCGCGAGCGAACGCATCCGGGTGGAGGCCCCGGCCGACCGGTGCTTCGACGTGGCGATCGACTTCGCGTCGTACCCCGAGTGGGCGCGCGACGTGAAGAGCGCCGAAGTGCTCGACTACGACGACGAAGGTCGCGGCACGCGCGTCGAGTACCGCGCCGCCGCGCTCGGCAAGAGCATCCGCTACGTGCTCGCCTACGACTACTCCGAAGCGCCGCTCGCGTTCTCCTGGCAGCTCGAAGAGGGCGACATGCTCCGCCGCCTCGACGGCTCGTACCGCTTCGAGCCCGACGGCGACTCCACCCGTGTCCACTACCAGCTCGCGGTCGACCTCGCGATGCCGATGCCCGGCCTCGTGAAGCGGCGCGCCGCCGGGCTCATCATGGGCAGCGCGCTGAAGGAGCTGAAGAAGCAGGTCGAAGCGGTCGCGTGACGCGCGGCCCCTCGCGGCCGTCGTGAGCCGGGCGGTAGCCTCCGGCCGAATGCGCATCCTGCTCTTCACCGGCAAAGGTGGCGTCGGCAAGACCACGGTCGCGGCCGCCACCGCGGTCCGAGCGGCCGAGCAGGGGCTGCGCACGATCGTGCTGTCGACCGATCCGGCCCACTCTCTCGCCGACGCGCTCGACGCCGACCTCGGCGACCGGCCCACGCCGGTCGCGTCGCGCCTCGACGGCCAGCAGCTGAACGCGCGCGTCCGCTTCGAGGAAGCGTGGGACGACGTGCGGCGCTACGTGGTCGACGTGCTCGATTGGGCCGGCGCGGGCGCGGTCGAAGCCGAAGAACTCGCGGTGATCCCCGGGCTCGACGAGATCTTCGCCCTCGCCGACATCAAGGCGCTCGCGGCGTCGAGCGCGTACGACCTGATCGTCGTCGACTGCGCGCCGACCGCGGAGACGATCCGGTTGCTGTCGCTCCCCGACGTGCTCGGGTGGTACATGGACCGGGTCTTCGAGGCGCAGCGGCGTGTCACGCGCCTCGCGCGCCCGGTCCTGTCGCGCCTCACGAGCATGCCGGTCGCCGGCGACACCGTGTTCGCCGCGGTGCGCCGCTTCTACGACCGCCTCGACGGCGTGCGCGACCTGCTCTCCGACGGCGATGTCACGAGCGCACGGCTCGTCGTGAACCCCGAACGCATGGTCGTCGCCGAGGCGCGCCGCACCTACACGTACCTCTCGTTGTTCGGCTACCACGTCGACGCGGTCGTCGCGAACCGGATGCTCCCGGACGAGATCGACGACCCGTGGTTCGCGCGCTGGAAGGCCACGCAGGCCGCGCACCTCTCCGCGATCGTCGACGCGTTCGCGCCGCTGCCGGTGCTCGGCGCGGAGCTCGCCGCGCACGAGCTCATCGGCATCGAGCACCTCTCCACGCTCGGCGGCGCCATCTACGGCGAGCTGCCACCGGCCGGCCACCTGTCGAGCGTCGAGCCGCTCCGGGTCGACGCGGTCGGCGACTCGATGGTGCTGTCGCTGCACCTGCCGTTCGTGGCGCGCGACGACGTGTCGCTCGGCCGCAACGACGGCGAGCTGCTCCTCACCGTCGGACCGCACCGCCGATCGCTGGTGCTCCCCGACAGCCTCGAGCGGCGCGAGGTCACCGGCGCCCGCTTCGACGGCGACCGTCTCGAAGTCGAGTTCGTGTGAGCGGCGCGAGCGCCGACTGGCGCGACCGGGTGCAGCGCTCGCCGCGCCGCGCCCCTCGATCGTTCGACGGCGACACCGACACCGACGCACCGCGTGGCGAGCCCACTCCGCACGAGCACCACGCCGAGTGCTACGCGTGCCCGGTCGGCGCCGCGTTCGCGTCGGCCGCGGAGGCGCAACCCGACGCCCGCGCCCACCTCCTGAACGCGATCCACGAGCTGATCGGCGTCGCGCGCGCCGTGCTCGACGCCGCCGACTCGGTCGTCGACCAGCAACGGCGCACCGGCCCGACCGACGACCGGCGCGCCGCCGACGACTCGGCCGCAGCCCGCCCGTCACGCGTCCGGCGCATCGACATCGGTTGACCCCGTCGACGCGATGACGGTCACCATCGGGCTCGACATCGGCGGCACCAAGGTGCTCGGCGCGGTGGTCGACGCCGACGGACGCGTCGCGCGCGAGCACGAAGTGCCCAGCCCGGACGATCTCGAACCGCTCGTCCGCGCCTGCGCGGAGCTGGTCGACCACCTCGAGGCGCCGGGCGCTCCGGTCGGCGTCGGTGCGGCCGGTCTCGTCGATCACGACGGCTTCGTGCGCTACGCGCCGAACATCCCCGGCGTGCGCAACGCCGCGCTGCGCGCCGAGCTCGAACGCGCCACCGGTCGGCGCGTCCTGGTCGACAACGACGCCAACGTCGCCGCGCTCGGCGAGGTGGTGCACGGCGCGGCCCAGGGCGCGCAGCACGCGCTCATGATCACGCTCGGCACCGGCATCGGCGGCGGGATCATCATCGACGGGCGCGTGTACCGCGGCGCGCACGGGTTCGCCGCGGAGATCGGCCACTTCCAGGTCGAGCGCGACGGACCGCTCTGCGCGTGCGGCGAGTACGGGCACTGGGAGGCGATCGCTTCTGGGACCGCGCTCGGGCGCATGGCGCGCGAGATGGTGGCCGCAGGTGCCGGCGCGGCGGTGCTCGCCGAGGCGGGTGGGGCCGCCGACGCGGTGAGCGGCGAGCACGTCGGCGCGGCGGCGAGTGCGGGCGACCCCGACGCGCTCGCGCTCGTGGCGCGCTACGCCGACAACGTCGCGATCGGTCTCGCCGCGCTCGTGAACATCCTCGATCCCGAGATCGTCGTCGTGTCGGGCGGCCTCGTGGCGATGGGCAGGCTGCTCTTCGATCCGCTGGAGGCCGCGTTCCGCGCCCGGATCGAAGGCACCGAGTACCGCCCGGAGGTGCCGATCGTGATCGCCCGGCTCGGCACGCGCGCCGGGGTGATCGGCGCCGCCGCGCTCGCCCGCGAGCTGCTGCCGGGGTCATGACGATCCGGGTCGGGATCACGCTGCCGTCGTTTCGCGACGATCCGGACCCGACGATCGCCATCGCCCGCGCCGCCGACGACGCCGGCCTCGACGGCGTGTTCCTGTTCGACCACATCTTCCGCGCCGCGCGCACCGGCGACCGTCCCGCGCTCGAGCTCGCCGCCGTGCTCGGCGCGGTGGCGGCGGAGACGTCGCGCGTCGCGATCGGCTCGCTCGTGGCGCGCGCCACCCTGCGCCCGCCCGCCGTGCTGGCGAACGTGTTCGCGAGCGCGCGCCGGATCGCGGGGGAGCGGGTCATCGCGGGTATCGGCGCCGGCGACTCGGAGAGTCGCGGGGAGAACGAGTCGTTCGGCCTGCGCTTCGGCACGCTCGACGAACGGCTCGCCGCCCTCGAAGCGGCCGTGCTCGCGGTGCGCGCCGCGGGCGTGCCGGTGTGGGTGGGTGGCGCGCACCGGCGATTGGTGCCGATCGTGGCACTGGCCGACGGATGGAACCGGTGGGGAGCCGACACCGAGCGATTCGCGACGGAAGCCGCGCGCGTGCGGGCGATGGCACCCGACGCCGCACTCACCTGGGGCGGACTCGTGGTGCTCGGTGCCGACGACGCGACCGCGCGCGAGAAGGCCGAGCGGCTCGGAGCGTCGCCGGGCACGATCGTCGGCGCACCGGCGACCGTCGCCGCCGCGCTCGCGCCCTACGTCGACGCGGGCGCGTCGTGGGTGGTGCTCGGTCCGGTCGACTCGTCGGATCCCGGCAACGTCGCGCTCGCGTGCGAGGTGCGCGAGCAGCTACGGGGCTGACGGCCGCTCAGCTCGGGTCGGCCACCAGACCGCCGACCCGCTGCGACGCCTCGATCCACTCCTCGACGATCTGCGCGACCACGTCGCGCGTCGAGCGCACCCGGTCGACGCTCCCGACGATCTGACCCACGGGCGATCCCGACAACGCGCGTGACTGCGCGCGCATGAACCGGTGCGCGGCGGGCGCGTAGAGGATCCCTTGCAACGGCATCGGCAGCGGGTCGGGCGTGTCGTCGCGCTCCCACGCCTCGGTCCACGCGGTGCGCAGCTGGCGCGCGGGCTTGCCGGTCATCGAACGCGACCGCACCGTGTCGGTGTAGCCCGCGGCGAGCAGGTTCTCGACGACCCACGGCTCGGTGTCGGCTTCGGTCACGGTCAACCAGATCGAGCCGGTCCACGCACCCTGCGCGCCGAGCGCGATCCCCGCCGCCATCTGCCGGCCGTTGCCGATGCCACCCGCGGCGAGCACCGGCACGTCGGGACCGACCTCGTCGACGATCGACGGCACGAGCACCATCGTCGAGATCTCTCCGCAGTGGCCGCCGGCTTCGGTGCCCTGGGCGATGATCACGTCGACGCCGCGATCGAGGTTCTTGCGCGCGTGGCGCGCGCTCCCGGCCAGCGCGCCGACCAGCACGCCCTTCGCGTGCGCCTGCTCCACCGCGTACTCCGGCGGCGGGCCGAGTGCGTTCACGATCATCGACACCGGGTGCTCGAGCGTGGCCGCGACCTGCCCCGGCCCTTCCACGTCGACCGCGAGCCCGGCCGCCTTCATCACGCCCTCGACGCCGTCGGGGAGCGGCCCGACGCCGTGCTCGGCCAGCAGCTCTTCCACGAACTCGCGGTGCTCCGCCGGGATCAGGGCCTGGAGCGAGTCGAGCGAGAAGTCCTCGCCCTTGCCGACGAACTTCTCCGGCATCGCGAAGTCGACGCCGTACGGCTTGCCGTCGACGTTGTCGTCGATCCACGACAGCTCGATCTCGAGCTGGTCGGGGCTGAACGCGAGCGCGCCGAGCACGCCGTAGCCGCCCGCCTTGCTCACCGCGGCCACCACGTCGCGGCAGTGGCTGAACGCGAACAGCGGGAACTCGATGCCCAAACGCTCACAGATCGGGGTCGGCACGGGATCTCCTTGACGTGCGGGGAAGGGTTCAGTCCAGCAAGAGGTGCGCGGTGCGCTCGAGGTCGGCCGCCATCTCGTCGGGGGTCGCGAGGCCGTTCACCCAGTAGCTCAACGTCGCGAACCACACGTGGCCGAGCACGCGCACCACACCGTCGAGGTCGTCGACGTCGCCGTTCGCGGCGATCGCGTGCTCGATGATCGCCTTCAACGTGGCGTCGACCTCACGCTTCGTCGGCGTGGTCGTCTCGTCGCCCGCCGACATCGCGGTCATCATCGCCGCCGTCACGCGCGGCTGGCGTTCCAGCGCACGACACGCGCGCCGTAACACGTTCGCGACGCGGATCGCGGGCGTGTCACCGGCGGGCGGCCGTTGCGCGATGCGGTCACGCAGCGTCGCCGCCTGCGCGTCGAGCGCGGCGACGAGCAGCTGGTCTTTCGACGAGTAGTGCCGGTAGAGCGTCCCGAGCGCCACGCCCGCGCGCGACGCGACGTCGCGCATCTGCACAGCGTCGTAGCCACCCTCGGCCGCGAGCTCCGTCGCCGCCGCGAGCAACCGCCGCTTGCGCTCCGCCGTCTCCGCCGCCCGCGTCCCGCGCGCGACGCGCGTCGGTGTCGATTCGGTCGTCCCCCGCGCCATCCGTGCACTCTCGCACACACCTAGAACACGTTGCACCTGCGCGATCGCGCTACTCCAGGGTGGCGTAGTTGGTGGAGCGGTCGTCGGTGCGGGTGCCGGCGATCTGGTCGACGCAGGCGGCGAGGTCGGCGAGGTAGTCGTCGATCACGGGGGCGTTGCCCGCGCTGACGGTGGAGTGGAGCGAGTCGGGCGGGGTCTGGCGGTCGTGGAACCAGCCGCGGGCCTGGAGTGCGTCGCCGAGCGCGAACACGTCGAGGCGGTCGTCCCAACCCTCGGCGGTGGCCATGGCGACGATCTGCGCTTCGGGTTCGCCGAGCACGGTGAGGCCGGGGATGGCGCGGATGCCGTCGACGAGCTTTCGCTTCGTCTCGATCGTGGTGCGGACGAGCTCGCGGTAGCCGTGGATGCCGAGGTGGTGCATCACCGCCCACGCGGTGGCCATCGGCAGCGCTGGACGAGTGCCCTGCATGCTCGGCGACGCGTAGAAGCCGCCGAGCCAGTCGTCGAACACGAACGTCTGGTAGCGGCGCAGCTCCTTCGTGCGGTGGATCAGCACCGACGCACCCTTCGGCGCGTAGCCGAGCTTGTGGATGTCGGCCGAGATCGACGTGACGCCCTCGACGCGGAAGTCCCACTGGTGGGAGAGCGGCTCGCCGTTCATCTCCATGAACGG
>DASUMP010000085.1:0-3116 GCA_036277635.1 Acidimicrobiia bacterium | reverse complement strand
GGCGAACCGAAAGGGGGTGGCCTCGTGTACATCGGTGTTGGACTCGTCGGACTGATCGTGATCCTGCTGCTGTTGGCGCTCGTGTTCTGAGCGTGATGTGCCACGGAGGCCACACGCCTGCACGATGCACGGCAGCACCCTGCAACCGCCGCCCGGTGACGCGCTCAGCGCGTCACCGGGCGCTGCGCGTCCCGACCGAATCGTGACGTCGGTCGTTCACACGATGCGCGTGCTGTGCGCACCCCAGTAGCGGTCGCGCAGCAGCCGCTTGTAGAGCTTGCCGGTGGGCTCGCGTGGCAGCTCGGGGTCGAAGTCGATCGCGAGCGGGCACTTGTACTTCGCGAGGCGCTCGCGGCAGTACGCGAGCAGCTCGGCCTCGAGCGCCGGACCGGCCTCGCTCCAATCCACCGGTTGGACGACGGCGTGGACGCGCTCGCCCATCTCGTCGTCGGGGATGCCGAACACCGCCACGTCGAAGACCTTCGGGTGGTCGACGAGCACGTTCTCGGCCTCTTGCGGATAGATGTTCACGCCGCCCGACACGATCATGAACGTGCGCCGATCGGTGAGAAAGAGGTAGCCGTCGTCGTCGAGGTAGCCCATGTCGCCCACGGTCGCCCACCCGTGCTCGTCGTGCGCGCCGGCGGTCTTGTCGGGGTCCTTGTGGTACTCGAACCCGCCCCGACCGGGGAGCGGCTCGAACCACACCGTGCCGACCTCACCCGCGGGCAGCTCGACGCCGTCGTCGTCGAGCACGTGGATCGGTCCGAGCAGCGTGCGGCCGACGCTGCCCGGGTGCGCCAGCCACTGCGCGCTGTCGATGTACGTAGCGCCCATGCCTTCGGTCGCGCTGTAGTACTCCTCGAGGATCGGACCCCACCACGCGATCATCTTGCGCTTCGTCTCGACCGGGCACGGCGCCGCGGCGTGGATCGCGCAGCGGTGCGACGACAGGTCGTAACGAGTGCGCACTTCCTCGGGCAGTTTCAGCATGCGCACGAACATCGTCGGCACCCACTGGCTGTGGGTCACGCGGTAGCGCTCGATGAGCGCGAGCGCGTCGTGCGGGTCGAACTGCTCCATCACGATCACGGTGCCGCCGAGGCGCATCACGCTCATCGAGTAGAAGAGCGGCGCCGAGTGGTAGAGCGGCGCGGGCGACAGGTACACCGTGTCGGCGTCGACGCCCCACATCGTGGTGAGCATCCCCATCTCGTGGGCGCGCGACCCCATCGGCGCGCGCTCGAGGGGATACCGCACGCCCTTCGGCCGACCGGTCGTACCCGACGAGTAGAGCATGCGCGTGCCCTCGAGCTCTTCGGCGAGCGGCTCAGCGGGGAAGCGGTCGCGCTCGGCCTCGTAGCTCTCCCATCCGGCCAGAGCGGTGTCGCCGATCAACAAGAACACCTCCACGCGCTCGCAGCGGGCCACGAGCTGCTCGGCGAGGTCGCGGAACGCCTCCGACATGATGAGGACGCGCGCGTCGCAGTCGTCGACGATGTAGGCAGCCTCGTCGGCCGTGAAGTGCCAGTTGATGCACGTGTAGAAGAGGCCGGATCGCTGCGCCGCCCAGCACACCTCGAAGTACTCGGGCCGGTTCTCCATCAGCAGCGCCACGTGGTCGCCGAAGCGCAGCCCCGCGTCGAAGAACAGCTGCGCGACGCGGTTCGACCGGTCGTCGAGCTCGCGGTAGGTCACCGCCTCGCCGCTCGCCGCCATGATGTACGCAGGTCGGTCGGGGCGCTCCTGCGCGTGCTGACCCGGCCACATCGGGGTGGCCGCTACACGATGACGCTGCGGATGACCTCGCCCGCTTCCATCGCGCGGAAGCCCTCGTTCACGTCGGCGAGCGAGATCGTGCGGGTGACCATCGACGACGTGTCGAGACGTCCGGTCTCGATCAGGTCGATGAAGCGCTGGAAGTCGCGCCGCACCTGCGCCGAGCCGTACTTCGAGCCGATCAGCTTCTTCTCGGAGAAGAAGATGTCGAACGCCGACAGCGTGAACGTCGCGTCGACGCGCGCCATGCCGACGACGACCGCGGTGCCGCCGCGCCGGGCCATCGAGTACGCCTGGACGATCGTCTCGGGGAGCCCGATCACCTCGAACGCGTAGTCGACGCCGCGCCCACCCGTGGCCGCTTGCACCTGCTGCACCGCGTCGCCCTGGCCGGGGTCGATCAGGTCGGTGGCGCCGAGCTGCTCGGCGGTCTTGCGCTTGAGCTCCACCGGGTCGATGGCGAAGATGCGCGCCGCGCCCGCGATGCGTGCGCCCTGGATCACCGACTGGCCCACGCCGCCGCAGCCGATCACCGCGACGGTGGAGCCCGGCTGCACGCCGGCGGTGTTCAACGCCGCGCCCACACCCGTGGTGACGCCGCAGCCGATGAGCGCGAGCTGCTCGTCGGGGACGTCGGTCTCGACCTTCACCAGCGCGGCCTCGTTGACGGTGATCGCCTCCGCGAACGTGCCGAGCCCGGCGAACCCGATGTACTGGGTGCCGTCGGCGCGGTTGCCGCGCGGCGTCATCATCGAGCCCAGCTCGCTCTCGCACAGCTCCGACTGGTCGCGCAGGCAGAACCAGCACGTGCCGCACGCGGGGACGAACGACGCGACGACGCGGTCGCCTGCCTTGACCCGCGAGACGTTCTTGCCGACGTCGACGACCTTGCCGGTGCCCTCGTGGCCGAGCACGACGCCGGGCGGGAGCGGGAGGTAGCCGTGGACGATCGACAGGTCGGAGTGGCAGACGCCGCTCGCGCCGATCTCGACGACGACGTCGTTGTCGCCGGGCGGTGTCGGCTCGACGTCCTCGATCGAAAGCGGCTGCTCGACGCCGACGAAGACCGCTGCACGCATGGGATCCCCCTCCGTTGGAAGCGTGCGAACGCTACTCCCGGGAGGGGTCCCCCGGTCCAGTGAGGCGCTCGGCCGCAGCGACGAGCGCGGCGAGGTCGACGCGAGCGACGGTCGCGCCCCGGGCGACGAGCGCGGCGCGGTCGCCGTCGGCCTGGGCGCGCAGCAGCCGGGCGAACGAGAAGTCGCGACCGGGCACGTCGAGGTCGGTGGCGGGCTCGTCGACAAGCTGCACGCAGACCGCGCCGGGCGGGCCGCCTT
>DASUMP010000084.1:0-5025 GCA_036277635.1 Acidimicrobiia bacterium | reverse complement strand
GGGTCGGCGCCTCGGAGCGACGGACGCCGGTCATCCACGCGCTGCGGCCCTCGAGCGCCCGTGCGAGCGGCTCGACCTTGCGCAGCGTGCAGCACTCGTCGGTGTCGATCTTCCAGAGCTCGTCGGGCTCGACGAGCGGTTCCATCACGCGCAGGTTGAGGTCGTAGCGCGCCCGCACCTGCTCGACGTAGTCGAGCGTCTCGGCGAAGTGGTACTGGGTGTCGAGGAATACGACCTCGATGTCGGGCACCACACGCACGGCGACGTCGAGCAGGACGCAGTCCTGGAACGACGCGGCGAGCACCACGCCGTCGCCGAAGCGGTCGACGGCCCAGCGGATCGCGGCCGACGCCGGCTTGCGCTCGAGCGCTTCGGAGACCGCGCGCAGCTCGGCCAGGTCGATGTCGACGAGTGGCCGCGACACGGAGTCGAGCTGGGTCATGTCGCGCACTCGCTGTCGCCGACTTCCTTCACGTACGGACCGGTCTCGCCGAAGTCGACGTAGAAGTCGGGGGCTTCGTCGGGGGTGGGGAACTCGTCGAGGTCGACGAGACCCTTGCCGACCTCGGCCGCGCCCCCGGCGCGCCCGAGCCACTGCGAGAACGTCTCGCCCGCTTCGCGCTCGCCGGCGAACCGGCTCACGACGCGCACGACCGCTTCCGACGCCCGCTTCGCGGGCAGCTTCGCGGCCTTGTCGCCGAACTCGACCTCCATGTCGCCGAGGCGACCGCCGAGCAGCATCTGGTAGCCGGGTGCGGCGCGGCCGTGGGCGCGCCGTTCGAGCCCGAAGAACCCGATGTCGGAGATGTGGTGCTGACCGCACGAGTTCGTGCAGCCCGAGATGTTCACGCGCACGCCGCCGACCTCGGCGAGGCCCGCGTCTTCGAGCGCGCTGCCGATGTCGTCGGCGAGGCCGCGCGACTGGGTGACGGCGAGGTTGCACGTGTCGGCGCCGGGGCAGGCCACGACGTCGCGTGCGAGCTCGGCGCCCGCGTCGGCCATCCCGATCTCGTCGAGGCGGTCGTAGAGCGGGCGGATGTCGGCCTCGGTGAGATCGCGCAGCACGAAGTTCTGGCGGCTCGTGATGCGGATGTCGAGGTTGAAGTCGCGCTGGATGTCGGCGAGGGCGCGGAACTGCTCGGTGGTGATGTCGCCGAGCCGGCAGTACGCGTACGCGCTGACCGTGCCGCGCGCGACGCCGCGCACGATGTTCGCCTGCTCCCACCGCTTGAACGGGTCGCTCGACAGCAGCTGCACGGCGACCGATCCGTCGGCGGGGGAGAGGTCGCCCACACCGGCGGGAGCGTCGCCGTCGACGCGCACCCGCTCGGGCAGCCCACCGGGCCAATCACTCGACGCGCGCAGGAACTTGCGCTCCTTGATGATGCGCGCCCGCAGCTCGTCGATCCCCATCGTGTCGACGAGCCACTTCAGCCGCGCCCGCAGCTTGTTGTCGCGGTTGCCGTAGTGGTCGAACGTGCGGAGGATCGCTTCGACGGTGGCCATGAGGTCGTCGCGGCTCGTGAACTCTTCGAGCGCCTGCGCGGGGTGCGGGTTCGCACCGAGGCCGCCGGCGAGGAACACGCGGAAGCCCGGCTCGACCGTGCCGTCGGCGCGCGGGCGGCTCACCGCGACCACGCCGACGTCGTTGAACATCGCCTGGCCGCAGTCGGTCGCGCAGCCCGAGAAGTTGATCTTGAACTTGCGCGGCAGCCGCTGCGCGTACGGGTGGCGCAGGAGGTACTCGGCGGTCGCGTCGGCCCACGGCGTGATGTCGAGCACCTCGTAGGGGCACGCGCCGGCGAGGTGGCAGCCGACGACGTTGCGGACGGTGTCGCCGCACGCTTCGCGCGACGTCATGCCGACCGACGCGAGGAGGCGCAGCACCTCACCCGCCTGTTCGAGCTGCACGAAGTGGAACTGCACGTTCTGGCGCGTGGTGAGGTGACCCCACCCTCGCGAGTAGGTCTCGGCGATGTACGCGAGCACCTCGAGCTGTTCGGGCGTGACCTTCCCGTACGGGATCTTCACCCGCACCATCTGGTTGTGGCCGCCCTGGCGCTGGCCGTAGACGCCGTTGTTCAGACGGAACACGCGGAACACGTCTTCGTCGAGACTGCCCGCGAGGTACTCGGCGACGGTGGCGTCGAAGGTGTCGAGCTCGTCGGCGACTTCGGGCTCGAGGGTGCGGGTCGTGAGCTCGCGCAGATCGATCGCCATGTCAGCTCCCCTGGGGGCGTGGTGTGTCGGTGCCCCACGCGCGGGCTTCGGCGGAGCCGACCGCGTCGGCCACGCGGGCGGCGAGCCGGGCCACGAGACCGCGCCGCACCGCCGGGGCGGGCTGGGAAGGCTGGTCGGAACGGGCGGCGACGGTCATCGGGCGAGCACCTCGACAGAGCGGACGGCGGGCGGGACGCGCCGGCCGGGCGAAGCGCTCAGCGACCGGTGCAGCTCGAGGCGCGGCGACACAGCTCGTCGCGCACCTCGTGGGGGGTGCGACCCTGCGAGATGGAGGCGGCGCCCCGGGCCCGGATCACGGTGCGGACGATACCGACTCCCGGGCTGAAATACCAGTGAAACGGTCGGAAATTTTCCCGAGTCCGGCAGTCAGCTTTGGGTCACCGCTCGATCCGGCCCGGGAGGAGGAAGGGATACGGCCGCCGGCGCACCCGCCGCTGCCACGCGCGGTCGATGCGCCGCAGCCGCAGCATCGCCGCCCAGAGCCGAGCGTCCTGCGCGTAGAAGCGCCTGACCTCGGGCTCGGTGATCGGCGGCGCGACCTGCGCGTTCGCCGCCACCAGCGCCGTGGGCAGCCAGTCGTCGAGCCGCTCCTTCAGCAGGTTCCCCGCGAGGTCGACGAGCACGTCGCGGGGCCGGGTGAACCGGGCGAGCACGTCGGGGAGGACGAAGCGCCGGATCGGCGCCCGCAGCGGCCACGGGAACGGGGCGAGGAACACGCCGAGGTCGAGCAACGGCCGCCCGGCGACGTCGAGCTGCATCGGCGTCGTCACGTCGAAGTACGACAGCGCGCCGTCGTGCCAGGCCCAGTTCGCGACCTGTGCGTCGAGCCCGACGCGGGGACCGGTCGCGGCGAGCACCGCGTCGACGATCGCCGCGAACGCCGGGTGCCCGGCGCTCGGATCGTGCGCCCGCAGCACGTTCGGCAGCAGCGTCTCCGCGGGCAGGATCGGTTGCACGCAGTAGCCGATGACCGTGCCGCCGGGCTGTTCGAGCGCGTGCAGCATCGTCGGCACGACGCGCACGCCGCACGCGTCGAGGTGCTCGAGGTACTCGCGGTGCACGGTCGCGTACGCGTCGAACGCGGCGCGCGTCGCGAAGACGGGGAGGCGCTTGCACGCGTGGGCCGGATCGTCCGCCGGCCACCCGAGCACGACGGTGATCTCGCCGTAGCCGAGCACGCGCAGCCCGGAATCGTCGTCGCGCGCGAGCGCGTCGCCGACGCGTCGTTCGAGCGCGACGAGCTCGTCGTGATCGATCACACGGTCACCCGAACGTCGCCCGCACGATCGCGATGATCTGCTCGGCCTCGTCGTCGTCGATCACGAGCGGCGGCTTGAACTGGACCACCGACGTGTCGTGGTTCGCGAACACCGCGAAGATCCCGGCGCCGATGAGGGCGCCGGCGGCGGAGATCCCGTCGCCCGCGTTCGGGAACTGGAGCCCCATCGTCAGCCCGCGCCGGCGCAGCGCGAACGGCAGCCCCGCGAAGCCGGCCTCGAAGCGCGCTCCCAGCTCGCGCACGCGCGCGAGGAACCCGGGCTCGGTGGTGATGTCGAGCACCGTGCTCGCCGCGACGCAGCCGAGCTCGGCGCCGCCGAAGGTGCTGACGTGCACGAACGGGTGCGCGTCGAAGAACGCGTGGAGCTCGGCGCGCATCATGGTCGCGGTGATGGGGTACACGCCGCCGCTCAGACCCTTCCCGGTGATCACCATGTCGGGATCGGCGTCGTCCTGCTCGTACGACCACACCGTGCCAGTACGGCCGAGGCCGGTCTGCACTTCGTCGAGCACGAACAGCGCGCCGCGCTCACGGCACAGCTCGCCGACCGCGCGCAGGTAGCCGGGGGAGGGGAGCGGGAAGCCGAGGGTCGCCGGGATCGACTCGATGATCACCGCGGCCGTGTCGTCGTCGACGGTGGCGCGCAGCGCGTCGAGGTCGTCGAAGGCAACCTGTGTGAAGTGGGGGAGGTTCGGACCGAACGGGTCGCGGTACTCGGCCTCGCCGGTCGCGAGCGCGAGACCGGTGTGGCCGTGGTAGCCGCCGACCGCGGAGACGATGGTGCGTCGACCGGTGACGCCGCGCGCGAGCTTGAGTGCGAGGTCGACCGCTTCGCCGCCCGACACGCCGAACACCGCCGCCGGGAGTCGATCGCCGGTCGTCGCCGCGAGCTGCTCGGCGAGCCGGGCGCGCCACCCCGACACGAGGTGGTGGTTGCCGACGTCGAGGTGGTCGAGCGCGTCGCGCACCGCGGCGACGACCCGCGCGTTGCGGTGACCGAGGTTGAACACGCCGCCGTTGCAGTGGCAGTTCCAGTACCACGCGCCGGAGTACGCGTCCTGGAAGCGGGCGCCCTCGCGGGCGCCCATCACGAGCTCGATCCCGAGCGCTCGGAACGTGTCGACCTTGCCGCGGTTCACGCGCGCCGCGAACGCCGCCTCGGTGTCGGCCCGCGTCGCGTACGGCTGTGGGTTCTCGGTCATCCTGCCTCCCGGGCGCTCCGGTCACCGGCCGCGCCCGAGTTGTCTACCGCTCCGCCGAGACCACGCACCGTGGGCGCCTGACAGCCCACCGCGCACCGGGGCGTAGGCTTGCGGGCCGATGGGAGGCGCGCCGAGCGACGTCCGCGGGGTCACCGGTGCGCAGCACCGCAGCGGTCGCTTCCGCGCCCTGGGGTGGGACTTCGCGGTCGAGGCCGACGACGCGCTCCTCGTCGAGCACGTCGACCGCACCTGCGCCGCCCTCGCCGAACCCGGCGACGCCGAGCATCTCTACACGATCTCCCG
>DASUMP010000083.1:0-2246 GCA_036277635.1 Acidimicrobiia bacterium | reverse complement strand
CTCTACTGGCACTTCGTCGACGTGGTGTGGATCGTGATCTTCACCGTGATCTACCTCGTCCCCCAGCACTGATCCCCGACCGGAGGACACGACGGACATGAGCGACACGACCGACGTCGTCGCCGCCGACCCGGCCACCGTCGCGGAGCAGGAACGGCGCCGGCACGAGCTCGCCGAGCACCCCGAGCAGCTGCCGATGCTGCCGGGCGAGGTGCATCCGCACCCCACGCCGCGCCAATACGTGCTGATCGGTCTCGTGCTCGTCGTGATCACCGCGGCCGAAGTCGCGGTCTCCTACCTCGAAGGCGACGTCTCCGACGGTGTCATCATCGCGGTGCTGCTCATCATGGCCGCGGTGAAGTTCTTCCTCGTGGCCGCGTGGTACATGCACCTGCGCACCGACCTCAAGATTTTCCGGCGCATGTTCGTCGTGGGGCTCGTCGGCGCGTCGATCGTGTACGCGATCGCGCTCGCCACGTTCCGCGTCTACGACAAGTGGTGACACGGTGAACGCGGTCGCGTTCCCGGCGTGGGAGGCCCACCCCGACGTCTGGCTGCTCGTCGGTGTGCTCGCGGCGGCCTACGCGGTCGCGATCGTGAGGCTCGGGCCCGTGCACGCGACCGCGGGCGTGCCGGTGGTGAGCCGTTTCCAGGTCGTGTGCTTCGCGTCGGGCGTCGCCGCGCTGTTCGTGGGGTCGTCGTGGCCGGTCCACGACCTCGGCGAGCAGTACCTGTTCAGCGTGCACATGCTCCAGCACCTCGTCTACTCGCTGATCGCGGCCCCCTTGTTGTTGCTCGGCACCCCCACGTGGCTCGCGCGCTGGTTGCTGCGTCCGCAGTGGTTGCTCACGACCGTGCGGTTCCTCACTCGGTTCTTCGTCGCCACGCTGCTGTTCAACCTCGTGGTGATCGTCACGCACGTGCCCGCGGTGGTGAACGCGGCCCTCGAATCGGGACTCGTGCACTTCGGGGTGCACGCACTGGTGCTCGTGTCCGCGTTGATCGTGTGGATGCCGCTCGCGAGCCCGCTGCCGGAGGTGCCGCGCTACCAGCCGCTCCTCGCGATGCTCTTCTTGTTCATGCAGTCGGTCGTGCCCACCGTCCCCGCGTCGTTCCTGACCTTCGGCGACCGGCCGCTCTACCGCTTCTACGAGCAGGTCCCGCGCCTCTACGACATCAGCGCCCTCGACGACATGCGGATCGCCGGGCTCGTGATGAAGATCGGCGCCGGCACGCTGTTGTGGATCGTCATCGCTATCGTCTTCTTCCGCTGGTACGGCGAGGAGGAGGCGCGCCCGCGCCGCCGCTCGCACGACCTCGATCGCGAGCTGCAGGGGTTGACCGCACGATGAGCACCGACACCACCGAACGCGACGGCGCCGCCGACGAGGCGACCGAGGTCAGCGCGCCCGCGGAGCAGGCTGCGCTGCCCGCACCCGAGCGCGAGTACACGCGGTGGGAGCGCTACGGCGTCCCGTTCGTGCTGCCCATCACGGTCGTCGCGGTGCTCATCTACTACGTGCTCAACGTGTCGCGGGTGTTCCTCGCCGCCGAGGGCAGCGGCGCGGTCGTCGCGGCGATCGTGATGACGCTCACGATCCTCGTCGGCGCCACGGTGCTGTCGGCGGCGCCCAACCTGCGCACGTCGTCGGCGGTCCTGATCGTCGCGGGCGTGTTCGCCTCGATCACCCTCGCGGGCTGGCTCACCGTCGGCGACGCCGCCGGCCACGGTGAGGAGGAAGAGGTCGTCTTCGAGCCCGTCGTCGCGCAGAATTCGCTCACGGCGTTCGACATCGGCTTCCGCGACCTGACGACGGATGCGCTCCCGGTCGGCGTCACCGAGTTCACGGTCACCGACGTCGGCCAGACCCACACGTTCCTGTTCAAGGAGACCACCGCGGCGGTCGAGGGCGGCAAGCTCACGATGACCGGACCGGGCGACTACACGGTGCGGGTCAACTTCTCCGAACCCGGTGAGTACACGTACTACTGCGACATCCCCAGTCACGAGGCCGGCGGGATGATCGGCACGCTCACCGTCGACGAGACCCTCGAAGCCACCCCCATCGACGGCGGCGGCGAAGGCGGCGAGGCCCCGGCCGAAACCCCCTGACCCGTTGGCACAGTTGTGTCCCCTGGGCGGGGCACAACTCACCCAACGCGAGTGGGTGGCGTCAGCGGGGGACGCGGGCGACGAGCGCGTCGGGCCACGCGTCGATCGCGGCGGGGAGTGGACCGACGCGCTC
>DASUMP010000082.1:0-2239 GCA_036277635.1 Acidimicrobiia bacterium | reverse complement strand
CGTGGCGCTCGCCGTAGCGGGCGAGCCCCCCGCGCGCCCACCGCTGCAAGCGTGCGGTGGCGGCCGACTCGCCGCCGGGCTCGACGTCGGGGGAGCGGCCCCCGACGTCGAGCGCGTCGAGCGCGTCGAGCGAACGCTCGTCGCCCGTGAGGTCGACCAGCGCCGGCGGCAGCTCGACGCGACGCGGCGCGGGCAGCACGGGCCGCCACGGGTGCTCGAGCCAGCGGCGGTGGTACGGCGTGAACACCTTGAACTCGCCGCCGCCCGCCGGTCGCAACGCGCCGGGCGGCACGACCGTCACGCCGGGGTGCTCGACCACCGCGCAGCCCGACGAGGCGCACGTTCGCGCGAGTCGCTCGCGGCGCCGCGTCGCCCACTGGCTCACATCGGCCGACACGTGGACCGCACCGGCGCCCGTCTCGGCGACCACCCGCACGACTTCGCTGACCCAGTCGCCTCGTCGGACCACGAGGCGACCACCGACACGCCGCAACGAGTCGTCGAGGTCGCGCAGCGACTCGCCGAGGAACCCGAGCCGGTTCGGACTCGCGTGCGGGCCGGCGACCAGGTGGTCGTCGATCACGAACAGCGGGACGACGTGGTGCGCCCCGTCGATCGCCGCCCGCAACGCGGGGTGGTCGCGCACCCGCAGGTCTCGCGTGAACGCCACGACCGCCGTCTCCACGAGCGGACGGTACCCGCGCGCGTTCGCGTCGCCACCTCGTCGACCGGCTGGGGTCGGGTTGTCAAGGTGCGGGTGGGGAAGTGGGGGGAAGTGCGGTGCGGTGAGTGGGTCAGGGTGGGGCGCGCCACGTCCAGCACCCGGTTTCGTTGCGTTCGAGGGCGCAGTGGTCGTGGGTGAGGGCGTGGTGGTGCCACGCGCAGACGCGCACGAGGTTGTCGAGGGTGGTGGGTCCGCCGCGGGCGTACGGGACGAGGTGGTGGATCTCGAGCCGGTCGCGCACCAGGCACCCCGGCACCACACACGACGGATCTCGTTCTTCGAGAGCGCTCCGCACGCGGGCGGGGATGGTGCGCCCGGCGTGCGCGACGGCGCGGACGTCGGTGCCGTCGGTGACGAGCACCTTCAACACCGCATCGGAAGCGAGTCGTTCGACGACCGAGACGGGAACGGGGCCGACGCCGACGATCTCGCAGCGCTCACCATCCTTCACATGCCCGCGCTGCAGCGCCGCATGGTCGATCGAGACACGTACCTGCGCGGGTGCTGCTCGACTCGTACCCGTGCCGGTGACGACGCGCACGAACGCATCCGCGGTGTACGCATCGAACCCCTCGCGCCGCCCCGCGCGGCGCGCCTCGCTGAACACGGTGTCGCGCTCGCGTTCGATCACCGCCGCCGCTGCCGCGCCGGCATCCGCGGTGAGGCGCGCGTCGAGGCGGAACGCGCCGTCGCGTTCGGTCCACCACCGCACATACCGCGACTCGTGTACGCGCCGATACCGCGCGTCTTCACCGACCGGGTCGTGCGCGGCGCGCGCGTTGCGGCAGTGGTGCTGCAACCGCCGCAACGGCTCCCGCTGCGCGACCTCCACCAACACGCCCGCTACCTCCGGCGCGGCGCCCGCGACCGATGAGATCTCGGTTGCTTGCGCGAGCGAAAGCGTGCCCGCGCGCACCGCGGCGTCGACCACGGGCTGCTCGTCGAGCCGGCGGGCCATCTCCAACGTCGACACCGCTGCCCCCACCGACGTCCCCGAGCGAGACGCCAACCAGTGCGCCGGAGACCGGAACCCCTCGCGCTCCCACACGCCTGACTCGGCCGCCCGACCCGCCGCCAACGCCCGCCCCGCCCCCGCCAGCCGCTCCAGCTCCGCCATCAACCCCACCAACACGACCGCATCCGCCGGGGAGAGCGCGGCCGGATCCAACCCGGCCACGCACCCCCGCATCCCGACGACCGCCCGCCGCACACCATCGAACACATGTTCGACACTACACGGAGGGTGCGACACCAACCCCCGTGCCGCGGCGACGCGGCGCGCGCCGTGCTCGAAAGACGGGGCAGGCAGGAGCGCTCGCGTCACTACCCTCGCCGGCGATGACCGAAGGCGCGCCGGACGGCGCACTCGCGCGTTTGGGCTGGAACGAGCGGCTCGACGCGCTCGTGGCCGACGAAGCACGCGCCGACGCGCGACCCGGCCGCGTCGCACGGGTCGACCGCGGCTTGTCGACCGTGCTCACCGAATCCGCGACGGAACGCGCCGCGCTCGGCCCC
>DASUMP010000081.1:0-3692 GCA_036277635.1 Acidimicrobiia bacterium | reverse complement strand
CTCGAACCAGGTGATCGCGCAGCTCGAGCTGTTCACGCACCGCGACTTCTACGAGCGCAAGGTGTACACGCTGCCGAAGCACCTCGACGAGGAGGTCGCGCGCCTGCACCTCGAGCAGGTGGGCGCCAAGCTCACGCAGCTCAGCGAGGAGCAGGCGTCGTACATCGGCGTGCCGGTGCAGGGCCCGTACAAGCCCGACTACTACCGGTACTGAGGTGCGCGACTTCACCGACAAGGTCGCCGTCGTCACCGGCGCGGCGAGTGGCATCGGCTTCGCGATGGCGCAACGCTTCGCGCAGCAAGGGATGCACGTCGTGCTCGGCGACGTGGAAGCCGACGCGCTGGCGGCCGCGGGCGACACGCTCGCGGCCGCAGGCGCGCAGGTGCTCACGCACGTCACTGACGTCACCGACGCCGCGCAGGTGCAGGCGCTCGCCGACGCGACGATTGAGCGCTTCGGCGCGGTGCACATCGTCTGCAACAACGCCGGCGTCGGCGGCGGCGGCCTGTCGTGGGAGACGCCGCTCGAGACGTGGGAGTGGGTGATCGGGGTCAACCTCTGGGGCGTGATCCACGGCGTGCGCACGTTCGTGCCGCTGTTGATCGCGCAGCCCGAGGCGCACGTGGTCAACACCGCGTCGGTGGCCGGGCTCACGGCCGCGCCGTTCATGGGTCCGTACAACGCGAGCAAGCACGCGGTCGTCGCGATCTCCGAGACGTTGCACCACGAGCTCGAGATGACACACCCCCACGTGAAGGTGTCGGTCGTGTGCCCCGGATGGGTGCGCACGCGCATCTTCGAGAGCGAGCGCAACCGGCCTGCGCACCTCGCGCTGCCGCCCGACCCCGACCGCGAGGCGTTGGGTGACGTGCTGCGGGCGATGATCGAGACCGGCCTCGGCCCCGACGAGGTCGCCGACCAGGTGCTCGCCGCCGTTCGCGACGAGCGGTTCTGGGTGCTCACGCACGACGACGAAGCCGACTTCTGGGTCGATGCGGTGAACCGCCGGCTCGAGTCGGTGCGCACCCGTACGAATCCCCGCTCGGCGCTGCCGTCGTAATGCCCGAGGATCCGATCCCGCCCACGATCGAGTGGTACCGGGACCGGGTCCGGCTCATCGACCAGCGCGCCCTCCCGGTCCGCCTCCGCTTCGTCGACTGTCGCACGGTCGCCGAGCTCGTCGACGCGATCTGCACGCTCGCGGTGCGCGGAGCGCCCGCACTCGGCGCGGCCGGCGCGTTCGGCGTGGCGCTCGCCGCGCAGCAGGGGACTCGTCGCGACGTGCGCGCCGCGGCGCGAGCGCTCATGGCCGCACGCCCGACCGCCGTGAACCTCGAGTGGGGTGTGGAGCGCGCGCTCGCGGCGTACCTCGCCGATGGTGCGAGCGGCGCGCTCGCCGAAGCGCGACGCATCGCCACCGACGACGTCGCGCGCAACCGTGCACTCGGCGCGCACGGCGCCGCGTTGCTCGGTGAAGGTGCGCGCGTGTTGACGCAGTGCAACGCGGGCGCGCTCGCGTGCGTCGGGTACGGCACCGCGCTCGGTGTGATCCGCGCCGCGGTGGAACGCGGACGCCGCGTCAGCGTGTGGGTGCCCGAGACCCGACCGGTGTTGCAGGGAGCGCGACTGACCGCGTGGGAGCTGGATCGACTGGCCATCCCGGCGACGCTCGTCACCGACAACGCGGTCGGCTCGTTGTTCGCCGACGGCGCGGTCGATGTGGTGGTCGTGGGGGCCGACCGCATCGCGGCGAACGGCGACGTGGCGAACAAGATCGGCACCTACGGGATCGCCGTGCTCGCGCGCGCCCACGAGGTGCCGTTCGTGGTGGCCGCCCCGGTGTCGACGATCGACCTCGCCACCGACACCGGCGCCGACATCACGATCGAGGAGCGGGCCGCCGAGGAGGTGACGGCGCTCGGCGGGCGGCGGATCGCACCCGAGGGCGTGGCCGTGCACAACCCGGCGTTCGATGTGACTCCCGCGCGCCTCGTGAGCGCGATCGTCACCGAGGTCGGCGTCGCCCGCCGGCCGTTCCGGCGTTCGCTGGCCCGACACGTGCGCGACGGCACGCGTCGCCCGCCGGTCGCGCCGGGGGCGTAGCTGTCGCACCCTCCTCGTACGGTGCAGACCGTGCCCGCAACCGCCCGCCGCACCCCGCGACGCACCCCGCTGCGCGACGCGTTCGTCGACCTCGTCGATGCGCTGTTCCCGCCGCAGTGCCCCGGGTGTGGTCGCCGCGGCGTCGCGGTGTGCGCCGCGTGCTCGGCAGCGCTCGCGCCCGCGCCGCCGTCGGCTCCGCCGCCCGGTGTCGACGCGTGGGTGAGTCCGTTCGCGTACGGCGCCACCGCGCGCGAGCTCGTGGCGCGCGTGAAGTACCGCAACCACCGCGCCGCGGTCCCGTTCCTCGCCGCCGCGATCGCGCGTGAGGTGCGCCACGCGTCGTTGGCGTTCGACGCGGTCACGTGGGTTCCCGCGAGTCGAACGCGTCGCGACGCGAGGGGGTACGACCACGGCGCGTTGTTGGCCCGCGCCGTTGCCCGCGAGCTCGGCGCGCCGTGCCGCGCGTTGCTCGCGCGCGGCGCCGGTCCCGCGCAGACCGGCCGCACGCTCGGCGAGCGGCGGAGTGGGCCGCAGGTGCGGGCGTGCGGGCGGGTGCCGGCGCGCGTGCTCGTCGTCGACGACGTCGCCACGACGGGGGCGACGCTGCGGGCGGTCGCCCACGCCTTGCGGAGCGGAGGTGCTCGCTCGGTGTGCGCCGCCACCGCCGCCCGCACACCGCCGCCGCCGGCCCGGGTCACCTGACGGAACCGTCATGTACGCTCGCCCGCCGTGCTCTGCCGACGGGGCGCGGCATTCCGCCCGATCGGGTGTCCGAGCCGAGGCTGATCCGTGCCGGAGACGATGAACGGCGAACCGCTCGGCCCGGTCCGAGTCCTCGTCGTCGACGACCACGAGGTGTTCCGACTCGGCCTCGAGCAGGCGCTCGCGGAGGATCCGGCGATCGAGGTCGTCGGCGATGCGGTCGACGGCGACGACGGTGTGGCGCGCGTCGCCGAGCTCGCCCCCGACGTCGTGCTCATGGACCTGCGGATGCCGGGCACCGGTGGTGTCGACGCGACCCGGCGCATCCGCGAGGCGTACCCCGACACCCGCGTGCTCGTGCTGACCGCGTCGCAAGACGACGTCGACGTGTTCGGCGCGATCCGCGCCGGCGCGAACGGTTACCTCCTGAAGGACGCCTCGATCGACGAGGTCGCGCGCGCGATCGATCTCGTGCACCGCGGGCAATCGCCGATCTCGCCGATGGTCGCGCCGAAGGTGCTCGCCGAGCTGAACGCGCTGTCGCGACGCGCCGAGGAGTGGGACGGTCACGCGCGCCGGCTCACGTCGCGCGAGCTCGACGTGTTGCGTCTCGTCGCGCGCGGGTTGTCGAACCGTCAGATCGCGAACGACCTGGTCATCTCCGAGAACACGGTGCGCAACCACGTGCGCAACATCCTCGAGAAGCTGCGGGTCCGCTCGCGGGTCGAAGCCGCCGCGGTCGCGTTGCGCGACCGGCTCGTCGACGACTCCGGTTGGCGGGCCCTCTGAGCCGCCCGGCGGCGGTTCGCAGCGACACCGGGGGAGTGAGGGCCCGTCGGTAGACTGCCGCCCGCATGAGTCTGTTCCAGAAGCTCCTCCACGCGGG
>DASUMP010000080.1:0-4439 GCA_036277635.1 Acidimicrobiia bacterium | reverse complement strand
GGTTCCACCTCTGCATTCAACACCGAGGGTGCGACACTCACGACCGGCGATACTGACGCCCTTGGCGCGGCCTCGGATCCTGCGCGCGGATCCCCACGACCGGGAGATCGTGCGGCTGGCGGTCCCGGCGTTCGGCGCGCTTGCCGCCGAGCCGCTCTACGTGCTCGCCGACACCGCGGTGGTCGGTCGGCTCGGCACCGATCCGCTGGCCGGGCTCGCGATCGCCGGGATCGTGCTCACCGCGGTGTTCGGCATCTTCAACTTCCTGGCTTACGGCACGACCGCGGCGGTGGCGCGCCGCATCGGCGCGGGCGACCGCAAGCGGGCGGCCGAACAGGGCGTCGACGGGATGTGGCTCGGGCTGTTCCTCGGGCTGGGGTTGACGGCGGCCGGGCTCGCGCTCGCACCGTGGATCGTCGACGTGATGGGCGCGTCGTCCGACGTGCGCCCGTACGCGCTGACGTACCTGCGCATCAGCCTGCTGGGCGCGCCGTTCATGCTCGTGGCACTCGCGGGCACCGGCTACCTGCGGGGTTGCCAGGACACGGCGACGCCGTTGTGGATCGCGGTCGGCGCGAACGTCGCCAACCTGGTGCTCGAGCTGGTGCTCGTGTTCCGCTTCGACCTCGGGATCGCGGGCTCGGCGTGGGGCACGGTCGTCGCGCAGGTGGGCGCCGCGACGGTGTACGTCGCGATCGTGGGGCGTTCGGTGCGCGCCGAGCACGCCGCGATCACGCCCGATCGGGCCGGCATACGCGCCGCCGCGGTGGTCGGTGGGCACCTCGTCGTGCGCACCGGTTCGCTGCTGCTCGCGCTGCTCGTGGCGACGGCGGTCGCGTCGCGCATCGGTGACGACGAGGTCGCCGCGCACCAGATCGCGTTCCAGGTGTGGACGTTCCTCGCGTACGCGCTCGACGCGATCGCGATCGCGGGTCAGGCGATCGTCGGACGTGTGCTCGGCGCGGGCGACGCGCGCGCCGCGCGCGCAGCCGCTCGCCGGATGCTCGAGTGGGGCGTCGTGGGCGGCGTGGCCGTGGGACTGCTCGTCGCCGCGGGGACCTCTGTGCTCCCGATGCTGTTCAGCCGCGACGAGGGTGTGCGCGGCGCGGCCTCCGAGGTGCTGTGGGTCGTCGCCGCGCTGCAGCCGCTGAACGCGCTCGTGTTCGTGCTCGACGGGATCCTGATCGGGGCGGGCGACTCGCGGTACCTCGCGGTCGCGATGGCGGGCGCCACGCTCGTGTACCTGCCGATCGCGGGCCTCGTCGTGGCCCTCGACGGTGGCCTGCTCGCGCTCTGGGGCGCACTCGCGGTGTTCATGGTCGCCCGGTTCGTGGGGATGGGCGGACGCTTCCGCACCGAGCGTTGGATCATCACCGGAGCGAGCCGCTGAGGGCGCGAATCGCCGACGGTTTGCACCTGGGGACGGTTCGCGGTTTCCTGACGCAGTGAGCGAGCCGCGGGGCCACCCGCCGACCGAGACGATCGCCGACGACGACACCGTGGATCTCACCGCTGACGTCGTCGATCTCGTGCAGTCGGCGCCCGGCCGCGAGCTCGTCCCGGTGGCCGCTCCGGAACCCGACGCCGACGGACCGCTCGTGGATCCCCGGCGCTCCGACGTCGACCACTGGGGCCGCAGCGAGCGCATGCGCCGCCTCACGCAGCGCCTCTACGACCCGATCTACCGGCACTGGTTCCGCGCCGAGTGGGACGGCTTCGAGCACGTGCCCGAACACGGCGGCGCGCTGCTCGTGGCGAACCACGCCGGCGCGATCCCCTCCGACGCGCCGGTGATCATGCACGGCATCGAGACCGAGCTCGGTCGGCCGGTCTACGGGCTCGCGGAGAACCTGTTCCGGGCGTTGCCGGTGGCGGGCACGTTGTGGTCGCGCGCGGGCGGCGTCGCCGCGCACCCCGACAACGCATACCGGCTGCTGCACGACGAAGGCCAGCTCGTGCTCGTGTTCCCCGAGGGCACGAAGGGAACCGGGAAGCTGTTCTCGGAGCGGTACCAGCTGCGTCGGTTCGGTCGCGGCGGCTTCATCGAGATCGCGATGCGCGCGGGCGTGCCGATCGTGCCGATCGCGGTGGTCGGCAACGAAGAGGCGATGCCGATCGTCGTGAAGAGCCGCCGGCTCGCGAAGCTCATCGGCATCCCCTACTTCCCCGTGACCGCGAATCAGCTCCTGTTCGGACCGCTCGCCGGCCTCGCGCTCCCGCTCCCGGCGAAGTTCCGACTGCGGGTGCTCCCGCCGGTGCACTTCGACGTGCCGCCCGACCAGGAGCGGTACTCCCGGAGCCGGGTGATGGAAGAGTCCGAGAACATGCGGCGGCGCATCCAAGAAGCCCTCTACGACATGTTGCGCACCCGCCGCAGCGTGTGGTTCGGCTGACGATGCGCGTCCTCGTCACCGGGCTCGGCACGTTCTGGGGTGGCCGCGTCGCGCAGGCGCTCGAACAGCGCGACGACGTGGAGGTGATCGTCGGACTCGACACGCGCGACCCGCGCGTCCCACTCGAACGCACCGAGTTCGTGCGCTCCGACACGTCGTACTCGATCCTGCAGCGCATCGTTCGGGCGACGCAGATCGACACGGTGCTGCACACGCACCTCATCGTCGACTCGACGCAGTCGAGCGGACGCACGCTGCACGAGATCAACGTGATCGGCACCATGAACCTGCTCGCCGCCGCCGGCGCGCCGGGCAGCCCGGTGCGCAAGGTGGTGCTGAAGGGCTCGTCGCTCGTGTACGGCTCGACCCACAAGGACCCCTACGTGTTCCGCGAGGACATGCGCCGCACCGGCCCGGCCCGCACGGGGGTCGAGCGGTCGCTCCTCGAGGTCGAGTCGTTCGTGCACGACTTCGCCGAGGACAACCCGCACGTGGCGGTCACCCTGCTCCGGTTCGCCAACGTGCTCGGCGACGACATCGAGACGCCGTTCGCGAACGCGCTGCGCGGACCCGTGGCGCCCGAGGTGTTCGGCTTCGACCCTCGGCTGCAGTTCGTGCACGAGGACGACGTCGTGGGCGCGCTCATGTATGCCACGCCGCGCGACGTCCCCGGCGTGTTCAACGTCGCCGGCGACGGCAACCTCCCGTGGAGCGAGGTGTGCGCGATCGTCGGCAAGCGCCGGGTGCCGCTCCCACCGGTCGGCACCACGTGGGCGATGGAGCCGCTGCGCCTGTTCGGCGTGCTCGACCTGCCGCCGGAGGCGCTCGTGCTCCTGCGCTACGGACGCACGATGGACAACTCGCGCTACAAGCGAGCCGGGTTCTCGTACCGGTACACGAGCGCGGGCACGGTCGAGGCGTTCGCGCAAGGCCTGCGGCTCGGGCGCACGATCGGCGCCGACCACCTCGGCTACCGCTACGAACGCGAAGTCGAAGACTTCTTCCGCCACTCTCCCGCCGTCGTCCGGCGCGACGCCTGAACCGAAGGAGCACGCGCATGGGCACACGCGTCGAGGTCGCGCGCGTCGAGCGCGTCGCGATCGTCACCCTCGTGGATCGCGAGCGCCGCAACGCGCTGACGGCAGCGATGGTCGACGAGCTGGTCGCCGCGTTCGACGAGCTCGAAGCCGACGACGACATCGGCGCGGTCGTCGTCACCGGCGATCCACCGGCGTTCTGCTCCGGCGCCGACGTCGCGAACCTCGGTCACCTCAGCAGCGCGGCCGGGTCGGAGGAACGATCGGGGATCACCGGCCTCTACGAGGGCTTCCTGCGCGTCTTCCGCTCGTCGTTGCCCACGGTCGCGGCCGTGAACGGTGCGGCGGTCGGGGCGGGCATGAACCTCGCGCTCGCGTGCGACGTGCGCGTCGCCGCGGAGTCGGCGCGATTCGATCCGCGCTTCTTGCGCATCGGGTTGCACCCCGGTGGCGGTCACGTGTGGATGTTGGAGCGCGCGATCGGTCCGCAAGCCGCCGCCGCGATGATGCTGTTCGGCCAGGCGCTCGACGGCCCCGAAGCCGCGGCGCGCGGGCTCGCGTGGGAGTGCGTGCCCGACGACGAGTGCGTGCCGTTCGCCACCGACCTCGCCGCGCGCGCCGCCGGCGTGCCGAAGCCGCTCGCGGCGCGGGCGAAGCAGACGCTGCGGGCGGCCCCGTGGCAGCCGGAGTTCGCCCAGGCGGTCGCCCTGGAGGTCGAGCACCAGACGTGGTCGTTCGGGCAAGGGTGGTTCGGCGCCCGCTGACCGACGTTGCCCGCGCGATCCGATCGCGGCGTACTGTGGAGCCATCGGCAGGTGCCGACGGTGCCGTGGGTGAAGGGAGGCGCCATGTTCCGCTGCCCGACGTGCGTGGGGATCCTCACCGATCCCGCGGTGTCGCACTGCCCGTTCTGCGGCCAACGGTTCAACCGCCGCAAGCGTCCGGTCGAGCTCGGCGTGTCGAACCGGGTCACGAGTCGGATGAGCTCGCTCGAGCACGCGATGCTCGA
>DASUMP010000079.1:0-12050 GCA_036277635.1 Acidimicrobiia bacterium | reverse complement strand
CCGCGGTCAGCCCACCAGGTCGCGAAGTCTCGCGCCGCGTGGAGCGCGCCTGAGAGATCGCCGTCGAGCGCCACGAACGGCACGACGTCGAGCGCGCCGAGCCGCGGGTGCACGCCAGTGTGCGCACGCAGGTCGACGCTCGACGCGACGACGTCGGCGAGCCGCCGCACGGCATCCGCCGCGTCGGTCGGGCCGGGTCCCGCGAGCGTGAACACGCTGCGGTGGTGGTCGGCGTCGACGTGACGGTCGAGCAGCGAGTCACCGCAGACTCGAGCGAGGCGGTCGAGCACGGCGACGTCGCGCCCCTCCGACACGTTGGCGACGCACTCGAGCACAGCTGCAGGCTACGGAGTCGTCGCCGGGACCGCTCGGTAGCCTCGCACCGATGCAGCTCGGTCTCGCACTCCCGCAGTACGACTACTCGGTCAGCGGTGAGCGACCGCTGCGCTTCGACACGATCGTGCAGCACGCGCGGCTCGCCGAGGATCTCGGCGTGCAGTCGGTGTGGCTCTCCGACCACCTCGTGCTCGACCTCGCGAAGTACGGGGGTCCTCCCGACGCCGAAGCGTGCTTCGAACCGCTGGTCACGCTCGCCGCGCTCGCGCGGCTCACCACGCGCGTCCGCCTCGGCACGCTCGTGCTGCTCGAAGCGTTGCGCCCCGCGACGGTGCTCGCGAAGTCGCTCGCCACGCTCGACCGCGTCGCCGACGGTCGGCTCGACGTGGGCCTCGGCGCGGGTTGGTACGAGCCCGACTACGAGATGATCGGCACGGAGATGCCACGGCCCGGAGTGCGTCTCGACCGACTCGCGGAAGCGACCCAGATCGTGACCGGGATGCTCGCGGGTGAGACTGTCACGTTCGCGGGTGCGCACCACCAGGCGGCCGGCGCGCGCGCGATGCCCGGACCGGTGCAGACGCCCCGACCGCGCGTGTTCCTCGGCGGCAAGGGCGATCGCCTCCTCCGTCTCGTCGCGCGCCACGCCGACGGGTGGAACACGTGTTGGACGTGGACGCCCGACGCGTACCGCGAACGACTCGCCGTGCTCGAGGGTGCGTGCGAGGAGTTCGGGCGCGACCCGGCGTCGGTGTGGCGCACGCTCGGCCTGTACGCGCTGTGCGGGGAGGACGAACGCGACCTCGAGCGTCGGTTCGAGCGGTTGCGGTCGCAGTCGCCGCCCGGAGTGCTCGACGGCGTGACGCTGGCCGACTACCGCGTCGGGCGCCTCGTGGGCACGGTCGAGCAGGTGCGGGAGCAGGCGGCGGAATGGGAGGCGCTCGGCGTGGAGAGCATCGTGCTCGGCGTCGGAGCGGTGCCGTTCCACGTGGGCTCGACCGACGACGTGGAGCTGTTGGTCAGCGCGCTGCAAACCTGACCCTCACCGGCCGGTAGCCTGGGCGCCGGCCACCCCGTGAAAGGTGTGCGTGATGCCGTCACTCGGCGCTCCCGAGCTCATCATCGTCCTGATCATCATCCTGCTCGTCTTCGGCGGTGCGAAGCTGCCCAAGCTCGCTCGCTCCCTGGGCCAGGCCCAGAAGGAGTTCAAGCACGGCCTCGCCGAAGGCCAGAAGGACGACGAAGACGAGAACACCTCGCCGAAGTAGTGCGTCGCCGCCCGTCGCGGGTCCGGCGAGCTCGTGCCGTCGCGTCCGGGTGGTGTCAGACGCCGCTGAGCTGACGGCGACGGCGCAGGATCCGCCGGCGTTCCCGCTCCGACGCCCCGCCCCACACCCCGTGCTCGATGCGGTTCGTGAGTGCGTACTCGAGGCACTCGGCGCGCACCGGGCACCCGGCGCACACCCGCTGCGCCGCTTCGACCCCGAGCCCGTCGGACGGGAAGAACTGGGCCGGGTCGATGCCTCGGCAGCGCGACTCGAGCATCCACGACGTCTCGTCGGGGAGGTCGAGGTCGTCGATGGGGTGCTGCGTGTCGTCGTTCATCGTCATCACCAACGGCTCCGGTACCCCACAGGTTCCCGTGTCACACGCTTCGTGTCGAGGGAGGATGCATGAACATTTCCCGAGGATTGGACGACCTCGGAACCTGTTCGGTGCCCGGATCGTTCTGGTTGGGTGACCGCTGCGCCGCAGCCCGCCGCTGGAGGACACGATGACCGACGACTGGGACCGGTCCGGGGACCTGCCCGACCACGACGCCGGCGCCCTCGACCTCGAGGTCGTGACGGAAGCGCCCGAGTCGGCCGCCACGCCGGCGCCTGACGTCGTACCGGCACCGGCACCGGAGTCGTATCCCGAGCCCGACCCGGGGCCGTTCGTCCCGTCGGCGGCGTGGTCGGCGACCCCGCCGCCCGACGAGCGGGCCGTGCCCACGACGCGCGCGGGTGGGATGCGTGCCGCGCTGATCGGTGGTGTGGTCGGCGCCCTCGTGGGCGCGCTCGTCGCCGGTGGCCTCGTCGCCGCGTTCGACGACGACGGCACCACGATCGTGCGCACCGGACGCGGCGCGGCGGCCGACAACCGTCCGGCGTCGGTGATCGAAGAACCCGGCGACATCCGCGCCATCCTCGATCGCGTGCAGCCCGCCGTGGTGCGCGTCGACGTGGAGTCCGGCCTCGAGAGCGGCTCCGGCAGCGGCTTCATCGTCGACTCCGACGGCTACATCGTCACGAACGCGCACGTCGTCGGTGACAACGACGAAGTTCAGGTCACCCTCGACGACGGCGACGTGCTCGACGCCGAGGTGCTCGGCGCCGACCCGTCCTCCGACCTCGCGGTCGTGAAGGTGGATCGCAGTGGGCTGCCGACGGCGCCGCTCGGCGACTCCGACGCGCTGGAGGTCGGCGACGCCGTCGTCGCGATCGGCAATGCGCTCGGACTCCAGGGCGGGAGCGGGCCGTCGGTCACGAGCGGCATCGTCTCGGCGCTCGATCGCCGCATCGGCACCGAGATCGGCACCGTGCTCGAGAACGTCATCCAGACCGACGCGGCGATCAACCCCGGCAACTCGGGCGGCCCGCTCGTGAACGCGCAGGGCGAGGTCGTCGGGATCAACACGGCGATCGCCAACCCCGGCTCGTCGAACAACGTCGGCTTCGCGATCCCGTGGTCGTCGGCGCAACCGATCGTCGCGTCGCTGCGCGAAGGTCGGACGCCCGAGATCGCGTTCCTCGGCGTGCAGCCCGAGACCGTCACGCCGAGCCTCGCCGACACGCGCAACCTTGCCGTCGATCAGGGAGCGTACGTGCGCGACGTCACCGCGGGGTCGCCCGCCGACGGTGCGGGGATCGAGGTCGGCGACGTGGTCGTCGAGCTCGGCGGCGTCGCGATCGCACGCGCCGAAGACGTAGTCGCCGCCGTGCGGCGCAACGCGCCGGGCGACGAGGTCGACGTGGTCGTGAACCGCGACGGCCGTGAGATCCAGGTCACCGTCACCCTCACGTCGCGCCCCGAGTCCTGATCAGCGCCCCGAGCCCGCCCGAGGTCGACCGGTAACCTGGCCGGCCGACCCGGCGCGGTCGGTCCGAAGCGACGTCCGAGAGGTGGCACAGCGATGGCGATGGAACCCGAAGAGCTCGAGGAGATCCCGCCGAAGGGTCACGTGAAGGTCGTCTACACGGGTCCGGTCGCCCCCCACTGGGAGATCCACCGGGTGTTCGGCGACTCGCAGGCGATCGACGAGTTCCGCTCCCGGGCCATGGCCCGGCTCCAGCTGCTGCCGGTGTACGACCCGCAGTTCCGGCGCAACCGGGAGCGCGTCGCGCGCGACGCCGAACGCGAGCACTTGATCCTCGAGTGGGACCTCGGCGACGAGCCCGAATGACGCCGGCCTGGGGATGAACGCCCTTCCTTCAGCGGTCGTTCACCTGTTGGACACCTCGACCTGAGAGGTCGTTCACCTGGTTTCCCTACTGTCGATCACGGCTGCGGCGGGGCAGGTGCCCCGGCGCGGTGTGCATCCGCATCGAGGGAGGCCCCGCTCACATGACCCGACGTTCCCCCGCCCTCTGGCGCCTGATGGCGTTGCTGCTGGCGTTGGTGCTGGTCGCTGCTGCGTGCGGCGACGACGACGACGAGAACGGTTCGTCCGACACGACCACCGAGGACACCGGCGGCTCGGGCGACGGTGGCTCGATCACCATCACGGGCTCGTCCACCGTGGAACCGATCTCGAACCGTGTGGTCGAGAAGTTCAACGCCGACAACCCCGACGTCGCGATCAGCGTCGACGGTCCCGGCACCGGCGACGGCTTCGAGATCTTCTGCAACGGCGAGGCCGACATCTCCGACGCGTCGCGCCCGATCAAGCCCGAAGAGCTCGAGACCTGCACCGCGAACGGCATCGACGTCATCGAGCTGAAGGTCGGCATCGACGGCTTGTCGGTGGTCACGTCGGTCAACAACGACGCGGTCGACTGCCTCAGCTTCGGCGACTTGTACGCGTTGCTCGGTCCGGAGTCCACCGGATTCGGCAACTGGTCCGACGCCGACGAGCTCGCGGGTGAGCTGCCCGAGGGCTACGGAGCATCGAACGCACCCTTCCCCGACGCCGACCTGTCGACGATCGTCGCCCCCGGCGTGGAGTCAGGCACCTACGACTCGTTCGTCGAGCTCGTGCTCGAGGGCATCGCCGAGGAACGGGGCCAGGAGCCCGAGGCTCGCCTCGACTACCAGGCATCGCCCAACGACAACGTGATCATCGAAGGCATCGGCGGCAGCGACACCTCGCTCGGCTGGGTCGGCTACGCGTTCGTCGCCGAGAACCCCGAGTCGGTCAAGGCGCTGGCGGTCGACGGCGGCGACGGCTGCGTCGAGCCCACCCCCGAGACGATCGCGAGCGGCGAGTTCCCGATCGCCCGGCCGCTGTACATCTACGTGAGCGCGCAGGCGCTCGAAGAGAACGCGGCGGTCGAGTCGTTCGTCGACTTCTATCTCTCCGATGACGGCATCGCCTCGGTCACCGAGGCCGACTACGTGGCGCTCGACGACGCCGAGCTCGAAACCACCCGCGCGGCGTGGGAGGCCAAGGAGACCGGTACCCGCGAGGGCTGAGCGCCACCGTTCGCCGGCGGTTCGGGCACGGACGCCCGAACCGCCCGGCGGCCGGTCCGTGTCCGTAGCATGCCCAGGACCGCCCCCGGAGGAGGCCCGTGACCGTCGCATCCGCACCACTCGGCGTCGCGGATCTCCGGCCCAACCCGTCGAAGCGTCGCCGTGACCGCCTGGCGCGCCTCGGGTTCCTGAGCGCGGCGATCGCGTCGATCGTCGTCACGGTGCTGATCATCGGCTCGCTCGTCTTCGAGGCGGCCGAGTTCCTGCGCCAGGTCGAGCTGTCGACGCTCACCGATGTCGGCTGGTTCCCGCGCAACGGTCGGTTCGACATCTCCACGCTCGTCGTCGGCACACTGATCGTCGCCGGCATCGCGATGCTCGTCGCGGTGCCGCTCGGACTCGCGTCGGCGATCTACCTCGCCGAGTACGCGTCGCCACGCGCGCGGCGCGTGATCAAGCCGGTGCTCGAGATGCTCGCCGGCGTCCCGAGCGTCGTGCTCGGCTTCTTCGCGATCAGCTTCATCACGCCGGAGATCCTCGAGCGGGTGAAGAGCGACGTGCAGTTCTTCAACCTCGCGTCGGCCGGACTCGCCGTCGGCATCCTCACCCTCCCGTTGATCGCGTCGATCTCGGAGGACGCGATGCGCGCCGTTCCTGCTGCGTTGCGCGAAGGCGCCTACGGCCTCGGCAGTCGCAAGATCATCGTGTCGTTGCGGATCGTGTTCCCGGCCGCGATCTCGGGGATCGTCGCCGCGATCATCATCGGGCTGTCGCGCGCGATCGGCGAGACGATGGTGGTGGCGATCGCCGCGGGTGCGACGGGTGGCTCGCTGTTCACGCTCGACATCTTCGGGCAGGGCCAGACGATGACGGCAGCGATGGCGGCGCTCGGTGCAGGCACCGACCAGGTCAAGGGCGACGACGCCGCGTCGCAGAGCCTCTTCTTCATCGGCATGCTCCTGTTCCTGATCACGTTCGCGTTGAACTTCGTCGGCGACTTCTTCGTGCGCCGCATCCGGGAGCGCTACTGATGGCGACGACGGCGGCTCCGTCGGTGACGGTGCGCACGCCGGAGCTCGCGCGCCGCCGCGGTGCCGACGCACCGGGGGCGATCTTCCGGGTCGTGCTGTTCGGAGGTTTGACGTTCTCGCTGCTGTTGCTCGCGGTCCTGATCTGGCAGATGTGGTCCGAGGGCGGCAGCGTCATCACCGACCGGTTCGGCAGCTTCGTCACGAGCGGCATGGCCACCGAGCCCGCCGAGGCCGGCGTGTGGCAGGGGATCAAGGGCACGGTGCTGCTCGGGCTGATCGTCGCGTTCGTCGCGTTCCCGCTCGGCATCTGCGCTGCGATCTATCTCGAGGAGTACTCGCGCGCCGGGCGCTTCGCCCGGGTCGTCGACATCAACATCCGCAACCTCGCCGGCGTGCCGTCGATCGTCTACGGCCTGCTCGGTCTCGCGGTGTTCGTGAAGGCGCTGGGCGACGACGGCGGCGGCGGGCTCACGGGTGGTCGCACGCTCATCTCCGCGGGCCTCACGCTCTCGCTGCTCGTATTGCCCATCGTGATCATCACCGCCCAGGAAGCGCTGCGCGCGGTGCCGAGCGGCATCCGCGAGGGCGCCCTCGCGCTGGGCGCCACCCGCTGGGAGATGATCCGTTACCACGTCGTGCCGGCCGCGGCCCCCGGAATGCTCACCGGCACCGTGCTCTCGCTCGCTCGCGCCGCTGGTGAAGCCGCACCCCTGCTCGTCGTCGGGGCCACCACCGGCGTGTTCTTCACCGGGAACCAGGGGCTCCTCGAACAGATCACCGACGGTCGCTTCACGGCACTGCCGATGGTGATCTTCTCGTTCGCCCGTCAGCCCGCGTCGCAGGGTTGGCCGGCGCTGGTCGGCGCCGCGAGCCTCGTGCTGCTCGCGCTGATCTTCCTGATGAACGCGATCGCGATCTACTTCCGCAACCGGTACGAGAAGAAGTGGTGAGATGGACGTGAACCTGAAGCCGCGGACGCCGGCCACCGGCGAGGAGCCCGTCGTGGACCTGACCACACCGGAGATGCAGGCGCACCCCCTCGACGGCGCCACGATCGTCTTCGACGTGCACGGGCTGAGCGTCTACTACGGCGCGTTCCGAGCGGTGCGCGACATCTCGTTCCAAGTCGCCCAGCACCGCATCACCGCGATGATCGGACCGTCGGGCTGCGGCAAGTCCACGATGCTGCGGTGCTTCAACCGCATGAACGACCTCATCGACTCGGCGCGCGTCGAAGGCGATCTGCGCTACCACGGCGTCGACCTCTACGACCCGAAGGTCGACCCCGTCGAGGTGCGGCGCCGCATCGGGATGGTCTTCCAGAAGCCGAACCCGTTCCCGAAGTCGATCTACGACAACGTCGCGTTCGGCCCGCGCGTCGCGGGCGCCAAGAAGGGCGCGCTCGACGACCTCGTCGAGCAGTCGTTGCACAAGGCGGCGCTGTGGGACGAGGTGAAGGACCGGCTGAAGGACTCGGCGTACGGGTTGTCGGGCGGTCAGCAGCAGCGGCTGTGCATCGCGCGTGCCCTCGCAGTGGATCCGGAAGTGATCCTGATGGACGAGCCGTGCTCCGCGCTCGACCCCATCGCCACTGCGCGCATCGAAGACCTCATGCAGGAGATCAAGACCGAGTACACGATCGTCATCGTCACCCACAACATGCAGCAGGCGGCGCGCGTGAGCGACATGACCGCGTTCTTCACGACCGAGGTCAACGAGACGAGCGACACCCGCACGGGCGTGCTCGTCGAGTACGACGCCACCGAGCGGATCTTCTCGACGCCGGCCGACGAGCGCACCGAGGCGTACATCACCGGACGCTTCGGATGAGCCGCGGTCGCGGAGCGCGCGGGGCGTGAGCGCCGGCGCCGAGCTCCCCGAGCCGACGCGACCGCTGCGCGCGCAGTACACCGCCGAGCTGGAGCAGGTCCGGCTGCAGGCCGAGCTGATGGCGGTGCGGGTCGGTGCTGCCGTCGACGGCGCGTGCGAGGTGCTCCGGTCGGGTGATCGCGAGCTCGCGGCGCGCGTCGTCGCCGGCGACGACGACATCGACGCCATGCTCGTGTCGCTCACGGAGCGTTGCTACGACCTGATCGCGCGCGAGTCGCCGGTCGCCTCCGACTTGCGCCTGTTGGTGTCGGTGTTGCGAATCCTCGAGGAGCTCGAACGCATCGGCGATCTGAGCCTGCGCGTGGTGAAGCAGGTCGACGCCTACGAGCTGCTCGCCGCGAACCGCGAGGTGCTCGCGACGCTCCAGGAGATGGGCGACGTGGCGCGCACGAGCTACCAGATCGCGGTGGAGGCGTGGGCGACGCGCGATCTCGACCGCGCGTTCGCTCTCGTCGCGCGCGCGCGGCGCATGGACGGCCAGTACTCGACGCTGCTCACCCGACTGCTCGCGCTCGACGGTGCCGACGCCACGGCCGTCGCGATCGCTGCGGTGCTCGTGGGCCGGTCGCTCGAACGGATCGGCGACCACGCGGTGGTGATCGGGGAGCGGCTCCGGTACCTGCTCACCGGCGACGCGAGCTACCTCGCGTCGGAAGTCCGCTGAGCGCCGCCATCGTCGCCCGGCAGCGGACCGAGCGCGTGCTCCTTCGGTTCGGGCAGGGTGCCGGTGATCATGAACCGTACCCACCGACCGATCTGCACCGCATGGTCGGCGATGCGCTCGTAGTAGCGACCCACGAGCGCCATCTCCACCGCGCGTTGCAGCGACGCTTCGTCGGTGGCGCCGGCGTCGAAGATCGCGCGGAACAAGTCCTTCTGCGCGTCGTCCATGACGTCGTCCATGTCGGTGAGCGCGTCGGCGAGGCTGACGTCCTCGTCGACGAACGCGTCGATCGCGGTGCGCATCTGGTCGCCCGCCTGGGTGCCCATGGCGTCGAGGATCCCGCGGATCTTCGGGGTCAGCTCGGCGTTGTAGAGCCGGCGGGCCGCCTTGCAGATCGACACCGTGAGATCCGACGTGAGCTCGATCTCGTGCAGCATCCGCAACACGGCGAGCAGCAGGCGCAGGTCGCCCGCTGTCGGTTGCTGGCGGGCGATGAGGAGGTGGGCCCGGCCCTCGATCGACAGGTCGAGCTCGTCGATCGCGCGGTCGTCGGCGATGACCCGGTCGATCACCGACAGGTCCTTGTCGAGCAGGGCCCGGGTGCTGGCGGCGATCAGCTCGGTGGTCATGGCCGCGGCGCGCACGATGTCGGTGCGCAGCTCGCCGAGCTGGTCGTGGAAGTGCTTGCGGATCTCTTCCACGGGGGCTGTGTCTCCTCGACCGCGTGCGATGGCCATGGAGTGCATGGTGCCCGACGGCTCGTGCACGCCTGTGGACACTCCACCAGTTGTTCACCGCGACGCTACCCTGCGTCAACGGGGTCCACACCGATGCGCCACTTCCGCTCCGTACCGTGCACGGCGCCATGAGCGCACTGGTCATCGGTACCGCCGTCGTCGTGGCCATCGCGTCGGTCGTGGTCGCGGCCGCCGCACTGCTCGACCGGCGCCGGCTCGAGAGCCGGGCGCGCGCGTTGCTCGCGATCGCCGAGCGGGCCGATGCGCATGCGGGCGCTCGCGGTGAGGGTCTCGCGCTGCTCGAGGAGGCCATCGACGCGGCACGTCGCCACGATGCCGACGCCACCCGACTGCGGCTCGCGCTCGACGCGGTCACCGACGCGGTGCTCGTGGTGCGCGCCGACGGGGTCGCCGTGGCCCGCAACTCGGCGGCCGAGCGCTTCCACGAAGCCCGGCACGCCGACGCCCTTGCCGAGGACGCGATCGCCGAGCTCGTCGAGCGCGCGCTCGGCGGCGAGGCCGGCGAGCGCGAGCTGCGCCTCTACGGGCCGCCCCGGCGGGTGCTGCTCGTCCGTGCGTTCCCGCTCGTGCACGAGCACACGATCGTCGGCGCGGTCGCGCTCACCCGCGACGTCACCCACACCCGTCGCGTCGAGAGCGTCCGGCGCGACTTCGTCGCCAACGTCTCGCACGAGCTGAAGACCCCGATCGGAGCGCTCGCGGTGCTGGCCGAGACGATGGCGAGCGGCGCCGACCCCGCGATCATGCAGCGGCTGGCCGAGCGGGTGTCGCGCGAAGCCGATCGCCTCGCGCGCATCGTCGACGACCTGCTCGACCTGAGTCTCGTCGAGGCACAAGAGACGCCGACCCGTGAACCGATCCCGGTCGCGTTGCTCGTGGGTGAAGCGATCGAAGACGTGAGCGCCACCGCTGACGCGGCCGGGGTGCCGGTGCGCGCCATGGGGTCGCTCGTGAACCTCGAGATCGCCTGCGATCGGCGGCAGGTGGTCACCGCGCTCGTGAACCTGCTCGACAACGCGGTCAAGTACTCGGAGCCTGGCCACCCCGTGGAGGTGCTCACGCGAGTCGCCGACGGGCGCGTCGTCATCGACGTGTGCGACCACGGGATCGGGATCCCGACGCGCGACCTGGAACGCATCTTCGAGCGCTTCTACCGCGTCGACCGCGCCCGCGCTCGCGACACCGGCGGAACCGGACTCGGTCTGTCGATCGTGCGCCATGTGGTGCAGGCGCACGGCGGCGAAGTGACGGTGTCGTCACGCGAAGGTGAGGGATCGGTGTTCAGCCTGACGCTCCCGCTCGGTGCGGGCACCGCGCGCGATCTCTCCGAGGCGTCCTGATGGCCGACCCGCCGCTCATCCTCGTCGTCGACGACGAACCGTCGTATCGCGACGCGCTCTCCGTCGCGCTGCAGCGCGAAGGGTTCCTCGTCGAGACCGCGGCCGACGGCCCGGAAGCGATCGCCCGCTTCGACGCCACCCGTCCGGCGCTGATCCTCCTCGACGTGATGCTCCCGAAGATCTCGGGCATCGACGTGTGTCGTGAGATCCGATCGCGTTCTCGGGTGCCGATCATCATGGTCACGGCGCGCAACGCCGAGATCGACGCGGTCGTGGGCCTCGAGATCGGTGCCGACGACTACGTGTCGAAGCCGTTCCGCCTGCGCGAGCTGATCGCGCGCGTGCGCGCGGCGCTGCGGCGGAGCCCGATCGGCGACGACGCCGACGCCGACGCGTTCGACGTGCTCGAGGTCGGCGACGTGAAGCTCGACGTCGGGCGCCACGAGGCGTTCGTGCGGTCGGAGGCCGTGGCGCTGCCGCTCAAGGAGTTCGAGCTGCTCGAGCTGCTCATGGCGAACGCCGGACGGGTCCTCACGCGCGACGTGCTGATCGACCGGGTGTGGGGCCCGAACTACTACGGCGACACCAAGACGCTCGACGTGCACATCAAGCGTTTGCGCTCGAAGGTCGAGCGTGATCCGGCGAACCCCACTGCGATCGTCACCGTCCGAGGCGTCGGTTACCGCTACGAGCGCGTGTGATCGTCGCGGTGGCGGCTCAGTCGATCGGCGTCGTGTGCAGCAAGGTCTCCACGTACTGCGCGCGCTCGTACGCGCTCGCGTCGGCGACGTTGGCCGACGACAGGCTGCCGCGGGCCTGCCGCACCGAGTCGTAGCCCCGTTCGTCGAGCCACCGCTCGACGCCGGCGACGAACGAGGCGAGGTGGGCGGGTCCGTGGCGCAGCACTGCCGACGCGGTCATCGCGACGTCGGCGCCCGCCAGGATCGCCTTCACCGCGTCGGCCCACTCCTGCACACCGGTCGTGAGGGCCAACGACGCCCGCACGTGGGGCCGGAGCAGCGCGGTCCATCGCAGCGGGAGCAGCAGCTCGCTCGCCGTGCTGAGCCGCACTCCGCGCACGACCGCGAGGCGGTCGAGATCGATGTCGGGCTGCACGAACCGGTTGAAGAGCACGATCCCGTCGGCGCCGTGCGCTTCGAGCTCGCGCGCGAAATGCGCGAGCGAGCTGTGGAACGGGCCGATCTTGATCGCGAGCGGCACCGTCACGGTGGCCCGCACGTCGTCGAGCAGGTCGAGCAGCGCGTGCTCGATGTCGGCACCGCTGACCGTCGGGTCGGCGGCGACGCCGTACACGTTGAGCTCGAGCGCGTCGGCGCCTGCGTCGGCGAGCTGGCGG
>DASUMP010000078.1:0-34721 GCA_036277635.1 Acidimicrobiia bacterium | reverse complement strand
GACGCGGTGCTGCGAGCGATGGCCGAGCCGCCGGCCACGACCCGGGCGTACTTCCGGGGGACCTGCCTCGCCCGTTGGCCCGACTCCGTCGTCGCCGCCAACTGGGACAGCCTCGTGCTCGACGTCGGCAGCGACCCCCTGCGGAGGATCCCGATGATGGAACCGACGCGTGGTAGCAAGGAGCACGTCGAGCAGCTGTTCGCAGAGGTGACGACGCCGTCGCAGCTCATCGAGCGCCTGGCGTCGACCTAGGAGGTCTGGTCCGGATGGCCGAGCGGGAACGCAAGCAGAAGCCCGCCCCCAAGGAGCGGGAAGAGGTCGTCGAAGAGGTCGCCGCGCCCGTCGAGCGCGGCGAGAAATTGAAGGACGACATCGACGACCTTCTCGACGAGATCGACTCCGTCCTCGAGGACAACGCCGAGGAATTTGTACGAAGCTATGTGCAAAAAGGGGGCGAATAGACCGTTTGTCCAAACGGTCTCTTCCCTGTCTCACCTCCTCGGCTGGTGAATGCGTCGACGATCGCGACTCGGTGTTTGCACGCGACGAGCTCGGGCGGCTCGCGCGTGAGCGGGCGGCGGTGCTCACCCGGAGCTGAGGTGGCCCGGCGGTAGGCTCGCCGCTCGATGGACACCCCGCTGCCGCTGTACTCGCCCGGGATCGATCCCGGACCTTCGTTCATGGAGCTGCTCCGGCGCACCGCTCCCCACCAGCTCCCCGGAGGAGCGCTCGGTGAGCACACCGGGAGCGGCGGTGCGCCCGGCGTCGACATCGTGCACGGCACGACGGTCGTCGCGATCCGCTACGCCGACGGCGTGCTCATGGCGGGCGACCGGCGAGCGACGGCGGGGATGATGATCGCGAGTCGCCGCATCGAGAAGGTCTTCCCCGCCGACGACCACTCCGGCGTCGCGATCGCCGGTGCCGCGGGCCCGGCGGTCGAGATGGTGCGGCTGTTCCAGACCCAGCTCGAGCACTACGAGAAGGTGCAGGGCTCCGCGCTCAGCCTCGAGGGCAAGGCGAACCAGCTCGGCCAGATGGTGCGCGCCAACCTGCAGGCCGCGATGGTCGGCTTCGTCGTCGTCCCGCTGTTCGCCGGCTACGACCACCACCGTGACCGGGGACGCGTGTTCAGCTACGACGTCACCGGCGGGCGCTACGAGGAGCTCGACTTCCAGGCCCAGGGATCGGGCAGCATCCACGCCCGCAACTGGATCAAGGCCGCGTGGACCGAAGGCATGAGCGCCGACGCGGTGATCGAGCTCGCGCTGCGAGCGCTGTTCGCCGCCGCCGACGAGGACGCCGCCACCGGAGGACCCGACCTCGTGCGGCGGATCTTCCCGACCATCGCGCTCATCGACGCCGACGCGTACCGCCAGTTCACCGACGACGAAGTCGAACAGCGCGCCCAAGCCCTGCTCGGCGGCCCGGAGCGCGGGGGTGACGCCACGTGAGCATGCCGTTCTACGTCTCACCCGAACAGGTGATGAAGGATCGTGCCGACTACGCGCGCAAGGGCATCGCACGCGGGCGCAGCCTCGTCGCACTCGAATGCGCGGCCGGGATCGTCATCGTCGCCGACAACCCGTCGCGCACGCTCTCCAAGATCAGCGAGATCTACGACCGCATCGCGTTCGCGGCGGTCGGCAAGTACAACGAGTTCCAGATGCTGAAGGTCGCCGGCGTGCGGCACGCCGACATGAAGGGCTTCGCGTACTCCCGCGAAGACGTCACGGCGAACGAGCTCGCGAACGCCTACGCGCAGACGCTCGGTCAGGTGTTCACGCACGAGATGAAGCCGTACGAGGTGGAGCTGCTCATCGCCGAAGTGGGGCGGGGTGACGAGCCCAACGAGCTGTTCCACATCCTCTACGACGGCACGGTGATGGACGAGCAGGGGTTCTCCGTCCTCGGGGGCCAGGCCGAAGCGATCAGCGAAGCCGTGCGGGCCGAGTACGCCGACGGACTCGACCTCGGCGCCGCGATCCGTCTCGGTGCCAAGGCGCTCGGCACCACGGAGGGACCGCTCGGCGCGGAACAGATCGAAGTCGCGCTGCTCGAGCGCACGCGCCCACGGCGGGCGTTCCGGCGCGTCCGCGACGCCGAGCTCGACGCCGCGCTCGCGGGCGCCTGAGCGCGGCGGCCCGGCCGACGCAGGACCGCCCCGTACACTCGCCGCGAGTGGAACGGCGGATCTTCGGACTCGAGAACGAGTACGGCGTCACCTGCACGCTCCGCGGCCAACGGCGACTCAGTCCGGACGAGGTCGCGCGATACCTGTTCCGCCGGGTCGTGTCGTGGGGCCGGTCGAGCAACGTGTTTCTCGAGAACGGCGCGCGGCTCTACCTCGACGTCGGGAGCCACCCCGAGTACGCGACGCCCGAGTGCGACTCGATCCGCGATCTGGTCGTGCACGACAAGGCGGGGGAGCGGATCCTCGAGGGACTCGTCCACAGCGCGGAGCAGCGGCTCCGCGAAGAGGGCATCCGGGGCGAGGTGTTCCTCTTCAAGAACAACACCGACTCGGCCGGCAACTCGTACGGCTGCCACGAGAACTACCTCGTGGAGCGCGACGGCGACTTCTCGAAGTTCACCGACGTGCTCATCCCGTTCCTCGTGAGCCGGCAGGTGTACGCGGGCGCCGGCAAGGTGCTCCAGACGGCACGCGGCGCGATGTTCTGCATCGCGCAGCGCGCGGAGCACATCTGGGAGGGCGTGTCGAGCGCCACGACGAGGTCGCGACCGATCATCAACACTCGCGACGAGCCCCACGCCGATGCGGAGCGCTTCCGCCGCTTGCACGTCATCGTCGGCGACTCGAACATGAGCGAGTACGCGACGTTCCTCAAGGTCGGCGCGACGTCGATCATCTTGCGCATGCTCGAAGACGACGGCGCGCCGTGGCGCGACCTGACCCTCGAGAACCCGATCCGGGCGATCCGCGAGATCAGCCACGACATCACGTGCAAACGGCGGGTCCGCCTCGCGAACGGGCGCGAGCTGTCGGCCGTCGAGATCCAGTCCGAGTACCTCACCCGAGCATTGCGGTTCGCGAAGCGACGTGGGCTACCCCCGCTCGAGCAGCAGGCGCTCGAGATGTGGCAACACGTGATGACGCATCTCGAGAAGGATCCGCTCACACTGCGGACCGAGGTCGACTGGGTGGTGAAGTACCACATGATCGACGCCTACCGGGCGAAGCACGACCTGCCGCTGACGCACCCACGCGTGTCGCTGCTCGATCTGTCGTACCACGACGTCAGCAAGTCGCGATCGCTGTACTACCTGCTCGAGCGGCGCGGGCTCGTCGATCGCATGGTCACCGACGAGGAGATCACGGACGCGATCTCGAACCCCCCGCAGACGACGCGAGCACGACTCCGGGGGGCGTTCATCAAGCGTGCCAAGGAGCGCAAGCGCGACTACACGGTCGACTGGGTGCACTTGAAGCTCAACGATCAGGCCCAACGCACCGTGCTCTGCAAGGACCCGTTCAAGTCGCGCGACGAGCGCGTCGAGCGACTCATCGCGTCGCTCTGACCGTTCGTCACGGACCTGGGTCATGCCGTCGTTCCGCACCGGGCGAGTGCTCCGGCTCCTCGAGGAACGACCGGGCCTGCAGCGCGTCGAGGTCGAACTCGGGCAGGGCCCCGAGCGGGCGTACGTCCTGACGCAGCTGACGGGCGACGTCGCCGTCGACGACGACGTGGTGGTCAACACCACCGCGGTCGAGCTCGGACTGGGGACGGGCGGATGGCACGTCGTGCACTGGAACCTGCGTCGCGACGCGTGGGCCGAGGCGGGGCCCGGGCACATCATGAAGTCGCGCTACACGAGCCTGCAGGCCGACGTCGGCAGCAGCGAGGAGCACTGGACCGAGCTCGCGGAGGTCACGTCGATCGACGGCATGCCGGTGGTGGCCGCGCCGCTCCACAGCCAGGTGCCTGCGATCGCGGCCGCGTTCAAGGAGGCCGCACCCGCCGCCCGGCTCGCCTACGTCATGACCGATGGCGCCGCGCTCCCGCTCGCGCTGTCCGACCTCGTGGCCGCGTTGCGCGCGCGGCGCCTGCTCGACGCGACGATCACGTGCGGACACGCGTTCGGCGGCGACTACGAGGCGGTCTCGGTGCACTCGGCGCTCGCGGTGGCGCGTCACATCGTCCGCGCCGACGCCACGATCGTCGCGATGGGCCCCGGCATCGTGGGAACCGGGACGCGCCTCGGTTTCTCGGGGATCGAGGTCGGTCCGGTCCTCGACGCGGCCGCGTCGCTCGGCGGGGTTCCGATCGCGTGCCTCCGGGTCTCGTTCGCAGACCCGCGTCCGCGTCACCAAGGTGTATCGCACCACTCGATCACTGCCCTCGCGATCGCGTGTCGCAGCCGGGTGCTCGTGGCCGTACCCGCGCTCGGCGGCGCCGCAGAGCGTCGAGTGCGCGCCGACCTCGACGCCGGCGGGATCGCGGATCGCCACGATGTCGTGGCCGTGACCCCGACCGACGCGGTCGCGCTGCTCGCGCATCACGACCTGCACGTGGTCTCGATGGGACGTCCCGCGGCGGAGGATCCGGTGCTGTTCGCCTGCGCGGCAGCGGCCGGGACCCTCGCCGCTGCGCGCGTGCCCGCGCCTTAGCATCGCTGAGTGACTGACGGACCCAGCCGCCTCGAACGGCTGCTCAACCTGCTCGCCTTGTTGCTCGACGCGCAGCGCCCGCTCACCCGCGACGAGATCGTCGCGCAGGTCTCGGGCTATCCCACCGACCCGAGCGCGAGCCGGCGTTCGTTCGAGCGCGACAAGGAGACGCTGCGAGGGCTCGGCGTGCCGCTCACGGTGGAGCCGATCGCCACCGGCGAGAGCGGCGAGCTCGGCTACCGCGTCCGCCCCGACGACTACTACCTGCCCGACCCCGACCTGAGCGCGGAGGAGACCGCGGCGCTGCGCATCGCGCTGAGCGCGGTGTCGCTCGGCGCCCACGAGGGTGAGGGTGCGCTGCAGAAGCTCGGTGCGCTGGGTGCGGCCATGGCGTCACCCATCGCGTCGTTGCCGCTCGCACCAGCACTCGCGGATCTCTTCGACGCGTCGCGTCGACACGCCACGGTGACGTTCGTCCATCGGGGCGAGCGGCGGGAGCTCGAACCATGGGCCCTCGCGTCGCGCCGCGGTCGGTGGTACGTCGTCGGGCTCGACCGCGGTCGCGGCGCGGTCCGGTCGTTCCGTGCCGATCGCATCGACGACGTCGAGGTCGACGCCACCGAGCGCTTCGAGGTGCCCTCCGACTTCCGCGCCGACGAGCACCTCACCGAGCACCCGTGGATGTTCGGAGACGACGAACCGGTCGACGCCACGATCGTCGTCGACGCCGGGCACACCGCCGGGCTCGAGGTCGCGCTCGCCGACGCCGACGCGGCGTGGGAGCACCTCCCCGACGGCAGCGTCCGGGTGACGTTCCCGGTGATCGATCGCAGCGGATTCCGTGACTTCGTGTTCGGCTTCTTGGAGCACGCCGAGGTGGTGTCGCCGCCGGCGTTGCGCGACGAGGTGATCGCGTGGCTCGAGGCGCTCGTCGAGGAGCCGGCATGAGCCCCCGACCGGTCGCCGAACACGAGGTCCGGCGCATCCTCGCCCTCGTCCCGTGGATCGTTGCACACCCCGGCACGCACACGAGTGAGATCGCACGGCGCTTCGGCATCTCGGAGCGCCAGCTCGACTCCGACCTCGACCTCGCGTTGATGGTCGGCGTCCCGCCGTACAGCCCGGGTGACTACCTCGACGTGGAGCGCGACGACGAGGGGCGGGTCACGATACGACTGGCCGACTACTTCCGCCGCCCGCTGCGCATGACGCCAGCCGAAGGTCTCGCCCTGCTCGCCGCGGCGCGAGCGCTGCTCGCGGTCCCCGGTTCGGAACCCGACGGCGCCCTCGCGCGCGCGGTCGACAAGCTCGCCGACGTCCTGCGCGCGCCCGACGTCGACGTCGACGTCGCCGCGCCCGAGCTGCTGGCCGAGGTGCGCGCGGCGGCGCATGCTCGCGAGCGAGTCGAGATCGACTACTGGTCGGCGAACCGCGACGAGGTGCTGACGCGGGTGGTCGACCCGGCCGCGCCGTTCTACGCGCTCGGCGCTTGGTACGTCCCCGCGTACTGCCACCGCGCCGGTGACGAGCGCCTGTTCCGGGTCGACCGGATCCGCGCGTTGCGGTGCACCGGTGAGCACTTCGAGCGTGCCGACGACGACGCGGCGCTCGACTCGCCGTCGGTGTTCCAGCCCGGTGCCGACGACCCGCGGGTCACCCTGGTGCTCCAACCGAACGCCGCGTGGCTCCCGGAAGTCGCGCCGACCGAGACGGTCGAACCGCTCGAGGGCGGCGCGCTGCGCGTCACCCTGGTCGTCACCGAACCGGCCTGGCTCGAACGGCTCCTGCTGCGACTCGGCCCGAGCGCACGCGTCGAAGCGCCACCGGACGCTCGCGCCACTGCGGCGGGTGCCGCCGCGCGAGTGCTGAGGCGGTACGGTCGACCCCAATCGGGCCGGCCGGTCCGGGCGTAGGAGACTGGCTGCCCGTGGACGAGGCGAGCACACGCGGCGAGCCCGATCGCGTACCGAGCGGGGTCGGCGACGATCCGGGCGTCCGCCCGGCGGTCGGGCGCGACGCCGCCGAGATCGACGAAGGGCCGCTGCGCGCCGCACGTGCGCAGCGAGAGGCGCAACGGGAAGCGCTCCCCGCCGCCGAGGTCGCGCGCCGGCGCCGGCGCAAGCACGGCACCCGCCAGCTCATCGAGTGGACGTTGCTGGTGATCGGCGCCATCGCACTCGCGCTCGTCCTGCGCGCGTTCGTCGTCCAGGCCTTCTACATCCCGTCGGACTCGATGGTGCCGACGCTCCAAGAAGGCGACCGAGTCCTCGTGAACAAGCTGTCGTACCGCCTCCACGACGTGCACCGCGGCGACATCGTCGTGTTCGAAGCACCACCCGGGCAGGCGACCGAGGAGATCCGCGACCTCGTGAAGCGCGTGATCGGTTTGCCGGGCGAGACGATCGAAGGCCGGGACGGCCGCATCTACATCGACGGCGACCTGCTCGAGGAGCCCTACCTGCCGGAGGGAACGATCTCGAAGGAGATCCCCGCGTTCGAGGTCCCCGCCGACACCTACTACATGCTCGGCGACAACCGCCTCGCGTCGCGCGATTCCACCGTGTTCGGTCCGATCCCGGAGTCGACGATCGTCGGCCGGGTCTTCGTCCGCCTGTGGCCGCTCTCGCGCTTCGACTTCCTCTGACCCGGCGCCTCTGACCGCTCAGTCGCGCTCGGCGTCGGCCGTCCACTCGCCGATCGTCGCGACGAGGCGATCCGGACGATCGCAGTAGACGGCGTCGACGCCCATCTGCAGCACCGCGCGCAGGTGGCGCACCTCTTGCGCGTCCCACGCGAACGCGAGCCGGTCGAAGCGATGGAACAGCGAGACGAGACCCGCGGTCCACTCCGTGTGGTGGAAGTTGATCGCGTCGACCCCGATCGCCGCGAGGTTCGCCGCGTGACGCTCCAACGACTCCGTCACGAGGCGGCGGAACGGCGGCGAATGGACGAGACGAGCGCCGCGGTCGCGGATCCCCACCAACACTTCGACGGCGGGGGAGCAGACCCACAACCGCTCGGCGGCGCCGTACGCAGTGGCGACCTCGACCAGCGTGGACGCGACTTCGGGGACCTTGGCGTCGACCGAGAGCTCGAAGGCCGTGCCGAGCTGGTCGTAGAGGTCGACGAGGCGGGGGATGTCACGTTCGGCGAGCTGCGCGGCGGTCAGCTCGGCGACCCGCCGGCGCCGCAACCCGCGCCCGACCACGCCGTCGTGGACCAGCACCACCTCGCCGTCGGCGGAGAGCCACGCGTCCGTCTCGAGCCCGCCGGCGCCGGCATCCAGGGCGCGATGGAACGCGGGGAGGGTGTTCTCGGGCTCCTCCAGCCGGGCGCCCCGGTGCGCGAATCCGATCGGCATGCGCCCATGGTCGCGCTGGAACGGGCTGGGTCGGGAGACCCATACCGGGCCCGGTACCTCAAGCGCCCCCGGGGGGGTGCCGAAAAGAACATCACCGTCGGGAGGCGACTGAGGGACGGGAGAACGGTGACCACGATCCGGGCGAACTGCCCCACTTGCGGCGACGTGCAGCTGTCGGCGACCGAGCTGACCGTGCGCGTCTGCGCCGACGACGAGCGCGGCTCGTACTGCTTCCGGTGCCCCGAGTGCCGCGTCGCGGTCGCGAAGGACGCGAGTCGACGCATCGTCGACCTGCTCGTGTCGAGCGGCGTGCACATGGAGGTGTGGCGTCTGCCTCCCGAGCTGACCGAGGCGCACGTCGGCGAGCTGTTCGCGCCCGACGACCTCCTCGACTTCCACCTGCTGCTCCAGACCGACGGCTGGTTCGACGACCTCGTCGCCCTCGTCGCCCGCGAGTCCACCTCGCGCGACCACTAGCGTCCGGCCGATGACCCCCTGGCTCGTCGTCCTCGCCGTGGAGGCGCTCGCCGTCGTCGTGCTCCTCGCGCTCGTGCGGGGTGTCCACCGGCGCGGCGGCGACGCGGTCCGTGCGCTCGACGACCTCGGCCGCGAGCTCGCCCAGGCGTTGCTGGCGTTGCGTGCCGACACCGCCGAGGCGCAGGCCCGGCTCGTCGAGCTCCACCGGCGCAGCCACACCGCAGGGCCGCAGTAGCATCAGCGGGTGCCGGCCCCCGGAGCGTGGGAGCCATGAGCCTCGGTCCCGCAGAGATCCTCGTCATCTTGGTCCTCGCCCTCGTGGTGTTCGGTCCGTCGCGCCTCCCCGAAGTCAGCCGGCAGGTCGGCGGCGCGATGCGGGAGTTCCGCCGGGTCCAGGGCACCGTCCGGCGCGAGCTCGCCGACACGTTGCGCGACGACGCCGACGTGCCGCGGCGGCCCGGCACCCCTCGGGCGCCCGAACCCGACCACGACGACGCGCCGCCTCCGCCCGAGCCCGTCGACCGGGGCTTCGAGGGTCCGCCGGGATCGTTCAGCTAGCCCATCGTGAGCACCGACACCACCGACGAGGAGCACGCCGGCGGCGCGATGACGCTCATCGAGCATCTCGCCGAGCTGCGCCGCCGCATCATCATCTGTGCACTGGCCGTCGTCGCCGGCGCGATCGTCGTGTTCTCGTTGTGGGCGCCGATCATCGACTTCCTGCAGGGGCCCTACGCCGACGTCACCTCGTCCCCTGAGAACCCCGACGGCCAGCAGCTCATCTTCACCGAACCGGCCGAGGCGTTCCTGGTCCGGCTGAAGGTGGCGACGTACGGCGGCATCGCGCTCGCGATGCCGGTGCTGCTCTGGCAGCTGTGGCGCTTCATCACGCCGGGGCTCCATCGCAACGAGAAGCGGTGGGCCGTGCCGTTCGTGCTCGTGTCGCTCGTGCTGTTCGCCGGCGGCGCCGTCCTCGCGTGGGTCACCTTGCCCCGCGCGCTCGACTTCCTGGTGAACGACATCACGGGCGGTGAGCTGCAGCCGTTGCTGTCGGCCGGGAAGTACCTGTCGCTCGTGACGCTGATCATCCTCGCGTTCGGGGCGGCGTTCGAGTTCCCGGTCTTGCTGATGTTCTTGCTCCTCGCCCGGGTCGTGAGTACCGATACCCTGCGCCGCACCCGCCGCTGGGCGCTCGTCGGCATCGTCACCGCGTCGGCGGTGATCACACCGAGCCAGGACCCGTACACGCTGCTGTTCATGGCCGTGCCGCTCTACATCTTCTACGAAGCAGTGATCATCATCGGAAGGATCTTGAAGCGATGAGCAGCCGACGCCGACTCCGCCACGCACCGCCGGTGAAGCGGCGCTCGCGTCGCGACGTCGTGGTCGCGATCGGCGCGAGCGTCGTCGCGGTCGCTGCCACCGCGTTCGCGATCTGGATGCTGCGCCCCGGAGGCATCGCGGATCGTCAGCCCCGCGCGACGTGGTTCGTCGCGCTCGTGGTGCTCGCCGTCGTCTCGACGGTCTGGTTCGTCCTCCGCCCGCGCTCGAAGCGTCGCGACCGACCGGTGCCGTGGCTCGTCGGCGGTGCCGCGGTGATCGCGGTAGCGGCGGTGGTCGGCGGCATCGTCTGGCCCGGCGGACTCCTCCGGCACACCCCCCGGGATCCGTTCGCTCCGACGCCGGGCGACATCATCATCGACGGCGACGGCGACGGCGGCACCACGACCCCGCCGACGACCGCGTCCGCCACTCCGACGACCGCCGTGACGTCGACTCCACCGTCGACGAGTGCGTCCTCCGAGCCCACGGCGACCACCAGCCCGTGACGGCGGGCGAGCTGCGACGGACGTTCGAAGCCGACCGGCCGTTCCCACTCGACCGCTTCCAACACCAGGCCCTCGACGCGCTCGACGAAGGTCGGTCGGTGCTCGTCGCCGCGCCGACCGGCGCGGGCAAGACCGTCGTCGCCGAGTACGCGGTGGCGCGCGCTCGGGCGTCCGGGGGAAAGGTCTTCTACACGACGCCGCTGAAGGCGCTGTCGAACCAGAAGTTCGGCGACCTCGCCCGCGAGCACGGCGGCGCGAACGTGGGTCTCCTCACCGGCGACAACTCGATCAACGGCGACGCGCCGATCGTGGTCATGACGACCGAAGTGCTCCGCAACATGATCTACGCGGACTCGCCGGCGCTCGCCGGCTTGCAGTACGTGGTGCTCGACGAGGTGCACTACCTCCAGAACCGCTATCGCGGCGCGGTGTGGGAAGAGGTGATCATCCACTTGCCGCACGACGTCGCGCTCGTCGCGCTCTCCGCGACGGTGTCGAACGCGGAGGAGGTCGCCGACTGGATCCGTACGGTGCGAGGCGCGACCGCGGTGATCATCGAGGAGCGCCGTCCGATCGAGCTGCAGCACCTCTACCTCGTCGGCGATCGCAGCGATGCCGGACTGCAGCTCCTCCCGACGTTCGTCGACGAGGGTGACGGCGAGCTGCGCCCGAACCCGGTCGCGGCACGCCTCGACGGGCGCCACGCGCCGCGACGACGGGCCGGGCAGCGGCCACGCCTGTACACGCCGTGGCGCAGCGAGGTGGTGGAGCGCCTCGCCGAGGAACGCATGCTCCCGGCGATCGTGTTCGTGTTCAGTCGCGTCGGGTGCGACCGGGCCGTCGAGCAGTGCCTCGCGGCCGGCGTTCGCCTCACCGACAGCGCGCAACGAAGCGCGCTGCGCCGCATCGCGGAAGCGAAGACGGCCGGGTTGAGCGACGACGACCTCGACGTGCTCGGGTACGACTCGTGGTTCGCAGGACTCGAGGCGGGACTTGCCGCGCATCACGCCGGGATGGTCCCGCCGATGAAGGAGGCGGTGGAAGAAGCGTTCGCGTCCGGGCTGCTCGGCGTCGTGTTCGCCACCGAGACGTTGTCGCTCGGCATCAACATGCCCGCGCGCACCGTGGTGATCGAGAAGCTGTCGAAGTTCACCGGCGAACACCACGAGTTCCTGACCCCGGGCGAGTACACGCAGCTCGCCGGGCGCGCCGGTCGTCGCGGCATCGACACCGTGGGCCACGTCGTGGTGCTCTGGGATCCGTTCGTGGCGTTCGAACAGGTGGCCGCGCTCGCGTCGCGACGGACGTACGCGCTGACGTCGGTGTTCCGACCCACGTACAACATGGCCGCGAACCTGGTCCAGCGCTATCCCGCCGATCAGGCCCGACACCTCCTCAACCTGTCGTTCGCGCAGTACCACGCCGATCGTGACGTCGTCGGGCTCGAACGCCAGCTCGAGCGGCTGCGCGACCAGCTGCGGCGCACCCGCGAGAGTGTCGAAGCCGGCGACGGCGACCTCGAGGGCTACCGCACGATCGTCGGCGAGCTCGAAGCCGCCCGGCGGGCCGAGCGCGCGGAGCGAGGCGGTCGGCTCGAATCGTTGCGACCCGGCGACGTGCTCGACCTCCCCCGGCGCGGCGGTCGCGTCGCGGTGCTGCGCCAGGAGCGTGGCCGGGGGGTGCCACGGGTCCTCGCGCTGAACGCGCGGCGAGAGCTCGTCCGTCTCGCGGCGTCCGACTTCCGCGGCGGGGTGCGCAAGCTCGGGACGATCACACTCCCGCGCCCGTTCGCCCCCCGCAACGCCGCGTTCCAGCGCGCGACCGTCGAAGCCATGCACGGGCTGCGCCCACGCGACGACGTCATCGGTCGCGACGACGCGCGCATCGCCGTCCTCGAGCGCCACCTCGCCGAGCACCCGCTGCACGGGTCGGCGTCGCTCGCGCAGCGGCTGCGCGCCGCCGGCCAGGCCGACCGCCTCGAGCGCGAGATCGCCCGGGCGGAACGCCGGGTCGCCGGGCGCGGCGACTCGTTGGCACGGCAATTCGATCGGGTGCTCGGCGTCCTCGAAGCGTGGGGCTACCTCCAGGACTGGGGTCTGTCCGACGCGGGGCGCCTCCTCACGCGCCTGAACACCGAGTGCGACCTGGTACTCGCCGAGTCGCTGCGCGAGGGTCTCTGCGACGGCTTGGAGCCGGCCGAGCTCGCGGCGGTGGTCTCGTGCTTCGCGTACGAGCGACGCGGCGCCGACGGCAGCGCGCCCGTCGCGCCGCGCCGGTGGCCCACGAACCAGGTGGCGCGCCGGGCGCGGGGGATCGAGCGCATCTGGCGCGACCTGCTCGCGACCGAACGTGACGAGCGGCTGCCCGAGACCCGGCAACCCGATCCCGGTTTCACGGGCGCGATCCACGGATGGGTGCGCGGCGACGAGCTCGCCGACCTCCTCGAGGACGAGGAGATGACCGGCGGCGACTTCGTGCGCAACGTGAAGCAGGTGATCGACCTGCTGCGCCAGGTCGCCGAGGTGGCGCCCGACCCCGCGACCGCCGCCACCGCTCGTCGCGCGGCCGATGCCTGCCTGCGGGGCGTCGTCGCCGCGTCGAGCGCGGTGGACGTCCCCGCGTGAGCCTCACGGGGTGGGGGAGCGCCCCCGCCGGACCGCCCGACGCGACCGTCGCCGGCACCGACGCCGATCTCGCCGCGGCCGTGCGCGCACACCCGCGGGCTCGGTTCGCCTTCGAGCCGGCGCCCGGATCCGACCTCGCCCGGGCGCTCGGGATGCGGCCCCACCACCGGGATGCACGCGTCGAGCTCCCGCTCGACGCGCTCGAAGGCTCGGGCGATCGGTCCTTCCTGGCCGTGAACGCGGTGGTGCTGGGCACGCCACCCGGGCGCCTGCGTCGGTGGAGCCGAGCGCGCCGCTGCACCGTCCGCGTCGACGACCGCCCGCGGTGGTCGGGTCCCGCCACGACCGTCGTCGTCGCAGTCGGCCAGTTCGTCGCGGGCGCCGACCTGGTGCCCCGCGGCCATCCGGCCGACGGCCGCGCCGAGCTGCAGGTCTACGCGGTCGGCCGCGGAGAGCGAGCCCAGCTGCGGCGCCGGCTCGCCACGGGCATGCACCTCCCGCACCCGGGCATCGCCGTCGCAGCCGGTCGGACGTTCGACGTGCATTGGTCCGAACCTGTGCCGATCGTGGTCGACGGGGTGCCGACGGGCACCGCCGGGCGGCTCCGGATCGCCGTGCTGGCGGGTGCGTACTCGCTGGTCGTCTGACCCCCCGATCCACGGCGAGGATCCCACCGTGACGAGAGGCCCCGTGGCTACGATCGGCGACCCATGCTGTACGCGGTCGAAGACTTCTCCGATGAGGAAGCAGCGAAGCTCCGGCCGTACTTCACGAACCTCGACCGCCCGGTGTTCGCCCTGGTCAACCTGCCCGAGGTGGTGAAGGGCGCGCTCTTCGCGCGCTACTCGCGGTCCGACAAGAGCTTGCGGCGACTCTTCCTCGACGAGTTCGTCCCCGACCTCGACCTCACCGGCGATCTCACCGTCGACGCGTCGGTCGGACTGGTGCGCGCCGAACAGCTCTACGACCGCGTGTTCTTCGAGTACGGCGACGACTCGGTGGCGCAGCTCGGCGGTGTCCACCTGGCGTGCGAGCAGGCGTCGAACGTGCTCACGAAGGTGCTCGAGTGGGGCCGCCTCATGGCGTACCTCGAGCAGTCGACGCGCTACATCCCGTACGACTCCCGACTGTCCGGTCGCTACCGCTACTGGCGTGACCCCGACGTGCTCGAGTCTCGCCTCGGCGCCCGCTACGTCGCCGACATGGACCGCCTCTTCGACACGTACCGTTCGATGCTGCCCGCACTGATGGACTGGGCGCGCGAGCGGTACCCGAAGGACTCCGCCGACTCCGATTTCGTCTACAAGCAGACGATCAAGGCCAAGGCGTGCGATGCCGTGCGGGGGATCCTGCCGGCCGCGACCCTGTCCAACGTCGGCATCTACGGCACCGGCCAGGCCTATGAGGCGCTGTTGCTGCGGATGCGGGCGCACCCGCTCCCGGAGGCTCGTGAGTACGCGCAGCTCATCCTCGACGAGCTGCGCAAGGTGATCCCGTCGTTCTTGGTGCGCGTCGACCGACCCGAGCGCGGGGGCGAATGGAGCGACTACCTGCGCCAGACGCGCGATGAGACCGCGGCCGTCGTGGAGCGGGTGTTCGGCGAGCCCCTTCCCGACCCGGTCGACGAGGTGACGTTGGTCGACTGGGACCCCGACGGCGAAGACAAGGTCCTCGCGGCGATCTGCTATCCGCACACGCACCTGCCCGAGCACCAGCTCCTCGAGCGGGTCCGGGCGTTGTCGGCCGACGAGCGTCTCGCTCTGCTCAGCGGCTACGTCGGGGCGCGCAGCAACCGGCGACACAAGCCGGGACGCGCCTTCGAGCGCACGGGCTACCGCTTCGACGTGCTCGGCGACTACGGCGCGTTCCGCGACCTGCAACGCCACCGGATGCTCACCATCGAATGGCAGGCGCTCACACCGCACCACGGCTACGAGATCCCCGACGCCGTCGCGGAGGCCGGCCTCACCGAGCGGTTCGAGGCCGCGATGGCGTGCTCGGCCGAGCTCTACGACGCGCTCGCCGACGAGTTCCCCGAGCAGGCCTCGTACGCCGTGTCGCTCGCCTACCGCATCCGCTACGCGATGCAGATGAACGCGCGCGAGGCGATGCACCTGTGCGAGCTGCGGAGCTCACCGCAAGGCCACCCGAGCTATCGCCGCGTCGCGCAAGCGATGCACACGTTGATCGCGGAGCGTGCCGGACATCGCGCGATCGCGGCCACGATGCGTCACGTCGACCACGGGGTCTACGAGCTCGAGCGGCTCGCGGCCGAGCGCGCCGCGGCCGATCGTCGCGCCGCGCGCGGGTGAGCGCGCGGACCGCGACGACACCCGTCACACACGAGGATTTTTCGCGTTGCCCGTGACCTGCAGCGACGCGCGTCGGTGCTGGTCACGGCGCACCGGCACGGCTTGACACGACCGGCATCCGTCGGGCCTACTACCTCTCGCCCCTGCCTCGGACGTCGTACCGCGTGACGCGGTGCGCCCGGACACCTCGGTGGGGGGACGCAATCGGGCGGGGGTCCAGGAGACCCAGTAGAGAACGTTGCGATAACCCACCCGCCGGTCGCGGGTCGGGCCACCCAGCGGCCCCAACGGTCTCCTGGGCCCATCCCCGTCGGGGGATGGGCCGGTGTCGGTGATGCACCAGTGATGCACCGTCGGGCGCGAGGCGCGGACATATACTCCGCGCCCCCGAGAGCCCCTCGGGTCACATCGGCCGGAATGCGCACCGCCATCGCGCCGTTGTGACCCTGCTCAGCCCCCACGCTCGGAGAAGCCCCCGCCGATGAGCGACGACGAGTTCGACGACGACGCCGTGCTCGACGAGGAAGTCCTCGACGACGAGGAGCTCGTCGACGACTTCGACGATGACGACGACGACGAGCTGCTGGTCGACGACGTCGACGAGGTCGTCGACGTCGTCGACGAGGTCGAGGATCCGCTCGAGGTGGTGACCGAGGAACCTGTCGGCACCACCGCCGACCTCGAAGAGGACGACGACGACATCGTCGATCTCGACGAGGAGCTCCACCCCGACGACGTCGAGGAAGCCCTCGACGTGGTCCTGCGTGAGCGCACCGCGAAGGTGGGCCTCGAAGACGAGGCCGAGGACGACTCAGAGCCCGACGACCGCGGCGAAGCCGGCACCAAGATCGTCCCCCGCCGGCCGGGCGAGTTCCTCTGCTCGAGCTGCTTCTTGGTGCTCCCGCGTCACCAGCTCGCCGACGAGGAGAGGATGCTCTGTCGCGACTGCGCGTGAGTCGGGCTCGCGCTGCCCGACTGACCGCCGCGCTCGCGAGCGGGGTCCTGCTCGCACTGTCCCGCCCACCGACGGGCTGGGACGTCATCGCCTGGTTCGCGCTCGTCCCGCTCGTGATCGCCTGGCGGGGAGACTCGGTACGCGGCGCGGCGCTGAGCGGCTTCGTCGGCGGCGTCGGCTACTTCGGCGTCCTCGTCTCGTGGGCGTGGTACTTCGGCGCCGTCGCCCTCGTGCCGTTCGTCGCGGTGCTCGCCTGCTACTGGCTCGGCGTCGCCGCGCTGGTCGCCTGCTTCGCGGCGCGCGGCATCCGCTCGCCCCTGCTCACCGCCGCGGTGTGGGTGCTCGGCGAAGCGCTGCTCGCCCGCTGGCCCTTCGGCGGGTTCTCCTGGGGTGAGGTCGGCGTCGCGTTCGTCGACGTGCCCGCGGCGCGAGAGCTCGCGGCACTCGGCGGCGTCGCGCTCGTCTCGTTCGTGGCCGTGGCGTTGCAGGCCGCGGTCGCCGAGGCCCTCGCGTCCCGTGGGGCCCCGAGGGTGCGCCGCTGGGAGCTCGCCGGCGCCGCGATCGTCGTCGCGGTGCCGTTGGTCGGCGTCGCGACGGTTGGATCCTCCACGTCGGTGTCGGGCACGTTGCGCTTCGCGATGGTGCAGGGCAACGACCTCAATCGCGACCTCACGCGCGCCGAGGAGGCGGCCCGGTACCTCCCCGAGAGCCACTTCCGGCTCGCGAGCGACCTCGACGCGGCCGAAGCGCTCGACCTCGTCGTGTTCCCCGAGTCGAGCATGGACGAAGACCCGCGCGTCGATCGCTACCTCGCCGACGAGCTCACCGCGACCGCCCGGCGTCTCGACGCCTGGGTGCTCGCGAACGCCACCGCCGACGCGCCCGACGGGCGGGCCGACAACCTCAACGTCCTCTACGACCCGTCCGGCGACCTCGTCGGGACCTACTCGAAGCGCCACCTCGTTCCCTACGGCGAGTACGTGCCGTTCCGTGCCGTGCTCGACGACTGGATCGGCGCCCTCGATCGCATCCCGCGCGACTACGCCCCGGGCGACGAACCCGGGATCTTCCCGATCGCCGGGCGCCGCGTCGCGACGATCATCTGCTTCGAGTCGGCGTTCTCGCACGAGGTGCGCCCGCTCGTGCGCGACGGCGCCGAGGCGATCGTCGTCACGACCAACAACCGCTCGTACCGCCGTTCCGGGAACTCCGCCCAGCACCTGCAGGCGTCGCGGATGCGCGCCGCGGAGACCGACCGTCCCGTGCTCCACGCGTCGATCTCGGGGATCACCGCGGTCATCGACGCCGGTGGCGACCTGCAGACGACGACCGAGCTGTTCGAGCGCACGGTCGTGCGCGGCGAGATCGAGACCCGTACCGGAGACACCCTGTACGTCCGCCTCGGCGAGTGGATCGTGTTGCTGGCGCTCGTGGCGACGGTGGTCGCGGCGGTCGCGGTCCGGCGCGGACGACGGTCCGTAGACTCGACGCCGATGACGGCAGGGGAGCGGACATGACCGGCCAAGGACCGACCGACCGGCTCGGCAAGGCGATCGAAACGGCCGTCTACGCGCCTCTCGGGCTCGGGCTCTACCTGCGCGACTTCACCCCCAGCGTCGTCGCCATGCTCGTCGCACGAGGACGCGCCGAGATCGACCGCCGCCAGCAGCAGGCGAACTCGACGGCGACCACCGCGCGCAGCATCGGCCAGATCGCGGTGGCGTTCGGCGTGCCCGAGCTGCGCCGACGGGTCGGCGGCCAGTTCGACACCGCGCGCGACCGCGCCGAGACGGTCGTCGCGTCCGTCGCGGCGTTCGTCCCGACGCCGGGGGGTGCGCCCGCGCCGCCGACCCCGCCGCCCCGACACGCGCCCGCCCCCGACGCGCGGGTCGCCAGCGCAGCACCGAGCCCGCCGCCGGTGGCGCCGCCGCGCATCGCGTCCGACCCACCCGACGCGCGCGATGTCAGCGCGAGTGACGACCTGCCGATCCCCGGCTACGACGAGCTGTCGGCCTCGCAGGTGGTCGAGCGGCTCGCGGGGCTGTCGGCCGACGAGCTCGCGGCGGTACGTGCCTACGAGGCCGAGCACCGGAAGCGGCGCACGATCCTCGGCAAGATCGACCAGCTCGCGAGCTGAGGTGGAGGACGCGCGCGCCGCACGGGTCGACGATGTCGAGCGGCTGACGGTCCTCGCCCGTCTCCTCGTCGACGAGCTCGCACCGATGCGCGGCGGTGAGGTGTGGGCGGCGCGGGACGCCCGTCCCGAACCACTCGCCGACGGCGTGCGGGCACTGCTGCAACGCGACGACGTTCGCGTCGTCGTCGGGACGATCGACGACGTCCCCGTCGGCTTCGGGATCGTCGTCGTCGAGACGTTGCGCGACGGGCGTCGCCTCGGGAGGATCACCGAGCTGTTCGTGGAGCCCGAAGCGCGCGCCGTCGGGGTGGGCGAGCGGATGCTCGCCGAGCTGGTGCGGCACTGCGACGAGCGGGGCTGCATCGGGATCGACGCCGCCGCGCTCCCCGGTCACCGGGCGACGAAGAACTTCTTCGAGGGTGCCGGGTTCACCGCGCGACTCCTCGTGATGCACCACCCGCTCGACCGCACCGAGCGCCCGTGACCGACGTCGACGGTACCGACGCCGACGACCGACGGATCGAGGTCGCCGTCGGTGCGATCGTGCGGCGGGGCGACGCGTTGCTGCTCGTGCAGCGCGGCCGGGGACCGGGGACCGGCCGCTGGTCCGTGCCCGGCGGTCGGATCGGGGTGGGGGAGCGGCTCACCGACGCCGTGGTGCGCGAGGTGCGCGAGGAGACCGGCCTCGAGGTCGCGGTCGACGGCTTCGCGGGCTGGACCGAACGGATCGGGACCGACCCGTTCCCGCACCACTACGTGATCCTCGATTTCTTCGCGACGGCCCTCGACGAGGGCGCAGCGCCCGTGGCGGACGACGACGCGCGCGACGCCCGGTTCGTCGCGATCACCGATCTCGGGACCTACCCGCTCGTCGACGGCCTCGCCCAGTTCCTGGCCGGTGTCGGGATCCCGGTGCCGGGGTAGCGTCGCCGCGATGACGACGCTCGACCCCGACATCAGCTGGGACCTCGAACCGCTCCTGCCCGAGCCCGGCGAAGCCGGCGTGAAGGCGCTGCTCGATCGCGCGGACGCGCTCACCGACCACCTGAGCACCTACCGCGGCCGCATCGCCGATCTCGACGCCGACGGCCTCGTCGGGCTGGTCGCAGGGTTCGCCGAGCTGCGCGACCTCATGGGTCGCGCTGGCAACTACGCCGGACTCGCGTTCAGCATCGACACCGCCGACCCGAGCCGGGGCGCGCTCATGCAGCGCGTCGAGGAGCGATCGATCGCGATCTCGACCCGTCTGGTGTTCTTCGAGCTGGAGTGGGCCGCCCTCGACGACGAGCGCGTCGAGACGCTGCTCAGCGACGCGCGTCTCGACGACGCCCGCCACTACTTGCGATCGTTGCGCCGGTACCGCCCGCACCTCCTGAGCGAAGCGGAAGAGGTCGTGCTCGCGGAGAAGTCGGTGACCGGGCGCGGCGCGTGGGAACGCCTCTTCGAAGAGCTCGTCTCCAGCATCGAGCTCGACCTCGACGGTGCGCGTGTCTCGTTGGAGGCCGGCCTTTCGCGCCTGCACACACCCGACCGCGCCGAACGCCGCGCCGCGGCCGAGGCGGTCACCGCCGGGCTCGCGCCGGGCTTGCGCACTCGCGCGTACGTGTTCAACACGCTGCTCGCCGACAAGGCGACCGACGACCGCCTCCGTCGCCACGCGACGTGGATCTCGAGCCGCAACCTCGACAACGAGGCGAGCGACGAGTCGGTGCGCGCGCTGATCGAAGCCGTGCAGGGCCGGTACTCGATCCCGCAGCGGTGGTACGCGATCAAGGCGCGCTTGCTCGGTCTCGACCGGCTCGCCGACTACGACCGCAACGCGTCCGTCGCCGAGAGCGAAGACGCGGTCGGATGGGACGATGCCCGCGCGCTCGTCGCCGAGTCGTACCGAGCCTTCTCACCCGACCTCGCCGACGTCGTCGAGCTCTTCTTCGCCGACGCGTGGATCGACGCGCCGGTGCGCCCGGGGAAGCGCCCGGGCGCGTTCTGCGCGTACACGGTGCCGTCGCACCATCCGTACCTCCTCCTGAACTGGACCGCGACCCGACGCGACGTGCTGACCCTCGCCCACGAGCTCGGGCACGGGGCGCACGCGTACCTCGCGCGCGAGCAGGGCGTGTTCCACCAGTCGACGCCGCTCACGTTGGCGGAGACCGCGTCCGTCTTCGGCGAGACGCTCACGTTCGGTCGCCTGCTCGGCGTCACGACCGATCCCGCAGAACGGCTGGCGTTGCTCGCGTCGAATCTCGAAGACCAGATCGCGACCGTGTTCCGCCAGATCGCGATGAACCGCTTCGAAGACGCGGTGCACACCGAGCGTCGCGAGGTGGGGGAGCTGTCGGTGGAGCGGTTCGGCGAGCTCTGGACCGCGTCCCAACAGGCGATGCTCGGCGACGCGGTCGAGATCACCGACGGCTACCGGTCGTGGTGGTCGTACATCCCGCACTTCATCGCGACGCCCGGCTACGTCTACGCGTACGCGTTCGGGCAGCTGCTCGCGCTGTCGGTCTACGCGGAGTACGAGGCGCAGGGCCCCGACTTCGTGCCGCAGTACCTCGAGCTGCTGCGGCGCGGTGGCTCGATGCCGCCCGAGGAGCTCGGCCGCCTCGTCGGCGTCGACCTCGCTGATCCCGCCTTCTGGGACCGGGGTCTCGATCTCGTCGAGCGCCGTCTGGTCGAGACCGAGCAGGCCGCGCGCGACGCCGGCCGCCTCTGATCCACCCGGTCGAGGTGCTCCACCACGTAGATTCGTCACAGTGACGTATCTCGGGGAGACACCGGTCCCAGCCGAACCGGCGCGGTGTGCGTGGTGCGGGCGCACCTTCCGGCGCGCCGGAACGGGGCGGCCGCGTCGGTACTGCCGGCGCTCGTGTCGCCAGCGTGCGTTCGAGGCCCGGCGACGGCACGCCGAGCTCGGCCTGGGTGAACACGAGCTCGTCGTGACCCGCGAGCAGCTCGAGCGCACGCGTGACGCCGTGTACGCGCTGGCGTGCGCCGTCGACGATGTGGAGCGGGATCTCGGGGAAGCGCCGTCGGAAGTCGAGGTGCGGGAGGCGCTCGCGTGGCTGCTCGGAGCGGCGCGTGACGTCGTGGACGCCGGCTGAGCGCTGCCGTCCCGCTCGCCGAGCGAACGCCGGGAATCCTCGTTATGTCAAGTACGTCGGGGAGTCGATCCCGACGGCACGTACGCTCGCCTCCCCGACCCCGAGGAGCCGCTGCGATGACGCCCGAGGATCTCGTCGAGCTCGAGCAGATCAAGATGCTGAAGTACCGCTACGCCCGGTGCCTCGACCTGAAGCTCTGGGACGAGATCGTGGAGTGCTTCACCCCCGACGCGATCGCCGAGTACAGCGGCGGCCAGTACAGCTTCGAAGGGCGAGGTGCGATCGTCGAGTTCCTTCGGCGGTCGATGGGTGAAGAGACGTTCCACTCGAGTCACAAGATGCACCACCCCGAGCTCGTCCTGGTCGACGCCGACCACGCCACCGGGGTGTGGGCGCTCGACGACGTCGTGATCGAGAGCAAGTGGGAGATCACGATCCGGGGCGCGTCCTTCTACACCGACGAGTACGTGCGCCTCGACGGCGTCTGGCGCATCCAGCGCACCAGCTACCGGCGCGTCTACGAAGAGATCCAGCCGCGCGCGTCGGTGGAAGGCCTTCGCATGACCGCGAGCTGGTGGGCAACCGACGGCCGCAGCGAGCTCCCCGCCGAGTGACTCGGCGTTGTGCCCTTGACGCCCTTCCCCTGACGACCCTGCCCTGACGCCTTGACCTTCCGAGCCGCGGGTCGTACCCTGGCTCCATGAGTCCGCGTGCGACGGCCACCCCGGAACGGTTCGTGCAGCAGGTGACCGCGGCGATCGAGCGTGAGCTCGAGGTGGTGGTTCGGGAGCACGTCAGTGCCCGAGGGTCCCTCGACCAGCTCGGCGATCCTCGTGCCCTCGCCCGCAGGATGCTGGCGCTCGTCCCCGAGGCGTCGGCATGGAACGACGTGCTCGGTCCCTTCTACGCGACCCGCGGTGCCACGACGGTTCTCGGCGGGATCACGCGGCAGGCCCTCGCCGAGCGGCGGGCACGCCGCACCGTGGTCGCCCTGCGCACCGCCGACGACGAGTGGGTGTACCCGCTGTTCCAGTTCGGTGACCGCGAGGTGCTCCCCGGAGTGGCCGACGCGTGGCAAGCGCTCGACGGGATCGACGACTGGACGGCCGCGGCGCTCCTCGTGGCCCCGCAGCGAGCGCTCGACGGCGCGACGGCGATCGGCTGGTTGGCCGCCGGCCGTCCGGTCGACACCGTGGTGTCGTTGCTGCGGTCCGCGGCCGCGCGCCTGACCCGGTGAGCCGCGCGCGCGTCTCGTTGCGATCGCCGCCCGAACCGCGCGCGCTCGCCGGGTTCCCGCGGCGGCACCTGGATCCCGCCACACCCGTCTTTCGCGTCGTGCGCCGGGGGCAGGGTCCGTGGTGGTTCTCGAGCGACGGCACCGGTCGCTTCGACCTCGAACCACCGAGTGGCACCTGCTACCTCGCGACGACACCGGTCGCCGCGCTCCTCGAGCTGCTCGGCCCCGAGCTCGCGCAGACGCGCGCGATCAGCACAGAGGCACTGGAGGACCGCGACGTGCGAGAGCTGCGCCTCCCCCGCCGCGTGCGACTCGCCGATGCCGTTTCCCGGCGCGCCGCGGCGTTCGGCGTGACCGCCGAGCTGACCACGATCGTTCCGTACGCGCTGCCGCGCGCATGGGCGCGGGCACTCGCCGGCGCCGACTTCGCAGGCATCCGGCACGCGGTCCGTCACGATCCCGAGGGTCGCCCTGAAGGTGTCGCGCTGTTCGACGCCGCGGGCGAACGGAAGTGGCGGCGGGGCCGCGTCCTCCCTCCCGCCGCGATCCTCGCCGAGCTCGAGTCGGCGACGGGCATCCGTGTCCTGCCCCGCCCCACGTTGGCGTCCCTCGACGTCTACCGTCCCGAGCCGTGAAGCGCCGTCTGGCCAAGGTCGTCATCGTCCTCGTCGTGCTCCTCGCCGCGTTGGCCGGGGCGTTCTGGTGGTTCGTCCTACGCGACGACGCACCACCGGAAGCTGCGCTCCCCGACCGCACCGTCGCGACGACCAGCGACGACGCCGAACCCCAGTCCCCCGACGGCACGTGGACGGTGCAGACGGGTGACGACGTGTTCGTCGGCTACCGGATCGAAGAGCAGTTCGCGGGCGACACCATCACGAGCACCGCGGTCGGCCGCACCGCGGTCGTGTCGGGGTCGCTCGTGGTGACCGGGACCGAGGTGACCGCGGTCGACATCGAGGCCGACACGACCGCGCTCGAGAGCGACGCGAGTCGCCGCGACGGCTTCATCCGGGACCGCGGGCTCGAGACCACTGCGTTCCCCACCGCCTCGTTCCGGCTCACCGAACCCATCGATCTCGGTGGACCGCCCGAGCTCGGCGCCGTCGTGGCCGCGACCGCGACCGGCGAGCTCGAGCTCCACGGCGTCGCGCGCGAGGTGCAGATCGCGGTCGAAGCCCGCTGGAACGGCGACACGATCGACGTGTCGGGAAGCCTGCCGATCGTGCTCGCCGACTACGACATCGAGCGCATCTCGATCCCGTTCGTGACCGTCGCCGAAGACGGCGTGCTCGAGCTGCAGCTGACGTTCGCGCGGGCGTGACCGTCGGCGGCGTCAGTCCCCCACCGCACCGTCGAGCTGTTCGCGCAAGATGTCGAGGTGGCCGGCGTGCCGCGCGGTCTCTTCGATCATGTGCACGAGGATCCAGCGCAGGCTCACGTGCGCTCCGGTGCGCATCGCCACGCGTGCGAGGTCGTCGAGCGCGCTGCCGGCGGTGATCTCGCGGGAGTGCGCGCATTCCTCGCGGTAGATCGCGAGCGCGTCGGCGAGCGTGTCGTCGGGCCCGACGTGGAAGTCGCCGTCGGGGTCGTCGTCGCTGAACCACCGGTACTCGATGTCTTCGCCCGCGAAACGCCGCCGGAACCATCCCCGTTCGACTTCGGCCAGGTGACGGACGAGGCCGATGGGGCTGGTCGCACTGGGACCCGGAGCGAACCGGCTCTGCTCCTCGGTGAGGCCGGCGACCTTCACCTCGATGGTGAGGCGGTACCAGTCGAGGAACTGCGTGAGCGTCGTGCGCTCGTCGGCGGCGACGTCGGGATCGACGCGAGGATCGTCCATCACCGGAGTCTGCCGCGCCCCGCTCGGATCACTCCACTGCGAGAGGGCGCGACGACACCTTGTAGACGAGCGTGGCGGTCGCCGCGACCACCCCCGACGCAGCCCGGACCTCCGCGTCGCAGTAGACGATGGAGCGGCCCCGCCGCGTGATCCAGCCTTCGGCGATCGCGTCCTCGGGTCCGATCGGCGCGAGGTACCGCAGCTGCATGTCGATCGTGAAGAGCTGGCGGGGACCGTCGTACGCGCTGCCGACGGCGGGGACCACCACGGTGTCGACGAGCGTGGCGATCGCACCGCCGTGCACGACTCCCGCGGGTTGCAGGAACTCAGCGCGGAACGGCAAGCGCATGCGTGCATAGTCGACGCGGAGCTCCTCCACGACGACGCCGAGGAACTGCGGGAAGAACACCGTCTCCCACTGCGCGAAGTTCGCCCAACGCGCGCGTACCTCGGGCGCCAGGGGCGGGAACTGCTCGGCACGCTCGGTCATCGGTACTCCCTTCGGACTCGAGAGCGACCGTAGTGGCTCGCCGTCGCGACTCGACTCCTAGGATCCGCCCGTGGCTGCGTGGGAGAACTGGTCGGGGAACGTGCGGTGCACACCCGCGCACGTGGTGGCCGCGGCGAGCGAGGAGGAAGTGGTCGACGCGGTGCGCGCGGCGGCGCGCGACGGACTGACGCTGCGACCGGCCGGCTCGCGCCACTCGTTCACGCCGCTCTGCGCGACCGACGGCGTCGCGCTCGACCTGCACGGCCTCGCCGGTGTCGAGCACATCGACGGCGCCACCGGTCGGGTGACGGTGCGCGGCGGGACCCGGCTGTCGGCGCTCGGCGCGCCGTTGCGGGCCGCCGGCCTCGCGCTGCACAACCAGGGCGATGTCGACACCCAGACGATCACCGGCGCGATCGGCACCGGCACCCACGGCACGGGCCCCACGCTCGGGAACCTCTCGACCGCCGTCGTGGGGGTGCGCCTCGTCACCGCCGACGGCGACGTGCTCGAATGCTCCGCGGCGCAGCGTCCCGACGTCTATGAAGCCGCGCGCCTCTCCCTCGGTGCGCTCGGTGTGATCACTGCGGTGACCCTCCAGGCCGTTCCCGCGTACAACTTGCACGAGCGCATCTGGTTCGAGGCCGGCGAGCGCGCACTCGACGACCTCGACGCGCGCGTGGCCGCGACTCGCCACTACGAGTTCTTCTGGTACCCGGCGCGTGACCTGTGCGAGCACAAGGCGCTCGACGCCACCGACGCCGCTCCCGACGCCCTCCCCGACCTCAAGCGGGAGCGCATCGACGAGAGCTGGCGGGTCTTCCCGAGCGCGCGAGACCTGCGGTTCAACGAGATGGAGTACTCGGTCCCCGCGTCCAGCGGGCCGGAGTGCTTCGACGAGATCCGCACGCTCATGTTGCGCGACTTCCCCGACGTGCAATGGCCCGTCGAGTACCGCACGCTCGCGGCCGACGACGTGTGGTGCTCCCCCGCCCACGGTCGCCCGACGGTGACGATCTCGATCCACGAGGACGCGGCGCGCCCCTACGACATGCTGTTCGCGGCGTGCGAGGGCGTGTTCCGCCGCTACGACGGCCGTCCGCACTGGGGCAAGGTGCACGCGTGGATCCGCGCCGACGCCGCCGCGACCCTCCCCCGCTTCGACGACTTCCGACGCGTGTGTGCCGAGGTCGACCCCGACGGCCGGTTCCGCAACGACCACCTGCACGCGTTGCTCAGCTGATCGCGTCGCGCAGCGCCTTCACGACCCGCGGCACGGTGTCCTTCGGGCTGACCTTCACGAACACGCCGACGAGACGCCCGGTGGGGCCGACGACGAACGCGGAGCGGACGACGCCCATGTACTTCTTGCCGTAGAGCGACTTCTCGCCCCACACGCCCCACGCCTCCGCGACGGCGTGGTCCTCGTCGGCGAGCAGCGGGAAGCCGAGCGCGTGCTTCTCGTCGAACTTCGCTTGCTTCGCAGGCGGATCGGGGCTGATGCCGAGCACGACCGCGTCGAGCTCGCGGAGATCCTCGATCGCATCGCGCACCGCGCAGGACTGCGTCGTGCACCCGGGTGTGTCGGCCTTCGGATAGAAGTAGACGACCACGTTCGACCCGCGGAACGACGACAGCCGCACCCGGTTGCCGTGCTGATCGGTGAGCGTGAACGCGGGCGCCTTGTCGCCCACGGCGAGCTGCGCCATGTCGATGGTCTCCTTGGCGGTGGACACGAGCGCCGTAGCATGCCGCGCGTGGCGCGCTCGCTGCTCGTTCGGCTCGACGCGCCCTCGGCGACTGTTGCGTCGCGGCTCGGCGATCTGGGGGCGATGGCTCAGCCGGACGGGTCGTGGTGGTTCCCGCTCCCCGTGACCGCTGACGGGGCGAGCGGCGTACGCGTCACGCTCGCCGACGAAGGGGCGCACCGCGTGCTCTCCGCCCGACCCCGCATCGCGGCGCACGTGCCGTTCTTCGCGTGGGCGATGGGACCCTTGCTGTACCTCGCAGCGAAGCGGCGGGCGCGGTGGGTGATCGCGTCGCTCGCGGCGGCCGACGCCGGGACGGCCGCGCCGTCGCGGCCGCGCCCGGTGCTGGGGCTCCCGCACGTGCCGTTCGACGCGTTGCAGATCCGGATGCTCGCCACCGCAGCCGCAGCGACCGCGACGGCGTCGTTCGGTGCTGCGTTGTTCGGGCAGCACGGCCAGAACGTGGCCGACGCGTTCGGTGCCTCCGACGCCGCGTTGGGGAACGCGTTCGCGGTCTCGCGTCTCGGCGTGCTCGTCGCCCTGGTCGCCACCGCGCTCTCCGATCGGCGGGGCCGTCGCCGCCTCGTGGTCATCGCGGTCGCCGGCATCGCGCTCGCGAACCTCGCATCCGCGTTCGCACCCAACCTCGTCGTGTTCACGACCCTGCAGATGTTCGTGCGCGGGTTCGTGAACACCGCCGCAGTCGTCGCGGGGATCGCGGCGATCGAGGAAGCCCCCGAGGGCGCGCGTGCCTACGCGGCGTCGATGCTGGGCCTCGCCGGCGGCTTCGGCTACTCGTTCGCGATCATCACGTTGCCGTTCGGCGACCTCGGCGCCGACGCGTGGCGCATCCCGTTCCTGCTGAGCGGTGCCACCGTGCTCCTCGTCGCCGCGCTGGCCCGCCAGCTGCCCGAGAGCAGCCGCTACGAACGGCTCGCCGCCGTCGAGCTCCCGCGCGGTCGCCTGCGCGCAGTGTTCCGCGGTCGGTACGGCCGTAGGTTCGCGTTGCTCGGGGCCGTCGCATACCTGACCAACGTGTTCAGCGCACCGTCGGCACAGCTCGCCAACAAGTACCTCGCCGACGTGCACGACTTCTCCGACACCAAGATCGCGCTCTTCCGGACGATCACCCTCGGCGTCCCGGGCCTCGTCGGGCTCGTGATCGGCGGGCGGCTGGCGGAGTCGCGCGGGCGCCGGCCGGTCGCGGCCGGGTTCCTCGTCGTCGCGACGATCGTGGAGATGGCGTTCTTCCTCGGGACGGGTGCGGTGCTCTGGCTCTCGTCGTCGGTCGCGATCGTCGCCGCCAGTGCGTCGGGCATCGCGCTCGGGACGCTGTCCCCCGAGCTGTTCCCCACCGAGGTGCGAGGCACGTCCAACGCGTTCTTGCTCGTGCTCGGCGTGCTCGGCTCGGTGACGGGACTCGTGCTCGCCGGCAACCTCTCCGACCCACTCGGCGGACTGGGCCGTTCGATCGCGCTGTGCGGTGTCGCCGCGATCGTCGCCGCGGTGGTGTTCGTCCCCCGGCTCCCCGAATCGCGCGGCCACGACCTCGACGACGTCAGCCCCTCGGGCGCGCCGACGACCTGAGCACGCGAGACTCACGCGATGCCCGACATCGACGTGCTCCTCGACGATCTCGCCTTCCCCGAAGGGCCGCGCTGGCGCGACGGTGCCGTGTGGTTCTCCGACATGCACGCGCACCGCGTCGTGCGTCTCGATCCGACGACCGGTGATGCGACGACGGTCGCCGAAGTGCCCACGCAGCCGTCGGGACTCGGTTGGCTCCCCGACGGCCGCTTGCTCGTCGTCTCGATGACCGATCGCCGAGTGCTGCGGCAGGAACCCGACGGAGCGCTCGTCGAGCACGCGAACCTCTGGCACCTCGCGCCGTGGCACTGCAACGACATGGTCGTGGGTGCCGACGGGCGCGCCTACGTCGGGAACTTCGGGTTCGACATGTACAGCGACGCGACGCCGCGGCGCACGAACATCGTCGCGGTCGAGCCCGACGGCACGGCGCGCTCGGTCGCCGAAGACCTCGGCTTCCCGAACGGCATGGTGATCACCCCCGACGGCGCGACGCTCATCGTCGGGGAGAGCTTCGGCGGTTGCCTGACGGCGTTCACGATCGCGCCCGACGGGTCGTTGCACGATCGCCGGACGTTCGCGACACTCAACGGCGCGGTCCCCGACGGCATCTGTCTCGATGTCGAAGGGGCGGTGTGGCTCGCGTGCCCGCTCTCGCACCGCGTGGTCCGCGTCGCCGACGGCGGCGACGTCCTCGACGAGATCGCGTTCCCGCATCTCGACACGTTCGCGTGCACGCTGGGCGGTGACGACGGGCGCACGCTGTTCGTGTGCACCGCCGCGACGCACGACCCGACCGAAGCTCCCCGGCTGCGTTCCGGACGCATCGAAGCCGTGCGCGTCGCGGTGCCGGGAGCCGGCTCTCCCTAACGGATCCTGAAGATCCGCCCGGTCGCCTCAAGAACGCGGCGCGGTCGGGCCGATACTGGCGAGGCGGGTGGGAGGCACCTGGAGGGGAACAGCGTGCCGGATCCCGTCGACGTCGCACACCTGCTGCGCCGCACCGGTTTCGTCGCCGATCCCGCGCGGGTGGCGGCGCTCGCCGCCCAACCGTGGGACGTCACGGTCGATCAGCTGCTGGACACGACAGGTGTGCCGTCCGACACCGAGCCCGCGTTCTTCTCCGAAGGTCTCGCCGACTGGCAGCTCGAACGACAGCTCCAGCTGTGGTGGTTGGAGCGGATGCGCACCGCGCCGGTGCCGATCGTCGAGCGGATGGCGCTGTTCTGGCACGGGCACTTCGCGACCGAGAACCAGAAGGTCGGCGACTCGTTGCTGATGTACCGGCAGAACGCCTTGTTCCGGCGGCTCGCGCTCGGCAGCTTCCGCCAGCTCGTCCAGGAGATGTCGGTGCAGCCGGCGATGCTCGCCTATCTCGACAACGACAAGAACCGGAAAGGCGCGCCGAACGAGAACTTCGCCCGGGAGCTCATGGAGCTGTTCACCCTCGGCGTCAACGAGTACTCCCAACCCGACGTCGTGGCGTCGGCCCGGGCCTGGACGGGCCACAACACGCTCGACGGCGATCCGCGCCAGTACCACTTCTACCTGAACCGCCATGACACCGATCCGAAGACGTTCATGGGCGAGACGCGCGCGTGGGACGGACCGGAGATCATCGACTACCTGCTCGACGAGAACCCCACGACGCAGGCGACGGCGGCACGCTTCATCGCCCGCAAGCTGTTCGGTCACCTCGCGTACCCGGATCCGCCCGACGCGGTGCTGGGCGCGATCGCCGCCGAGTTCGTCGCCGCCGACCTCGAGATCCGCGCGCTCGTGCGCGCGATCCTCCTGCACCCGGCGTTCCTCTCCCCCGAGGCCCGAGCCGGCCACGTGCGGACTCCGGTCGAGTGGGTCGTGTGCGCGCTCCAGGTGCTCGGCCTCGACGCGCCGGCCACCAACCCGCAGTGGTGGCTCTACGACATGGGCCAGCTGCCGTTCGAGCCGCCCCACGTCGCGGGGTGGGAGGACAACGGCTTCTGGCTGTCGACCGGCAACGTCTGGGCGCGTGCGAACTTCGCCCGCCACGCCACGTGGAGGATCTACTCGGCCGGCACCGGTCTGCTGGCGGAGACGAAGGCGATGACGGTGCCCGCCGCCGTGCAGCGCGCGTTCGACGTGTTCACGATCGACACGCCGTCGCCGGCCACCCGGGCTCGACTCGAGGAATGGCTGGCGGCGCAACGCGGCGACGGGAGCGCGTGGCGCGAGCTGCAAGTGCTGAACCTCATCACGCTGATGATGCTGACGCCGGAGTTCACGATCGCATGAACCCGCCGGGAAGGACTGACGACATGGCCGCAGGCGGGCATGGACTCGACGCGTTGGTCGACGCGGTCGCGCAGCGCCGGGTGTCGCGCCGCCGCGTGCTCCAGGCCGGCGTCGTCGGTGCTGGTGGTGTCGCCCTCGCGCCGTGGCTGTCCACGCTCGATCGCCTCCGCGCGTTCGCCGCACCCCCGGTCGGAGCGAACGAGGGCGTCCTCGTCATCATCACGCTCGACGGAGGCAACGACGGGCTGAACACGCTGGTGCCCGCGGCCAGCGGTCGCTACCAGGACCTGCGCGGCGCGCTCGCGATCCCGCCCGAGCAGGCCCTCATGGTGTCGTCGTCGCTCGGGTTGCACCCGGCGCTCACGACGCTGAAGCAGCGCTACGACTCGGGGGACGTGGCGATCGTGCGCGGCGTCGGCTACCAACCCGCCGACCTCAGCCACTTCGAGTCGATGGACATCTGGATGCACGGTTGGGGTGGCCACGACCACGGCGGTCCGATGACGGGATGGCTCGGCCGCTACGTCGACGGTCTCCCGAACGCCGGCACCGAGCCGTTGTACGCCGTGTCCATCGGCTCCCACGTGCCCGATCACCTGCACGGAGAACGCTCGCGGGCGTCCGGGTTGCCCGTCGACATCGGCGGCGCCTTCGGCGTCGACCGCGAGGACCCGTCGGACATCCGCATGTTCGACGCGCTGTCGTCGTTCGGCGACGAGAGCACCGGGCTCGGCGAGTGGGCCGACCTCACCGGCGACGTCGAACGCAACCTGATGACGCTCACGCAGAGCATCCAGCCCGCGTACGTCGATCCGCTCCCCGAGGGGCATCTCGCCGAACAGCTCGTGCTGTGCGCGCGGCTCATCAACGCGAACTTGGGCATCCGCGTCTTGAACGTGTCGCTCCACGGCTTCGACACCCACGACACACAGCCCAACCGGCACGCCGAGCTGCTCACGGAGCTCGACGCGGGCATCGCGGCGTTCACGGCCGCACTCGCGCCGGCGTGGAGCGACAACGTCACGCTCATGACGTGGTCGGAGTTCGGGCGACGTCCGTTCGCCAACGGCGACACCGGCACCGACCACGGCACGTCGAGCTGCTTGTTCGTGATCGGCAAGAACGTGCGTGGTGGCATGTACGGCGAGCAGCCCCGCCTCGACGCGCTCGACAACCACGGCAACCTCCGGACCCACGTCGACTTCCGCAGCGTGTACGCGACGGTGCTCTCGCGCTGGCTCGGCGCCGACGACGTGGAGGTGCTCGGACACTCGTACGCGCCGCTCGACCTGTTCGAGCGCGGTCCGGGCACCGATCCCCCGCCGTCGACGCGAGTGCGGGGGTACTGGGTCACCGAGCGCTCGGGCACGAATCGAGCCCTCGGTGCGGCGCCCGACGTGGGGTCGGTGAGCGGTCTGCGCTCCCCCGTCGTCGGCGCCGCCGGCACCGCTTCGGGCAAGGGCCTGTGGACCGTCGCGTCGGATGGGGGGATCTTCTCGTTCGGCGACGCGAAGTTCTACGGGTCGACGGGCGGGATGCGGTTGGTGCGTCCGGTGGTGGGGATGGCGGCGACGCCGAGCGGCAAGGGCTACTGGCTCGTCGCGTCGGATGGCGGGATCTTCTCGTTCGGCGACGCGAAGTTCCGCGGGTCGATCGCCGGGAGCGCGTCGAGCAGCATCGCGAGCATGTGCGCGACCCCGACCGGCGCGGGCTACTGGGTGCTCGGCACCGACGGCGCGGTCTACGGCTTCGGCGACGCGACGTACTACGGACGGGGCCGCGCCGGCGCGGTGTCGATCGTGCCCGTGCGTTGATGGCGATCTACGCCGACAACCCTTCCCATCCCGGCGGTGGTGCATCGAGACGCCACAGCTGTTCGGGAGCGGGCGCGGCCAGCTTCGCCGACAGGTGCCAGTCGTCCTCGAGCGCGCGCAGCTGCGACGGATAGCACGCGAGCGCGGCCTGCTTCGCGGTGTCGTCGGCGGCGACCGGCGCCGCGACGGGGGTGGGCCACAGGCCGGCTCGGAACAGTCCCGACACTCGCCACGCCAGGAGGCCGGGAATGTGCTTGTAGCCGGTGTCTTCGTAGCACCACCACGCGATGTCCGGGTGCGTCGCGCGAATCGCGATGCACGCGCGATGGGTCACGTCGTGGTCGGGGTTCGCAAGCCCGAACGGCACGACGACCAACGACGGATCGAGCTCTTCGATCACGGGTGCCAAGCGGGCGACGACGTCGTCGGCCGTCTCGGGGAGATCGTCGGGTCGGTACGAGTACTCGATGCCGTCGAGCCATCGCGGGATCGCGCCGAGCACCGCGAGTGCCGCGCGATCTTCGGCGCGTCGCGCCGCCATCACGTCGTCGCCGGGAGCGAAGCCACACTGCACGTCCCACGGACGCATCGGATCCGGGTACGCGGGTGGCACCCCGGCGAAGACCGTGACGACCGTGGTCCCCGGGTGCGCGGCGAGCAGCCGCCCGCAGCCGAGGACCGCGTCGTCGAGGTGCGGCGACACGACGACGATCCGGTCGAGCTCCCCCACGTTCGGCACGCCCCACGCTCGCATCGGGTGGGGTGCGGGGATCTCCGACATCGCGCTCAGGCGTCGAAGAGGAGGTCGACGTACGCCTCGAGGAGATCCTCGACCGCGCCGTGCATCTCGCCCATCGCGGCCATGCCGTAGACGGGGGCCATCGAACCGCTCTCGTCGGGGTGTGCACGCACGTGCGCGACCGCGTCGCCGAGGTCGGTGAGGAAGCGTTCGGCGACGCCGGGTTGCGTGTGACGCAGCGTGACGCAGAGATGGACCGACGGCGGGTCCTGGAGCCCGTTGAGGCTCCAGTGCCGCTTGCCCATCTGGTCGAGGACGGCCCAGACGTTGAGCTCGTCGGAGCGGAACGCGATGTTCCACAGCGGGTCGCCGATCACCTCGACGCCGTCGATCTGAGCGATCCCTTGCTTGATCGTCGTGGCGGTGTCGAGGATGCGGCGCGTCGCGTCGAGGTAGCCCTCCTCGCCGATGGTCAGCAGCGTCGCCCAGCACACCGCGCTGAGCGCGCCCGGACGGCTCCCCGCGAAGGTCGGGGAGAAGTACAGGCCCCCGGCCCAACCCGCGGTCTTGTAGTACTGGAAGTGCCGCAGGTCGCGGTCGCGGTACAGCACGACCGACGTGCCCTTGGCGGCGTACCCGTACTTGTGGGTGTCGGCCGACATCGACGTGACGCCCGGGACCCGGAAGTCGAATGGGGGCACCGGCGCGCCGAGGCGCTCCGCCCACGGCAACACGAAGCCGCCGAGGCACGCGTCGGTGTGGAAGCCGAGGCCACGCGCCTGCGCAACGGCGGCGAGCTCGGCGATGGGGTCGACGAGCCCGTTCGGGAAGCACGGCGCCGACCCGATGAGCACGACCGTCGACGGTGTGATCGCGGCTTCGGTGGCCGCGACGTCGGCGCGCCCGTCGGGACCGACCGGCACCGTGATCTTCTCGAGCCGGAGGTACTGGGCCGCCTTGTCGAACGCGGCGTGTGCAGTCGACGGCACGACCATCGCCGGTGCGTCGATGCCGGCGGCGTAGCCGCGGTCGCGATACGCCTTCATCGCGAGCAAGATGCTCTCGGTCCCGCCCGACGAGAGGGTGCCGCACACCCCGGGAACACCGCCGAGCATGTGCGCGGTCATCGCGACGATCTCGGCTTCGCACTTCACGACACTCGGCCACAGGTCGGCGTGCAACGGGTTCGTCTGCGAGCTCATCGCGTAGATGCGGTTGAGGAACTCGATGTGCTCGGGATCGCCGTGGTACACGCTGCCCGACGCGAACCCGTCGGCCCACCGCGGCCGTTCTTCGTCGAGCATCGTCTGCAGCTCGGCATACACCTCGTCGCGGGAGCGCCCGACCGGTGGGATGCGGTCGTAGGTCGGGAACCGCCCGCGGTACGGCTTCACCGATCGTTCGATCGACGACGCGTCATCGTCTCGGGTCGCTTCGGCGGTGTGCGTGTCGTCAGCCATGTGCGTGCAACCTCTGGTAGATGCCCTTGGTCTGCGTGTAGATGTTGCGGAACTCCCGGTACAGGGTGTCGTACGTGGCGCGGTGCTCGGGGTTCGGGGT
>DASUMP010000077.1:0-2410 GCA_036277635.1 Acidimicrobiia bacterium | reverse complement strand
CTCGCCGCGGTGGAGGGCTGAGAGCGGGACCTCGCTGGTGCCGACGAGGAACAGCTCGCCGTCGTCGACGTCGTACACCTGGGCGCGGTCGGTCGGGAAGAAGCCGGCCTCCTCCATCGTCGACTCGCGCACGAGCACCGGGGGGACGATGGGCGTGAAGCCCTCGGCCACGAGTCGACCCATCACCCACTGCACGAGGGCGAGCTCGAGCAGCACCGCCTCGCGTGCGATGTACGCGAAGCGGGTGCCGCTGGCGGTGGCGGCGCGTTCGGCGTCGACGAAGCGCATCGCTTGGCCGTACGCGGCGTGGTCGAGCGGCGGTGGCGCGGTCTGCTCGCCGACCGTGCGGAGCACCTCACCGTCGTCCTCGCCGCCGTCGGGCACGGACGGGTGCGCGGGGTTCGGCACCTGGAGCGCGAGCTCGCGGACGCGCGCGTCCGCGGTGGCGAGCTCCGGCTCCTTCGCGGTCAGCTCCTCTTTGAGCGCGCCGGCGGCCGCGATCTTCCCCTGGCGTTCGTCGGGGGCGGCTTGACCGATCTCTTTCGACGCCGCGTTCTGGCGGGCTCGCAGCGCGTCGACCTCGGTGACGAGCGCGCGGCGGGCGTCGTCGGCGGCGAGGAGGTCGTCGAGCAGACCGGCGCGCACGCGCTTGCGCTCGATGCCGCGCCGGTACTCGGGGTCGTCGCGCAGGCGGCGTACGTCGATCACGCGCGGTCGTCCGGGTCGGCGAGCGCGTCGGTGGTGCGGATCTGGGCGCGGAACTCGTCGACCCACTCGGTCGCGGCGCGCCACGCCTTGCCCGCGGCCGTGCGCTTCGCGACGCCGACCTCGCTCGGGTCGCCCACCGGGTACGACCCCAGGAACTTCACCCGGGCCTGCTTCGCCGCGAGGTTGCGCAGGGCATCGGCGAGCAGCTCGTCGGCGATGTGGCCTTCGGCGTCGATGAAGAAGCAGTACTCGCCGAGGTTGCGCTTCGTGGGGCGCGACTCGAGCTTCACGAGGTTGATCGCGCGCGCGGCGAACTCTTGGAGGATCGCGAGGAGCGAACCGGGCTTGTCGACGCGCTGGAAGCACACGATGGTCGTCTTGTCGTGACCTGTCGGTCGGGGGACGCCGCGACCGACGACCACGAAGCGGGTCTCGTTCTCGGGGTGGTCCTCGATCTCCGTCGCGAGCACGTGGAGGTCGTAGATCTCCGCCGCGCGCGTCGTGCCGATCGCGGCGACATCGTGGCGGCGTGAGCGGCGCACCTCGCGCGGCGCCTCCGCGTTCGAGTTCGACGCCCGCAGCTCGGCCTGCGGCAGCTTCTTCGCGAGCCACTCACGACACTGCGCGGCGGCGACGGGGTGCGCGTAGACGGTGCGGATGTCGCCGAGCGCGACGCCGGGGCGCGCGCACAGCAGCAGCGAGATCGGCAGGTCGACCTCGCGCTGGATGAGCAGGTCGGTGTCGAACGCGAGCGTGTCGAGCGTGACGGTGACCGAGCCCTCGATCATGTTCTCGATCGGCACGATCCCGCAGTCGGCGTCGCCCCGCTCCACCGACGCCACGACCTCGGGCACCGACGCCAGCGGCATCAGCTCACCCGACGCGAGGTCGGGCTGGGTGAGGAGCGCCTCTTCGGAGAAGGTCCCCGGGGGCCCGAGATAGCTGACGCGCACGCGGGGATCGTACGCAACGGACCCCCGCCGACCCCGACGTTTGCCGCCTACGGTGACCGCGTGCGGATCTGGACCCTCGCCGAGGCCAACGACGCGCTGCCGCGGGTCGCGGCGGCCGTCGACCGGATCCGTGTGCTGTTCGGCGAAGTGCGCGACGCGCGGACGCGTGTCCAGGGCAACGGCGGCAGCACGAACGGCGGCGGTGTGCACGCGGCCGAACGCGAGCTGCAGGCACTCCTGCGCGACCTCGACGACGACGGCATCGTCGTGCGCGACCCCGAGCGCGGGCTCATCGACTTCACCGCGATCGCGCCGAGCGGGCGCCAGTACTGGCTGTGCTGGCTCCCCGACGAGCCCGCGATCGGCTGGTGGCACTGGCCTGAAGACGGCTTCGCCGGTCGTCGCCCCCTCGCCGATCCCCCCGACTAACCGAGCAAAGGACACCGAGCGACATCGCGTGTCGCATTTCGTCCTCTGCTCGGTGTGGGCGCGATCGGACACCCGACCACGGGACACGAAGCGACACCCCGTGTCACCTCACGTCCCTTGCTCGGGGGTTCGTACGATGGCGGGATGGCGGATCTGCACGAGGCGGTCGACGACGCGGTCGACGAGCTGCGCCGGCGCGACGCGGTGGGGCGGATGTGGAAGCGCGACCACACGGTGTGGGCGCCGGAGCCGGACGAGATCGCGAACCGCCTCGGGTGGCTCGACGAGCCCGGCCGGATCGCGCGCGACACCGGCGTGCT
>DASUMP010000076.1:0-12205 GCA_036277635.1 Acidimicrobiia bacterium | reverse complement strand
GATCACCCACACGAGCGCCAAACAGCTCGTGCCGATCGCGAACAAGCCGATCCTCTTCTACGGCCTCGAGCGCATGGCCGCTGCCGGCATCGTCGACGTCGGCATCATCGTGGGCGACACCGGCCCCGACATCCGCGACGCCGTCGGCGACGGCTCGCAGTTCGGGGTGCGGGTCACGTACCTGCCCCAGGACGAGCCGCTGGGTCTGGCCCACTGCGTGTTGATCGCGCGCGACTTCCTCGGTGACGACGACTTCGTCATGTACCTCGGCGACAACATGCTGCAACAGAGCCTCGTCGAGTTCGTGCAGCGCTTCGAGTCCGAGCGCCGCCGGCCACCGAGCCTCGGCGAGGACTACCAGCCCGCCGCCGCGCAGATCCTCCTCGCGCCCGTCGACGACCCGACGCAGTTCGGCGTGGCCGAGGTCACGCCTGCCGGCGACGTCGTCCGCCTGGTCGAGAAGCCCGCCGACCCGCCGTCGAACCTCGCGCTCGTCGGCGTGTACCTGTTCGATCCGACCATCCACGATGCGGTGCGCGCGATCTCTCCCTCGGAGCGCGGCGAGCTCGAGATCACCGACGCGATCCAGTGGTTGCTCGACCAGGGTCATCGAGTGCTGCACGAGGTGCTCGAGGGTTGGTGGATCGACACCGGCAAGAAGGACCCGCTCCTGCACTGCAACCGGCTGGTGCTCGACACGCTCGAACCGCGCGTCGACGGGACGCTCGACGCGCGGTCGCGGGTCGAGGGCCGCGTCGTGGTGGAAGCCGGGGCCCAGCTCCTGAACTCCGTCGTGCGCGGCCCCGCGATCATCGGCCGTCGCACCCGCCTCGTCGACACCTACGTCGGCCCGTACACATCGATCGCCGCCGACTGCGAGCTGGTCGACGCCGAGATCGAGCACTCCGTCGTCCTCGAGCGGAGCCGGATCCTCGGCGTGCACCACATCCACGACTCGCTCCTGGGTCGGGAGGTCGAGGTCGTACGATCAGGCGTCCGACCCCGGGCCACCCGCTTGATGCTGGGTGACCACTCGCGAGCCGACCTGGAGTGAACGTGGCGACCGTCACGGCAAGCGACACGATCGCCGGCGTGTACCTGGTGGAACCGGCGGTGCACGGCGACGCGCGCGGCGTGTTCGTGGAGACGTACCGCCGGGAGTGGTTCCCGCAGGGGCGGGAGATGCTGCAGGGCAACCGCGCCGACCGCGCCGCCGGCGCGATCGTCGGGCTGCACTACCACCTGCACCAAGCCGACTACTGGTACGTGCCGTACGGCCGGGCCCGGGTCGTGCTGCACGACCTGCGCGCCGGCGGACCCACCGACGGCGCCACGCTCGCCTTCGACCTCGGCGCGCGCGCCGACGGCTCGCACGACCACGGCGGCGTGTTCATCCCACCGGGGGTGGCCCACGGCTTCGCGGCGCTCACCGACATGACGATCACCTACCTCGTCGACAGCTACTACAACCCCGCCGACGAGCTCGGCGTCGCGTGGGACGACCGGCAGGTCGCCGCCGACTGGGGCGTCGCGGATCCGGTGCTGTCGGAACGCGATCGCGCGAACCCCGCCCGCGATGCGATCGCGGCGGGCGTGCGGCCGTCGTGGCCGATGCGCACATGATCACGCGGCGCGCACGCGCGCTCGGGAAGGGAATCCTGTGAACGTGCTCGTGACCGGCGCGGCCGGATTCATCGGGTCGAACTTCGTCCGCCTGTGGGTCGCGGGCCATCCCGACGACCGCGTCGTCGCGCTCGACGCGCTCACCTACGCGGGGAACCGGGCGACCCTCGACGATCTCGGCGACGCGATCACGTTCGTCCACGCCGACATCGCCGACCTCCCCGCCATGGAAGCCGCGCTGCGCGACCACTCGATCGATGTCGTCGTGAACTTCGCCGCGGAGTCGCACAACTCGTACGCGATCGTGAACCCGGGTGCGTTCTTCCGCACGAACGTGGTCGGCACCCAGACCCTGTGCGAGGCGGCCCGGAGAGTCGGTGTCGCTCGCTTCCACCACATCTCGACGTGCGAGGTGTACGGCGACTTGCCGCTCGACACCGACGACATCTTCACCGAGGACTCGCCGTACCGGCCCCGCACGCCGTACAACGCGTCGAAGGCCGGCGGCGACCACGCCGTGCGCGCCTACCACGAGACGTTCGGCCTCCCGATCACGATCACGAACTGCGCGAACAACTACGGCCCGTACCAGTTCCCCGAGAAGGTGCTCCCGCTGTTCGCGACGCGCGCGCTCGACGACCAACCGTTGCCGCTGTACGCGTCGACGGAGAACCGACGCGAGTGGATCCACGCGCTCGACCACTGCCGGGCGATCGAGCTGGTGCTCGCGCGGGGCCGGGTCGGCGAGACCTACCACGTCGGGACCGGCGTCGAGAAGAGCATCGAGGAGATCGCCGACGGCGTCCTCGGCGCGCTCGGCAAGCCGGCGTCGCTCAAGACGATCGTGCCCGACCGGCCCGGCCACGACCGCCGCTACGTCCTCGACTGGTCGAAGATCCGCCGCGAGCTCGGCTGGGAGCCGCAAGTCCCGTTCGACGAGGGTCTCGTCGAGACCGTGCGCTGGTACGCCGATCACCGCGCGTGGTGGGAGCCGTTGCGCGACCGCGCGCCGGTCGTGGAGGAGTCGGCGTGGAAGTGAGCGGGTGACGGCCAGAACCCGTGTGCTCGTGACCGGCGCCGGCGGCCAGGTGGGTCGGGAGGTCGTGCGCGAGTTCGAGCAGCACGCCCACGAGGTCGTCGCGCTCGACCGTGGCGCGCTCGACGTGTCCGATCGTTCGGCCACGCTGGCCGCGATCACGACGATCGTCCCCGACGTCGTGGTGCATTGCGCGGCGTGGACCGCCGTCGACGCGTGCGAAGCCGATCCCGACCGTGCCTATCTCGTCAACGCGCTCGGCGCCCGTCACGTCGCAGAAGGCGTTCGCCGGGTCGGCGCGCACCTCGTGGCGCTCTCCACCGACTACGTGTTCGACGGCACGAAGACCGACCCCTACGTCGAATGGGACGCGCCGAACCCGACCTCGGTCTACGGGCGCTCGAAGCTCGGTGGCGAGCGCGAGCTCGGACCGGAAGTCACGATCGTGCGCACGTCGTGGGTGTGCGGTGCGCACGGCGCCAACATGGTGAAGACGATCTTGCGCCTCGCCGGCGAGCACGACGAGCTCGCGTTCGTCGACGACCAGCGCGGTCACCCCACGTTCGCCGACGATCTCGCTCGAATGCTACGAGTGCTCGTGGCCGGGCGGATGACCGGCGTGTACCACGTGACGAACCAGGGAGCGGTGAGCTGGTTCGAGTTCGCGCAGGCCGTGCTGCGCGCCGCGGGCGCCGACCCGGCGCGTGTGCGCCCGATCACGACCGCGCAGCTCGACCCGCCGCGCCCGGCGCCGCGTCCGGCGAACTCCGTCCTCGACAACGCCGCTCTTCGCCTGCAGGGCGTGGCGCTGCTCCCCGACTTCCGCGACCCGCTCGCCCGCCTCGTGCGCACCCTCTCGGGTTAGAGGCGATCCACGATCGCTCGCGCGAACTCGGACGTCTTCACCTCGGTGGCGCCGTCCATGAGGCGGGCGAAGTCGTAGGTGACGATCTTCTCGGCGATGGTCGCTTCGAGCGCGCGCACGATGTCGTCGGCGACGCCCTGCCAGCCGAGGTGCTCGAACATCAACACGCCCGACAGGATCACCGAGCCGGGGTTCACCTTGTCTTGGCCGGCGTACTTGGGTGCGGTGCCGTGGGTGGCCTCGAACACCGCGTGACCGGTCACGTAGTTGATGTTGCCGCCGGGTGCGATCCCGATGCCGCCGACCTGCGCGGCGAGGGCGTCGGAGAGGTAGTCGCCGTTGAGGTTCATCGTCGCGATCACGTCGAACTCGTCGGGGCGGGTCAGGACCTGCTGCAGCGTGATGTCGGCGATCGCGTCCTTGACCAAGATCTTGTCGCCCGGGTCGCCGCCGCAATCGTCCCACCCGACGGCGACGTCGGCGAACTCGTCGCGCACGAGCTCGTAACCCCAGTTGCGGAACGCACCTTCGGTGAACTTCATGATGTTGCCCTTGTGCACGAGCGTCACCGATCGGCGGTTGCGGCGCACCGCGTACTCGATCGCGGCGCGCACGAGTCGCTTCGACCCTTGCTTCGAGATCGGCTTCACGCCGATCCCGGAGTCGGGTCGGATGTCCCAGCCGTAGGTGCCGTGCAGGTGAGCGATGAGCGCAGCCGCCTCGGGCGTGCCTTCCTCGAGCTCCATGCCCGCGTACACGTCTTCGGTGTTCTCGCGGAAGATCACCATGTCGACCTTCTCGGGGTGCTTCACCGGTGAGGGCACCCCTTCGAACCACCGCACCGGGCGCAGGCACACGTAGAGGTCGAGCAGCTGGCGCAGCGCGACGTTCAACGAACGGATGCCGCCACCGATCGGCGTCGTGAGCGGACCCTTGATGCCGATCAGGTATTCGCGGAACGCGGCGACCGTCTCATCGGGGAGCCAGCTGCCGGTCGCGTCGAACGCTTTCTGCCCCGCGAGCACCTCGCGCCACTCGATGCGCTTGCCGTGCTTCGCCGCGGCGGCGTCGAAGACGAGCTGCGAGGCGGGCCAGATGTCGACGCCGGTGCCGTCGCCTTCGACGAAGGGGATGATGGGTTCGTCGGGCACCGACAGCGTGCCGTCGGCGTTCATCGTGATCGTGTCGGCCATGGCCGACAACCTACCCGGCGGTCCTCGCCGGGCTCCTCACGGCGCGTCGAGCGCGCGCCGCAGCTCGGCGACGAACGACGCCGCCTCGTCGGGTCCACCACCGTCGAGCAGGCGACGGATCAGCGCGCTCCCGACGACCACGCCATCGCACGATGCCGCGGCCGTGCGCGCCTGATCGGGAGTCGAGATGCCGACACCCAACAACGCGGGCCGGTCGGTCGTGGCCTTCATCCGACGGCCCATGTCCTGCGCGTGCGTCGCGAGCGCAGCGCGCTCCCCCGTCACGCCCATCAGCGACACGCCGTAGACGAAGCCACGCGACCGTTCGCAGATCGCGGCCAGCCGCTCGTCGGTCGTGGTGGGTGCGGCGAGCAGGACCGTCTCGATCCCGGCGGCGTCGGCCGCGTCGCCCCACCCGTCGAGCTCGTCGAGGGGCAGGTCGGGGACGATCGCGCCGTCGATCCCGGCATCGGCGAGTGCGCGCGCCGCGCGCTCGTGGCCGAGTCGCAGGACGAGGTTGTAGTACGTCATGACGACGAGGGGGACGTCCACGTCGATCTCCGCTGCTGCCGCGATCACCCCCGCGGGTGTCGCGCCGAGATCGAGCGCGCGCTGCGATGCCTCCTGCACCGTGCGTCCGTCCATGATCGGATCCGAGAACGGGATGCCGATCTCGACCGCGTCGGCACCGGCGGCGACGACCGCGCGCACGACGTCGCGCCACTGCGAACCAAGTCCGCCGGTGACGTAGGGGACGAGGAGCTTGCACCCCGCGTCGCGACGCTCGCGGAGATGGCGTTCGAGGTTCACTCGCCGTCCTCGATGCCCGCGAGCCGCTCGGCGACCTGGGCGGCGTCCTTGTCGCCCCGACCCGACAACGTCACGAGCACCGTCGAACCCGCCGGCACCGCGTGACCGGCTTCGCGCGCGAGCCAGCCGATCGCGTGTGCGGGCTCGAGCGCGGGCACGATCCCTTCGGTGACCGCGAGGAGCTGCAGGCCGGCGAGCGCTTCGTCGTCGGTGGCGGAGTGGTACTCGGCGCGACCCGACCCGGCCAGCATCGCGTGTTCGGGACCGACCCCGGGGTAGTCGAGGCCCGCCGAGATCGAGGTCGCTTCGAGCACTTGACCGTGTTCGTCCTGGAGGAACAGCGACCGCATCCCGTGGACCACGCCGGGCACGCCGCGAGCGACGGCCGCGCCGTGGTGGCCCGACTCGAGTCCGAGCCCACCGGCTTCGACGCCGATGAGTCGCGCCGAGGTCTCGACGAAGCTCGTGAACGTGCCGATGGCGTTCGATCCGCCGCCGACGCACGCGATGACCACATCGGGATCGTCACCATCGAGGAGCGCGCGGCACTGGCGGCGCGCTTCGTCGCCGACCACACGCTGGAACTCACGCACGATCCACGGGAACGGGTGCGGACCCATGGCCGAGCCGAGGCAGTAGTGGGTGGTCTCCACGCTCGCGACCCACGCGCGCATCGCTTCGTTGACCGCGTCCTTCAGCGTCGCCGACCCCGAGGTGACCGGCACGACCTCGGCACCGAGCAGCTCCATCCGAAAGACGTTCAGAGCCTGACGCTGCACGTCGACCGCGCCCATGTACACGGTGCATTCGAGGCCGAACAACGCGGCTGCGGTGGCCGTGGCGACGCCGTGCTGACCGGCGCCGGTCTCCGCGATCACCCGGTGCTTGCCCATCCGGCGGGTGAGCAGCGCCTGGCCGAGCACGTTGTTGATCTTGTGCGACCCCGTGTGCGTGAGGTCTTCGCGCTTCAGCAGGACCCGCACGCCGAGCCGTTCCGAGAGTCGCGCGCACTCCGTGACCGGCGTCGGCCGGCCCGCGTAGTGCTCGAGCAGCTGTGCGTACTCGGTGCGGAACGCGTCGTCGGTCCACGCGCTGCGGAACTCCGTTTCGAGCTGTTCGAGGGCGGCGATCAGCGCCTCTGGGACGTAGCGGCCGCCGAAGTCGCCGAACCGGCCGCGCGCCGACGGCTCGGGGCCGGGCGGTTCGAGCTGGACGGCGTTGCCGCGGGTCGGTTCGACCACTGCACCTCCAAGACGGTGGCGGCATGTTACGGGGCACCGTGCCCGCGACCGTCGGGAATGTGCGCGGCTCAGACCCCGTCGACCGACCAGTCGTAGGGGCGATCGACGTCCGCGTCCGCGAATCCGTCGTCGGGGACCGCGGCGACGCTCGGCGGGAGCGGATCGGCGACCGCAGCGCCGGCTTCCCGCGCCGCTTCGACGAACCGGCGCATCTTGCGCGGATCCTTGCGGCCGGCGGTCGCCTCGACACCCGTGGACACGTCGACGCCCCACGGGCGCACCCGTCGGATGGCCTCGCCGACGTTGTCGGGGGTCAGTCCGCCTGCGAGCAGCAGCCGCACGCCGCCGGGAGCGCCCTCGGCGAGCGACCAGTCGAACACCCGACCGGATCCCGGATCGGGCGAGTCGACGAGGACCACGTCGGCGGGCCCGTTCGCCGCGCTCGCCAGTGCGGGATCGCCGGCGGCGAACGCTTGGATGACGAACTGCACGCGCTCGCGGATCCACCGCACCTCGCTCAACGGCTCGCGTCCGTGGAGCTGGACGCCGTGCAGGCCGATGCGGTTCGCGATCTCGACGACGCGCTCGGGTCGTTCGTTGCGGAACACGCCGACGGTCACGATCTCGTGCGGCAGACGCCGGATGATGTCGCGCACGGCATCGGCGCTGACTTGGCGCCGGCTGGGTGCGAACACGAACCCGAGCGCATCCGCGTCGAGGGCGGTCGCGAGCAACGCGTCTTCTTCGTTCGTGATCCCGCAGATCTTCACGAACACGCGCCGTCCGATCGCTGGTTCACCGCGTGCGCTCCCCCACCCGGGTCTCGCCCATCGCGCGCGCGAGCCGTTCCGGGTCGTCGGAGCGGACCAGTGCCTCGCCGACGAGCACGGCGTCGTAGCCGGCGTGGGCCATGCGCTGAGCGTCGTCGGGCGAGCGCACCGCACTCTCGGCCACGGCGATCGTCGCGTCGGGAACGCGCGCCGCGAGCGTGGCCGCGACACCCAGGTCTTCTCCGAACGTCGCGAGGTCGCGGCTGTTCACGCCGACGACGCTGGGGCCGATCGCGAGCGCTCGGTCGAGCTCGCGCTCGTCGTGCGCTTCGACCAGGACACCCAACCCGAGATCGAGCGCGTGGTCGTGCAGGTCGGCGAGGAGGTGATCGTCGGGAAGCGCGGCGACGATCAGGAGGATCGCGTCGGCACCGATCGCGCGCGACTCGTAGACCTGCACCTCGTCGATCGTGAAGTCCTTGCGCAACACGGGCACGTCGCACGCGGCGCGGGCATCGACCAGGTCGGCCACCGCGCCACCGAAGAAGTGCGCGTCGGTCAGCACCGAGAGCGCGGCGACCCCACCGGCGACGTAGCGCTTGGCGGTCTCGGCCGGGTCGAGGTCGGGAGCGAGCTCACCCTTCGACGGTGACCGGCGCTTCAGCTCGCCGATCACCGCGAGGTGGCCGTCGGCGCGACGCAGTGCCGCCGTGAACGGGCGGGTCGGCGGCGCCTCGAGCGCGACGCGCCGCAGCGTGTCGCGCGTCTGCGGCTGGTGGAGGAGCGTGACCTCGTCGCGCTTGGCGGCGAGGATCTCGGCGAGCACGCTGCGATCGTACTGACCGGTCCCCGGCCCGCCCTCGATATCGCGCGGTTGCGTAGTCTCCCCCGCCATGACCATCACCTTCCCCGACGGGTTCCTCTGGGGCACGTCCACCGCCGCGCACCAGACCGAGGGCGGCAACTGGAACAACGACTGGTGGGCGTGGGAGCACGCCGCGGGCACCGCGTGCGCCGAGCCGTCCGGCGACGCCGTCGACCACTTCTGGCGCTACCCCGACGACATCCGCCTGCTGCGCGACCTCGGCTTCGGCGCCTACCGGTTCTCGGTCGAGTGGTCGCGGATCGAGCCCGAAGACGGCGAGTTCTCGCGCGCCGCGCTCGACCACTACCGCCGCATGCTCGCCACCTGCCGTGAGCACGACGTGCTGCCGGTCGTGACGTTCCACCACTTCACGACGCCGCGTTGGGTCGCCGCCGACGGCGGCTGGGAAGAACCGCGGACCGCGGAGCGCTTCCAACGTTTCTGCGAACGCACGACGGCTGCGATCGGCGACCTCGTGGGCATCGGGTGCACGATCAACGAGCCGAACGTCGTCACGCTCATGGGCTACGTCGTCGGTGTGTTCCCGCCTGGCCGGCGCGGCGATCTCGCGGCGATGGGCACGGCCAACGAGACGATGCTCGACGCGCACGCTCGCGCCGTCGACGCGCTGAAGAGCGGACCGGGCGACTTCCCGGTCGGGCTCACCGTGTCGATGAGCGACTGGTCGATCCCCTCCGGTCACGAGGCGCTGCTCGACCAGGTGCGCCACTCCTTCGAAGGCATCTGGCTCGAAGCGGCCCGCGGCGACGACTACGTGGGCGTACAGGCGTACTCACGCACGCGACTCAGCGAGCAGGGTCTGCCGACCGGTCCCGAGGAGGGCGTCGAGACGCTGCAGATGGGCTACGAGTACTGGCCGCAGGCGGTCGAGGTCGCGACGCGACGGGCCGCCGAAGTCGCGCAGGTACCGCTCATCATCACCGAGAGCGGGATCGGCACGCTCGACGACGAGCAGCGCATCCGCTACACGCGTGACGTGCTGCACGGCGTTCGCCGCTGCCTCGACGACGGCCTCGACGTGCGCGGCTACTTCTACTGGTCGTTGATGGACAACTTCGAGTGGGCGCTCGGCTACATGCCGCACTTCGGGCTGATCGCCGTCGACCGCGACACGCAGGAGCGCACGGTCAAGCCGAGCGGTCATTGGCTCGGCGCGATCGCCGCGAGCAACCGGCTCGACGACTGATCGTCGGGGCGTCCGCGAGCGTCAGTGCGCGTCGATCGCGAGGACGCGCGCGGCCACCGTCGCCGCGTCCCAGCGGACCTCCGCGTCGGCGGGCGGCTCGACCGCGCGCTGCACCATCGCGAGCGCGACGACCTGGTCGCCCCGCCGAGCGGCGCTCGTGACGACACCGCGCTCGGTGCCGTCGACGACGACGTGCGCGCCCGTCGGCGGCACAGCGTCACCCGCGACCTCGACGTGGCGGAGGTACCTCGGCACCGACGAGCCGCGGCTGTCGATGCGGCACACGAGCTCTTGGCCGACGAAGCATCCCTTCGTGAACGACACCGCGTGCCGCTCCAGGAACGCCTCTTGGGGGATCGTGCGCTCGTCGACGTCGCGACCCTGCAGCGGGATGCCCGTCGCGATCCGCTCGGCGTCGAGCGCAGCTGCGTCGTCGATCGCGCCGGCCGCGACCAACGCGTCGCGGGCCCGGTCGATCGTTGCCCGGGGCGCGACGAGATCGACGCCCGGCGTCGCGCCCCAATCGGCGCGGTGCAGCCAACCGTCGGCGAACGCCGCGGCGCGACCGGTCGCGGGCGGCACACCCAGCCCGGCGGTGGACAGGAGCGGTTCGAGCGGCGCGCCCCGCACGGTGAGCACGTCCCAGGCGGGCGAGAGGTCGGTGAGCTCGACGTCGACCCGGATCCGGAACCGTTGCAGCGTCTCGACGACGCTCGGGGCCACGCCGGGCGCAGTGTCGAGCAGCGCCGCGTCCCGTCCGACCCGCAGCACCCGCAGCACACCCACCAACCGGCCCTGGGGGCTGAGGAGCAGCGACGGCGCGCTCCCGCCGTCGTCGAGCGGTTCGAGGTCCTGGGCCAGGAGGCTCTGGAGGAACGCCCACGTGTCGGCGCCGCGCACGTCGACGACCCCGCCGCCGGTGACGGCCATCAGCACGGGCGCGGTCGCCATCGTCACTCCGGTGGGGCTGCGAAGGTCCGCCGAGTCGCGGCGGCTGCTGCGAGCAACGCCCGCGCCTTGTTCGCGCATTCCAGGTCTTCGTCCTCGGCGACCGAGTCGGCGACGATCCCCGCCCCCGCTTGGAGGCTCGCGGCGCCGTTGCGCCACACCATCGTGCGGATCGCGATCGCGGTGTCGAGGTTGCCCGAGAAGTCGAAGTAGCCGACCACGCCGGCGTAGGGCCCCCGCTTGGTGGGCTCGAGCTCGTCGATGATCTCCATCGCGCGCACCTTCGGCGCGCCGCTCACGGTGCCGGCCGGGAACGTCGCCCGGAGCACGTCGACCGGACCCTTGCCCGGCGCGAGCGTGCCGCTCACCTGACTCGTGAGGTGCATCACGTGCGAGTAGCGCTCGAGCGTCATCAACTCGTCGACGTGCTCGGTGCCGAACTCGACGACGCGCCCGACATCGTTGCGCGCGAGGTCGACGAGCATCACGTGCTCGGCGCGCTCCTTCGGATGCTCCGAGAGCTCCGCGGCCATCCGTCGATCGTGCTCGTCGGTGCGCCCGCGCCGACGCGTCCCCGCGATCGGGCGCGAGATGACGCGCCCGTCGAGGAGCTGCACCATCGGTTCGGGCGACGAACCCGCGATCGTCGCCTCGGCGTGGCGCAGGAAGTACATGTACGGCGACGGGTTCACGAGACGGAGCACCCGGTACAGCGCGAGCGGATCGACCGGGTCGACGAGGTCGTAGCGCTGCGAGAGCACGACCTGGAAGATGTCGCCGGCGAGGATGTACTCCTTCGCGGCTTCGACCGCGTCGCGCCACGCGTCCGCCCCCGTGTTGGTGACGACGTCGGGGAGCTCGTCGAGGTCGTCGGCAGGAGGGGGCACCGGGTCGTACGGCAGCGGGCGACCGAGATCCTCGCGAGCGGTCGCGAGACGCTCGCACGCCGCGTCGTACTGCGCGGTCAGCTCGTCGTCGGACGCGTCGGGAGCGGGATACGTGTTCTCGATCAGGTATATCCGCTGGCGGAAGTGATCGAACGCGGTGACGTGGCCGGCGAGTGACACGACCGCGTCCGGATAACCCTGGTCGTCGGGCGGGACGTCGGGGAGCCGTTCGATCTCGCGGACCGTGTCGTAGCCGAGCCAGCCGACGATGCCCCCGTGGAACGGCGGCAGCTCCGGAAGCGTCGGCGCGCGGTAGCGGGCCAACAGCGCCTCGATCGCCGCGAGGGCGCCGGCGTCGGTCGGCATGGTGTCGGGCGGGGCTCCGCCGACGCAGGCGACGTCGCGACCGCGGACCACGAGGGTCAGTGCGGGGTCGCGCCCGAGGAACGAGAACCGACCCCAACGCTCCGCGTGCTCGACCGACTCGAGGAGGAACCCCTCGCGCTCGCCGACGAGCTTCACGAACGCCGACACGGGCGTCTCGAGATCCGCGAGGTACTCCGTCCACACGGGTACGACGGTGTGGGTCCGGGCGAGCGCGAGGAACGCCGCGCGCCCAGGCTGCACGGCCTGCTCCGGATGGTTCACCGGGGGCCGGGCGCGTCGCCGCCGCCGAAGTCGCGGAAGAAGCACGAGCGCTCGCCCGTGTGGCACGCGCCCTGGCCCTCCTGCACCACCTCGACGAGCACCGCGTCCCCGT
>DASUMP010000075.1:0-19920 GCA_036277635.1 Acidimicrobiia bacterium | reverse complement strand
CCGCGGCGTCGTGGAGGGATGGGCGGATCACGTGTGGCTGCAGGGCGAGCGGTTCGGCACCGTCGGGTGCTCGAAGGACGGGCAGCCGTTCGAGATCACGACGTTTCGCGCCGACGTGTACCGGCCGGAGAGCCGCAAGCCCGAGGTGTCGTTCTCCGACGACATCGACAGCGACCTCTCGCGCCGCGACTTCACGATCAACGCGATGGCCATCGGGCTGCCCGAACACGAGATGGTCGACCCCTTCGACGGTCTCGCCGACCTGCACGCGCGCCGGTTGCGCACGCCGCAGTCGGTCGACGTGTCGTTCCTCGACGACCCGCTACGGATGCTGCGAGCCGCGCGCTTCGTCGCGACGCACGGCGTCGTGCCCACCCCCGAGGTCGCGGACGCGATCGTGCGGTTGCGCGACCGCTTGCAGATCGTGAGCGCGGAACGCATCCGCGACGAGCTCTCCAAGCTGCTGCTCGCCCCTGACCCCTCCGACGGGCTGTGGCTCCTCGCGCGCACTGGCCTCTCCGACGAGTTCTTGCCCGAGCTCAACGCGATGCAGCTCGAACAAGACCCGATCCACCGCCACAAGGACGTGCTCGCGCACACGATCGCGGTCGTCGCCAACACCAGCGCGTCGTTGCGCCTACGACTCGCCGCGCTTCTGCACGACATCGGCAAGCCCAAGACGCGCGGCTTCGGTGAAGGGGGAGTGACGTTCCATCACCACGAGGTCGTCGGCGCGCGCATGGCGCGTGAGCGGCTGCTCGCGCTGCGGTACCCGAACGATGTCGTCGACGACGTCACCCAGCTGGTGTACCTCCACCTCCGGTTCCACACCTACCGCATGGGTTGGAGCGACAGCGCGGTGCGCCGCTACGTGCGCGACGCGGGCCCGCTCCTCGACGACCTCAACGAGCTCACCCGTTGCGACTGCACGACCCGCAATGCGAAGCGCGCGGCCACGCTCGCCCGGCGCATGGACGAGCTCGAGGAGCGGATCGCGGTGTTGCGGCAGCAAGAGGAGCTCGCGTCCCTCCGTCCCGCCCTCGACGGCAAGCAGGTGATGGCGTACCTCGGAGCCGCGCCCGGCCGGCTCATCGGCGAAGCGCTCGAGATGCTCCTCGAGGTGCGCCTCGACGAGGGCCCGATCACCGACGACGAGGCGTACGAGCGCCTCGACGCGTGGGCGCGCTCGCGCGACCTCGACCCCGCGGGCGCGCGCGTCGAGAAGGGGGCGCGGCGAGCGGGGCCGGACACGCCCGACGTCAGCTCCTAGGCAGCGGAGGTCGCGCGACGGCGGCCCTTCGGCCCAGCCGTCAGGCGGGGCTCAGATGCCTTCCTTGCGGGCTCGCCACAGGAGGATGGGCGGGATGGTCGGGCCGGTGTCGGCGGTGGCGACTGGTTCGGGCTCGAGCAGCGTGTCCACGCGGAACCCCGCTCGGTGGAGGGAAGCGAAGATCTCAGCGATCGTGCGGGGCCACAAGGTCACGGGCTCGCCGTCGTGGTCGAGGGTGATGGGTCCCGACGCGAAGTACGAGCGCCGCACCTCGAGGGCACCGAGCGGCAGCGCGCCAGGGTGGGCGTGGTCGCGTCCGATGCACAACGCGACCGGGTGCGGTGACGAGCACACGAACGCGGCGCCCGGGCGCAGCACCCGGTGCACCTGCCGGAAGAACCGGTCGAGATCCTCGACGTGCTCGATGGCCCCGGTGCTGAGGGCGAGATCGATCGAGTCGGCGCGCAGGAACGCGAGGTCGGCGGCGTCGCTGCGGTGCGTCTCGACCTTGGTCTCGGCCTGCTCCGCGCGGCGCTGCAGGCGCGCGAGCTGGCCGCGGGACACGTCGACACCGATCACGTGGGCGCCCGCGAGCGCGAGGACGATCGCGTTGTCGCCGCGCCCGCACCCGAGATCGACGACTCGCTTCCCGGTCACGTCACCGATGAGGCGGAGGTCGCGCTCCGACGCGATCGCGCCGCCGTAGCGGACGACGTCGGGGAGCGGGTCGTCGTCCTGGGCGCGCGACGCGATCCGGTCCCAGGCGTCAGCGTTGGTCATGACCGCATTCTGCCCTGCCCGGCGCCGGTCACTCCTCGCCGCGGGCGAAGGCCTCGACCATGTCGCGGGCGACGTCGTCGGTGAACTGCTGCGGCGGCGACTTCATGAAGTACGCCGAGGCGCCGAGCAGCGGGCCGCCGATCTTGCGATCGAGCGCGATCTTGGCGCAGCGCACCGCGTCGATGATCACGCCGGCCGAGTTCGGCGAGTCGTGCACCTCGAGCTTCAGCTCGACGTTGAGCGGGACGTCGCCGAAGTTGCGGCCCTCGAGGCGGATGAACGCCCACTTGCGGTCCTGCAGCCACGGCACGTGGTCGCTCGGGCCGATGTGCACGTCTTCGCTCGAGATGCCCTGGTCGATCTGGCTCGTCACCGACTGGGTCTTCGAGATCTTCTTCGAGAGCAGGCGCTCGCGCTCGAGCATGTTCTTGAAGTCCATGTTCCCGCCGAAGTTCAGCTGGTAGGTGTGGTCGATCGCGAGACCACGGTCCTCGAAGAGCCGGCTGAGGATGCGGTGGACGATCGTGGCGCCGACCTGGCTCTTGATGTCGTCGCCGACGATGGGCACGCCCGCGTCGGTGAACTTCTGCGCCCACTCGGGGTCGCTCGCGATGAACACGGGAATCGCGTTCACGAACGCGACGCCCGCGTCGAGGCACGCCTGCGCGTAGAAGCGCTGCGCTTCCTCAGAGCCCACGGGCAGGTACGACACGAGCACGTCGGCGCGCGCGTCGCGCAGTGCCCGGGCGACGTCGACCGGCGCAGCCGGGCTCTCCTCCACGACCTCTCGGTAGTAGGTGCCGAGCCCGTCGAACGTCGGTCCGCGCAGCACCGCCACGCCGAGGTCGGGCACGTCGGCGAACTTGACCGTGTTGTTCGGGCCGCTGTGGATCGCCTTGCCGAGATCGATGCCGACCTTGCTCGCGTCGACGTCGAACGCGGCGACGAACTCGACGTCGCCCACGTGGTAGCCGCCGAGCTCCACGTTCATCAGGCCGGGCACGCGCTCGTTCGGGTCGGCGTCACGGTAGAAGGTGACGCCCTGCACGAGGCTGCTCGCGCAGTTCCCGATGCCGGCGATGGCGACTCGGACGGATCGGTTCGGGGTGCTGGGCACGCTGCTCATGCAGTCGCTCCTTCGGGTCGCTCGTCGAGCAGCGCGCGCCGTTCGGCGTCGAGCAGCTCGTCGATGAATGCGAGGTCGTGTTCGGTGGTGCGGGTGCGGTGCTCCAGCAGCGCACGCGCGTAGTGATCGGTCGTCCGCGCTCCCGTGCGCGGACGGCGGGCTCGGCCGAGACGGTCGGTGAGGACCGATCGGCGTCGTTCGAGGAAGGCGATCCGGTCGACGGGGGCGAGCGCGCCGCACAGGGAGAGGCGCAGCGCGAACGACCGGTCGTCGTCGGCGCCGTCGTCGGCGTTCAACAGCTCGGTGAAGAGGCGCTCGCCCAGGGGGGTGATCCGGTACGCCTTGCGGGTGCGGCGCGTGGCTCGCGGCTTGCGCCGCAGGCGGGCGGCGGCGAGGTCGCCGGCGAGCGACCCGGTCGGCGGGGCCGGCGAGAGCGGGGCGACCGCCTCGGCGTCGACGCTCTCGATCGCACCGTCGCGCTCCAGGCGGCGCAGCGCCGGATACAGCGACCCGAACGAGACGCCCCAGAACGACCCGAGCGTGTCGCTCAGGCGCTTCTTCAGCTCGTAGCCGTGCAGCGGCTGTTCGCGGAGCAGCCCGAGGACTGCGAGTTCCAACATCGTGTCCCACGATATATCGAATCGATATATCGATGCAAACACCCTCGCGCCGCGCCTCCCGAGGTCCTGGCTCGTCGCCGGGGCTCCCGCCGCCCTCGGCTCCCCCCGCCCTCGGCTCACTGCGCGGATGACCCAGATCCCCTTTGTGCGCTCCACGCGTCGTTGCACGACGCGCTGGGCGCACAAAGCCGGTTTCGCGTCGTTGCGGGAGCGGGCGGGGAGCGGGGGGGGTGGGGGGCGACGGGCGACGGGACGGGGGGCGGGGCGGCCGTACACTCTCGGGCGTGCCGAGGCACACCGACTACGCCCTCGCCCGCCGGGCCGTCCTGCGCGACTACCGCGCCGGTCGCCTCACCCGCCTCGACGTGTGCGACGCGCACCCCGAGCTGCAGCGAGCGGCACGGAACCTCGGCGCTCCCGCCGGGGAGTGTCCCGTGTGCGAGTCGACCGAGCTGCGCTTCGTCTCCTACGTCTACGGCGACAAGCTGAAGACCGCGAACGGCCGCTGCATCGCCACCGACGCCGAGCTGCGCAAGCTCGGTAAGACCCACGACGAGTTCGCGCTCTACGACGTGGAGGTGTGCGTGGAGTGCGGCTGGAACCACCTCCGCCGTCGCTCGCTGCACGGTCGCCTCCACCGCGCGAGCTGACGCGCCGGCGCCGTCACTCCTCGGCGGACTCGGCGTCGACGGGTTCGCAGGGGTACTGGGTGACGCACGGGACGCACCACAGCTCGGGCGGGTCGACGACCTCGCGCTTCGGGGGCTGGTCCCACGATTCGGGCACGACGTAGACGCGCCGAACGAGCACCAGGTCCTCGTCGTCGAAGCCGCAGTTCTCGCACACGCGCTCGGTCATACGGCCCGGAGCGTAGGAGGCGGACGCGGGGTGAACGGGGGCCGCCGGTCGGGCTACCGTGGGTGTGCCGCCGGGAGCCATGCGAGCCCTGGACGGTGGAGGTCCTGCGATGACGGTGACCAACGCGGCGCCCGTGACGGCGCCCGCAGTCCAGGCGCGCAAGGGTGCGGAGCCCCCGCTCGTCATGGTGACGGCCTACGACGCCCCGAGTGCGCGGGTGGTCGACGGCGCCGGCGCCGACATGATCCTCGTCGGCGACTCGGTCGCGATGGTCGTGCTCGGCTACGACGACACGTTGCAGGTCACGACCGACGACATGGTCCACCACGTGCGCGCGGTCGCTCGAGCGAAGCCGCGCGCGCTGGTCGTGGGTGACCTCCCGTGGCTCAGCTACCACGTGAGCCGCGACGAGACCGTGCACAACGCGGCCGCGCTGGTCCGCGCGGGCGCCGGCGCGGTGAAGCTCGAAGGCGGTCGCAAGCGTCTCGACGCGGTGCAGGCAATCCTCGACGCCGAGATCCCGGTCATGGGCCACATCGGTCTCACGCCGCAGTCGATCCACGCGCTCGGCGGGTTCAAGGTGCAGGGCAAGCAGCTCGACGCGGCGCGCGCGCTCGTGGAAGACGCGGTCGCGCTCGCCGAGGCGGGGTGCTTCGGCATCGTGCTCGAGTGCGTCCCCGACGGCGTCGCGCGCATGATCACCGACTCGGTCGCGATCCCGACGATCGGCATCGGCGCGGGTCGGCACTGCGACGGGCAGGTGCTCGTGTACCACGACCTGCTGGGGTTCGGGAACCGGCGGTTGCCGAAGTTCGTGCGGCAGTACGCGCACCTCGAGCTCGACGCCACGCACGCGGTCGCGCAGTTCGTCGACGACGTGCACCACGGCCGCTTCCCGTCGAGCGACGAGACGTACCACATGACCGATCAGATGGCCGACGCCCTCGGCCTCTACGGCGGTCAGACCACCGAGCCCGAGCCGCGCGTCGCGCCGAGCACCGACGCGCCGGCGTCGGCTTGAACCCACCCGGACCGCGCCTGCGGCCCGGGTGGATGATCGCGGCCCTGCTGCTCACCGTCACGGGCGCGCTCGCGTTCCGCGCACTCGCGCGCAACGACGTCGACCCGGTGTTCTCCGACCCGCGCCCGGTCACCGTCACGACGGGCACGACACCGTCGTTCGCCGATCCGCTCGCGGACGCGCGTCCGGCGACCGCTCCCTTCGAGGGCCTGACCGAGGCGACCGTCGTGGTGGAGGGACGCGCTCTGCGCGTCGTGATCGCCGACGAACCCACCGAGCGCAGTCAGGGCCTGCGCGAGCGCGCCACGCTGGGTCCGTACGACGCGATGCTGTTCGTGTTCCCGGCCGACGCCGACGGTCCGTTCACGATGGCGCGGGTGCCCGTCGACCTCGACATCCGCTGGCTCGACCAGCGCGGCGAGGTGGTCGCGGCCACGCGGATGACCGCGTGTCCCGACGGCGACGACCAGTCGTGCCCGCGCTACGAGCCGGGCGCGACCTACCGGTTCGCGCTGGAGACGATCGCCTCGGGATGAGTGTCGCACCCTCCCGATAGGGTCGCGACCGATAGGCCCGTCGGGGTGGTCTGATAGCCTCCTCCCTCCGGTCGGCCGGGTCGCGCAACGCTTGGGAGCGCGCCCTCGCCGCCCGCCAACCGAGTTCCTGCTCCTTCGGGAGCCCGCAGGACCGCCTGCGGTCCACAGGAGGTACGAGCCTTGCGGCCGTACGAGGTCATGATCATCCTCGACGCGGACCTGGACGAGGAGACGGTCCGGTCGAACGTCGAACGTTGGGTCCAGCTGCTCGAAGCGAACGGGGCCGAGCGCGGCCACGTCGACTTCTGGGGCAAGCGTCGCTTCGCCTACGAGCTCAAGCACCGCACCGAGGGCTACTACGTGGTCCTGCAGGCACGGGCGGAGCCGGCGGCGATGCACGAGCTGGGTCGGGTCCTCTCCCTCGCCGACGAGGTCATCCGTTCCAAGGTGCTGCGCATCCCCGAGAAGGTCTACGGACCTCCGAAGGTCGCCGGCACCACGGCGGATTCGTAGAGAGGAACCCACCATGGCCACCAACCTGAACGCCGTCACGGTCGTCGGGAACATCACCCGCGACCCCGAGATGCGCTACACGCCGAGCGGGGTCGCGAAGGCGAGCTTCGGCATCGCCGTCAACCGCTCCTGGCGCAACCAGCAGACCAACGAGTGGGAGGAGCAGACCTCCTTCTTCAACGTCGTGTGCTGGCGTGAGATGGCAGAGAACGTCGGCACGTCGCTCACCAAGGGCGCGCGTGTCGTGGTGACCGGTCGCCTCGAGCAGCGCTCGTGGGAGACCGACGGCGGCGAGAAGCGCAACGTGGTCGAGATCGTCGCCGACGAGATCGGCCCGAGCCTGCGGTTCGCGACGGCCGAGGTCCACAAGATCGAGCGGCAGGGAGCGGGCGGCGATCGCGCGCCGGCACCGGCCGCGGCGAGCGCCGCGGGTGCGTCGGGCGGATCGGGCTACGACGACTTCGGCGAAGAACCCTTCTAGGGAGCGAGATGGCACGCGGGAACAGTCGCGAGACGGGCAAGCGCGGCGGCGCCGACAAGCGCCGTCCGATCAAGAAGAAGACGTCGATCCTCACGTCGGAGAGCGTCGAGTGGATCGACTACAAGGACGTCAACCTGCTGCGCCGCTTCATGTCGGAGCGGGCGAAGATCCGGGCGCGGCGCGTCACGGGGAACTCGCAGCAACAGCAGGTGGCCGTCGCGCGTGCCATCCGCGTCGCGCGTGAGATGGCGCTGCTGCCGTACGCGGTGCGTCAGGTCACCCAGCGCAGCAAGGGTCGCCGCGACCGCGGCGATCGGGGTGATCGCGGCGACCGCGGCGGTTCGCTCGCCGAAGACGCGGTGAACGCCGCAGTGTCGCCGACCTCGCCCGAGATCGGCGACGTGATGGAGGCCCCGGCGCCCGAGATCACCGACGACGCCACGGTCGAGGTCGTCGACGCGGTGGTCGCGGCGGGCGACGGTGCCGGGACCGACGTCGAGGAGGCGTGATGCGCATCGTGCTGCGCGCCGATGTCGAGCACCTCGGCCTGAAGGGCGACCTCGTCGACGTCGCCGACGGCTACGCCCGCAACTACCTCGTGCCCCGCGGTCTCGCGATCAAGGCGACGCCCGGGATCATCACCCAGGCGGAGGCGATGCGGCGCAACCGGGCCGCGAAGCTCGCTCGCGACCGTCAGGGCGCCGAAGAGCTCGCGCAGCGTCTGACCACCATGACGCTCGAGGTGCGGGTGCGCGCCGGCGACGGCGGTCGGCTGTTCGGGTCGGTCACCGCCTCCGACCTCGCCGACGCCGCGCTCGCGCAGTTCGGTGTCGAGCTCGACCGGCGTCGCATCGAGCTCGCCGAGCCCATCAAGTCGGTGGGTCCCGCGGAAGTGCCCGTGAAGCTGCACACCGAGGTGTCAGCCACGCTGCGGGTCCAAGTCGTCGCCAGCTGACGACCCGACCCGCCGGTTCGCTCGGCCCGGATCACGAACGCCGCCCGTCCGGGGTGCGGCGCGCCCGTCCCGATGCGCGCCATCCGCGCGCGCGGCGCCGCGTCCGGCCACCGTGGTGGCGGATGACTGTCTCACCCTGTCCACACACTTGTGGACGACACGGCACGTCATCCACAGCAAAGACACAGGGTTTCGGATCTATCGGTCCACAGGCGCACGGTGCGAGAGTGCCGAGCCGGGTGGAGCGGAGCACGGGGGTCCAGTGGTTCATTCGATCGACGAGGCGCGCCGATCCGCCGGGGGGCGGATCCCACCGCACAACCTCGAGGCCGAGGAGTCGCTGCTCGGGGCGATGATGCTGTCGCGCGAGGCGATCACCGAGGCGGTCGAAGCCCGCATCGAGGCCCGCGACTTCTACAAGCCCGCCCACGGACAGATCTACGAGGCGTGCTACGGGCTCCACAGCCGGGGAGAGCCCGTCGACCCCGTGAGCGTCGCCGAAGAGCTGCGGCGCGCCGGTTCCCTCGACGCACTCGGCGGACGCGCCACGCTCCTGCGCATCCAGGCCTCGACGCCGGCGTCGGCGAACGCCGGTCACTACGCGCAGATCGTCGGCGAGCTCGCTCTCCTGCGTCGGCTGATCATGGTGGCGGGCGACATCGCGGAGATGGGCTACACCGCCCACGACGACGTCGACGACACGCTCGACCGCGCCGAAGCGCTCGTGTTCGAAGTCGCCGAACGCCGCGTCACCGACTCGCTCGTGCAGCTGTACCCCGCGCTCGAGCAGACGATGGACCAGCTCGCGCACCTCTACGACCGCGACTCGCACCTCACCGGCGTGCCCACCGGCTTCAGCGAGCTCGACGACATCCTGCTCGGTCTCCAACCGTCGAGCCTGAACATCGTCGCGGCGCGTCCGGGGCAGGGGAAGACGTCGTTCGCGCTCGGTGCTGCGGTCAACGTCGCCCTCACCGCCCGCAAGCCGGTGCTGTTCTTCTCCATGGAGATGGGTCACCTCGAGCTGACGAAGCGCTTGCTCGCGTCCGAAGCCCACATCGACTCGCGCAAGCTCGCGACCGGCCGCCTGAGCGAAGCCGAGTGGCCGCGCCTCAACCAAGCGGTGGGCCGCCTCGCCGAGGCACCGTTCTTCATCGACGACAACCCGCACTGCACCGTGATGGAGATGCGCGCCAAGGCGCGGCGCACGAAGGCGCGCTACGGCGAGCTCGGCGTGATCGTCGTCGACTACCTGCAGCTCATGTCGTCGCCGGGCAAGAACGAGAACCGTCAGGTCGAGGTGTCCGAGATGTCGCGCGGGCTGAAGATCCTCGCCCGCGAGCTCGAGACGCCGGTGGTGTGCCTCTCGCAGCTGAACCGTCAGCTCGAGTACCGCCAGGACAAGCGGCCGATGCTCGCCGACCTGCGTGAGTCGGGGTCGATCGAACAAGACGCCGACGTCGTGATGTTCATCTACCGCGACGAGTACTACAACCCGGAGTCCGATCAGCGCGGCATGGCGGAGATCATCGTCGCCAAGCACCGCAACGGCCCGACCGGCGTCACCCGGCTCGCCTTCCTCGACAAGTACACGAAGTTCCACAACCTCGTGCGGGAGTGACGCGCACCGCGGCGCGCGGCGAGCGGCGCGGGCGGCTCAGAACAGCTTCATGTGGTCGACGCCGCCGCGCAGCTCGGCGAGATCGATCTCGACGCACGTGATGCCTCGGCTCTCGGCGAACACGCGTGCCTGAGGCTTGATGCGCTCGGCCACGAACATCCCGACCGTCGGAGCGAAGCGCGAGTCGAGATCGAGCCGCTCCTGGTAGCGCAGGAGCTGTTCGACGCCGGCGATCTCGCCGACGCGCTTCACTTCGACGACCACGGTGCCGCCGTCGGCGGCGCGGCACAACAGATCGACCGGTCCGATGTCGGTCGGGTACTCCCGGGTGATGAGCTCGAGGTCGTCGCGCAACGCCGCGACGCGGGCCGCGATCAGCGCCTGGAGCTCGGCCTCCACGCCGTCCTTCTCGAGGCCGGGGTCGTCGCCGAGCACGACGGTCGTGTCGACGATCACGTCGTGCAGCTCGATGCGCAACACCTCGCCCTTCGGGGTGCGAGCCGTGATCACGCCGTCGGCCTCGGTGATCGTGCACGGCGGGTTCATCCAGTTGAGCGGCTTGTAGGCCTTGCTGTCGGAGTGGACCGCGATCGATCCGTCGGCCTTCCACAGCACGAGTCGCGTCGCGGGGGCCAGGCGGGCGCCGAGACGTCCCTGGTATTCGACCGAGCAGTGCGCGACGAGCAGGCGCATCGCGTCGAGTCTTCCAGATGGCGCGCGGAGAGCGCCGGGCTCGCGAGCCGCCGCTAGCCTCGCCGCGTGCCCCGGCCGCGCGACCGAGTCGTCGGTGTCGCGGTGGCGACGCTCGCCTCCGTCGCGCTCCTCGTCACCGCGGTGATCGTCGAGTCTCCCCCGATCGATCTCGCGTTCGCCAACGACCCTGCGGCGCAGGCCGATCTCGTCGCCCTGATCGGCGCGTCCGAACAGGCGCGGTACCTCGTGGAGTTCTCGACGACGCGCACGTTGCCCGACGGTTCGTCGCGCGCCGAACCCGTGACCGAGGCGCAGGTCCCGCCGCGTCGCGTCGTCGTCGGCGCGTCCACGGCCACGATCGACATCGGAGCGGACCGGACGCGCTGCACGATGACCGACGAGGGCGCCCAGTGTCTCCCCGAGCCGCGCGATCCCGACGCGCTCACGTCCGCGCAGGTCTACGACGCCGCGCTCGTTCGCGGGATCTACGCGGTGCGCCCTGCGCCGGCGCGCCGGATCGCGGGTGAGCCGGCCCGGTGCTTCGAGCTCGTGGCTGTCGCCGGCGTGCTCCCCGATCTCGGCCTCGTCGCCGAGCGCTGCTTCGCCGCCGACGGCATCCCGCTCGCGGACCGCGTCGCGACGAGCAGCGTCGACGACCGTCGGGTCGCGCGGTCGGTGCGTCGCGACGTCGACGCCGACGACCTCGCGGCGCTCCTCGACCGGTTCGGCGCCGTCTCGGAGGAAGCGGCGGCGTCGTGACTACCCTGCCCGGGCGATGAGCTTCTACGACCAGGTGATGCGCGAGCTGGTCACGGCCCTGGGCGCGGCCCTGTTCGTCGCGAACGCTTACGCCCTCGTGCGCCGCCGTTCCGACGCCCGCCGAGCCGCTGAACGCACGGTCGCGCGGGTGCGTCCGGGCAGCCCGGTGCGGCCGAACCGGACGGCCTCCGACGAGACGCCCGCCGACCTGCCGCAAGCGCCGCTGGCGCGCACCGTCACGTATCTGCTGATCGGACTGGTCGTGATGATCTGGGGGATCGCCTCGATCACCAGCAGCTGATCGCCGCCGGCGACCCCGGCGAGCGTGCCTCGGGCGTCACTCGACGAACGACACGTCGATGCCGGTCGCGGTGTGGTCGAGCTCACGCAGGGCGCCGATGATGCGCACCGACGCCATCGCGCGGACGCCGTGCTCCATGTCGGCCGCGCCGTGCACCCGCACCTCGAGCGCGCCGGCGCGCCGGAACACGTCGACGTGGGGCGAGAGTCCCCGGATGTCGTGGTGCGCGAGTACGGCGAGCAGCGCGCGATGGGCCCGGTCGCTGTGGCGCGCGAGCGGTGCGGCGGCCGCGCGCTCGCACGGCTCCACGACGTTGTACGTCCGGTCGAGCACCTCAGCGGCCCACGGCTCGAACGGGTTCAGGACCTTGCTGCCGGCGACCACGAGCGGGATGTGGCGCTGCAGCGCGCAGCGCACGCCGTCTTCGTGCGGCGCGGGCTGGGAGCGGGGGCGGCTCCGGACGGTGAGCGCGACGTCGATCGGCGCGCCGTCCATCGGGCACGCGTCGCCGTCGAGGCCCTTGCACGGGAACGCGGCGACTCCGGCCTCGTGGCACCGGTGGACCGCGTGCCCCGCGTGCTCGAGCTCTTCGACGGCGGCGTCGGCCGCGCCGCGCTCGCTCTCGAGCACCAGCACGTGCAGCTTCGTGGCCATGACGTCTCCCCGTCTCGTCGATGTCCGCCGATCGTGGCGGTCGAGCGGAGGGGTGCGGCACCGGCGATCGATGGTCCCGCGCCGGACCTTGGTCCCACCGGCGCTCGTCCGATTCGGGCCGGTCGGCCCCACCTCGATCAGTCGGATCGGTGGACCAGCCGTCGACCGGTGATCGCGTCGGGACGGATCCGGACCCAGTGCGCTTTCGGGCCCGCGCCCCACAACGCGAGGGGCAGATGGGCGAGCTGGTGACGTTCGTGGGGGTCGGACACTTCCTCGGCCGTTCCGACGACGAGAACGCTCCAGCCCTCGTGATAGAGCGGGTCGATCCCGTCGATCTCGAACGCGACGCGGCGACCCCGCGTCGCGCCGTGGAGCTTCGTCCCCGGGTCGGTGCGGAACACGACGGTCTCGTCGTCGAGGGCGTAGTTCACCGGGAACACCAGCGGCTGCTCATGCACCACGATGCCGAGACGACCCACCGCGTGCGCACCGAGCCGGCGGAGGCACTCGGAGCGGTCGATCTCCACCAGCTCGGCCCGCCAGTCCGTGGCGGGTGTCATCGTCGGTCCCCGAGTGCGGTCGTCTCCCGTTCCAGCTCGGTCGCGATCGCCAGGAGGAGGCGGCGGACCACGTGGGCGGCGTTGCGTTGCAGCGCGCGGTCGGTCGTGCTGCGCCCGAACGGGCGGGCGTAGCTCGCGCACAGCGCAACGTGCGTCCGGTCCTCGCCGGCGGGGACGACCTCGAGGTCGGCGCTCATCGCCAGCACGACTCCCGGCTCGGGCTCGACGTCCCAGCGCAGCGGGACGAGCACCGCGTCGCCGCGTGCGCGCGGCACGCCGACGTCGAGGTAGCCGACCTGGCCGGCGGGTGGTTCGGCGTGGACGTCTGCGGCCGCACGGCCGGTGGCGGCCGCGAGGGCGAGGGGGGCGAGCCAGGCGCGGCGGGACGCGTGATCGAGGACCCGGTCACCGCTGATCGGTACCTCGATGAAGTCCTGGACGAACACGGGGGCTCCCGGGGCGGGTTGAGGGCCTGGGTCACCCGTCAGCGTCGGCGATCGAGCCGCGCGCGAGGAGGGTCCAAGGTCATCGTGTGGGGAGCGAACGGCGGGCGCGACTGCGGCGCGCCTCGGGACGTCAGGACTTCTTGCGGTCCTGCAGGCGAGCGGCGAACACGGCCGCCTCGGTGCGGCGCTCCATGCCGAGCTTGGCGAGCAGGTTGCTCACGTAGTTCTTGACGGTCTTCTCGGCGAGGAAGATGCGCTCTGCGATCTGGCGGTTGGTCAGCCCCTCCGCGATGAGGTCGAGGATCTTGCGTTCCTGCTCGGTGAGTCGCGCGAGGCGCTCGTCCTCTTCCGGACCTTTGCGCAAACGCTCGAGCACGCGAGCGGTGACCTCGGGGTCGAGGAGCGACTGCCCGGCGGCGACCCGGCGGATCGCGTCGACGAGGTCGTTCCCCTTGATCTGCTTCAGCAGGTAGCCGGCCGCGCCCGCCATGATCGCGTCGAAGAGCGCTTCGTCGTCGGCGAACGACGTGAGGATCAGGCACTGGATCCGCGGGTCTCGTGAGCGCACCTCGCGGCAGACCTCGACGCCGTTGCCGTCGGGGAGGCGCATGTCGATGATCGCGACGTCGGGCTGCGTCGGCGGGATGCGCGACAGGCCCTCTTCGGCGGTGGAGGCCTCGCCGACGACTTCGAAGTCGGCTTGGGCCTCGAGCAGGTCGCGCACTCCGCGACGAACCACCTCGTGATCGTCGAGGAGGAAGACCCGGACACCCACGGGCCTACGTTACCTGGGCATCCGCGCCCGGGGCGCAAGGCACGCAGGGCGTCGTGGCTACGGAACGATGACGAGCGGGCGACCGGCGTGGTGGGTGAGGTGGTGGCTGGTGCTGCCGAGGACGAGCTCGGCGAAGCCGCCCCGACCCCGGCGACCGGTCACGAGCAGGTCGGCGCCCTCCGACTCCGCGACCTGCACGAGCGCGCTGGCCGCCGGCCCGTCGACGAGCTCGGCGCGGTACGTGACCGCAGCGGCACGCAGCGGGGCGCACCACTGCTCTTCGAGCAGTTGTAGGAGCTCGGCGCGAGCTTCGTCGGAGAGCGGCGGCACCGCGACGTAGGCCAAGGTCGGGACCGGGTACACCGGCTCCTCGACCGCGTGCACCGCGATGACCTCGGCGTCGAGCGCTCTTGCCGTGCGCGCGCACCATTCGATCGCGCGACTCGCGCTGTCGGATCCGTCGACTCCCACCACGATCTTGGTCGTCATTCGTCGTCACCTCGGGTCGCGGGCATCCCCATCGTCGCCCGCCCGCAGCGGGAGCCGGCAGGGTCCGAGGTCACCGCTCCGAAGGGCGGTCGCGGGGCGGCGCGGTACCGCCGAGCGCCTCGTAGCTCGTGACCGGGCCGAAGATCGCGTGGCGCACCTCGTCGATGATGCCGTCGAGGTGCGCAGTGACCCAGCGGACCCGCTCGAGCTGCTCGGGGTCTTCGAGGTGCTGCTCGACGACCTGCAGGGTCACGCCGACAGCGAACAAGTGCTGGATGACCGTGTCGTGGAGATCTCGCGCGATGCGCTCGCGTTCGACCGTCGCGGCGAGATCCTCCGCGGCGGCACGCAGTTCGCGTTCGATGCGCTCACGTTCGGTGACGTCGCGCACCGAAGCGATGACGCGCATGCCGTCGGCGGTCTCGAACGGGCTCAGCGCGATCTCGACGGGGAACTCGCGACCGTCGCGGTGCAGACCACGCAGCGTCATGCCCATTCCCATCGGCCGCGAGCGCGGCGCGTCGAGGTAGCGAAGCCGGTGGTCGATGTGCGCGACCCGTGACGCCAGCGGGAGCAGGGTCTCCACCGGCGCGCCGACCAGGTCGTCACGAGGGTGGCCGAACAGCTCTTCGGTGTGGCGGTTCGCGGCGACGATCGTCCCGGCGCCGTCGACCACGAGGATCGCGTCGGGTGCGCTCTCGACGATGCCCGCAGCGAGGTCGTCGGGCACGGTGCCGTCGCTCACGTCGTCCAGTCTGACAGGCCGGTCGAGCGGCGACGCGTGCGGCCCCGGGCGTCGAACGCTCGTCTGGTCGGCACTTTGGCAGACTGCCGGTCCCGAGCGGCGACTTCGCCGACGACAGGAGGCCAGGGTGCAGGTCCGAGACCAGATCTTCATCGGCGGCGAGTGGGTCGATCCCGCGGGTGCGGGGTCGATCGACGTCGTCTCCCCGCACAGCGAGCAGGTCATCGGCCGCGTCCCCGACGCGACGACCGACGACATCGACCGCGCCGTCGCCGCCGCGCGTGTGGCCTTCGACGACGGCGCGTGGTCGAACACGCCGCCGGCCGAGCGCGGCGACGCGATCGCGCGGCTGTCGGCCGCCATCCAAGCGCGGGCGCAAGACATCGCCGACGTGATCTCGGCCGAGAACGGTTCGCCCAAGTCGTGGTCGATCATGGGTCAGGTGTTCTCGGCGACGATGGTGCTCGACACCTACGCCGACATCGCGCGCACCTACGAGTTCGTGAACGAGCGGACCGGCGGACTCGGCCAGCCCGTGCAGGTGCGGCGGGCACCGGTCGGGGTGGCCGCGGGGATCATCCCCTGGAACGTGCCGCTGTTCATCACCGCGCTCAAGGTCGGCCCCGCGCTCGCGGCCGGCTGCACGATCGTCGTGAAGGCTGCGCCGGAGACGCCGCTCGACGCGTACCTGTTCGCCGACGCGGTCGCCGAGGCCGGCATCCCGGCCGGTGTGATCAACGTCGTCGCCGCCGGGCGCGAGGTGAGCGAGCACCTCGTGCGGCACCCCGGCATCGACAAGGTGAGCTTCACCGGCAGCACCGCGGTCGGTCGCCACATCGGCTCGATCTGCGGCGAGCAACTGAAGCGCCTCACCCTCGAGCTGGGCGGCAAGTCCGCCGCGATCGTGCTCGACGACGTGCAGCTCGACGACGCGCTCGTGAACGAACTCATGATGTCGGGGCTCATGAACAACGGGCAGGCGTGCGGCGCGCAGACGCGCATCCTCGCGCCGCGCTCGCGCTACGCCGAAGTGGTCGACGCACTCGGCGCCGCCGTCGGTGCACTCGCGGTGGGCGATCCGCTCGACGACAAGACCCAGATCGGTCCGCTCGTGGCCCGTCGCCAACAGGAGCGCGTGCTCGGCTTCATCGAGTCGGGCAAGGACCAGGGTGCGCGAGTGGTCACCGGCGGCGCGCGTCCGAGCGACCTGCCGACCGGGTGGTACGTCGAGCCCACGGTGTTCGCCGACGTCGACAACGGCATGCAGATCGCCCGCGAGGAGATCTTCGGTCCGGTGCTGTCGGTGATCCCGTACGCCGACGAGCGCGAGGCGATCGCGCTCGCGAACGACTCCGACTACGGCTTGTGCGGCTCGGTGTGGACGGCCGACCCGCAGCACGGCGCTCAGGTCGCGGCGCAGGTTCGCACCGGCGTCGTCGCGATCAACTCGCAGATGATCCTCGACTTCCGCAGCCCGTTCGGCGGCTTCAAGTCGTCGGGCATCGGGCGCGAGCTCGGGCCCGAAGGCGTCGAGCCCTACACCGAGCTCCAGTCGATCATCATGCCGATGGGCTGATCATCCGCTCGAGCAGCGAGCGGAACATCACGAGGTCGTCGGGATCCGTCGGCGGTTCCATCTGCCCGTAGGCGATCCCGCGCGTGCTCGTGCGCACCGAGACGATCGCGAAGCGCAGCGCGGCGAACACTTCGAACCAGTCGAGATCGCGCACGACCGAGCCGGTCGCGCGCTCGTACGCCGCGACGACATCGGCGCGCTCCATGAACCCCGGTATCGGGGGCATCTCGAAGCGCTCCGCGAGGTCGGCGAAGAACCGGTGGAGGAAGATCATCCAGGCGAGGTCGACCTCGGCCGGACCGACGCCCGCCATCTCCCAGTCGAGCACCGCGACCGGCGCGAAGTCGACGAAGAGCATGTTGCCGATGCGCGCGTCGCCCCAGCTGAGCGCCGGCGCGCTCTCCGCCGGGAAGCGCTCGTCCAACCACGCGAACGTCGCCTCGATGAGTGGGTACCGCACGCCGTCGCGCGCCCACTCGTAGTACTCGCGCTCGTAGCCGAGGAGCCGACGCAGCGGCGTGTCACCGAGATCGGGCCGGGCCAGGAACGACAGATCGACGCGCTCGGCCGTGAGCGCGTGGAGTCCGGCGAGCACGTCGACCGCACCCTGCTGGAGGCGCGCGCGTTGCTCGGGTGTCGCGTCCATCACCCATCCGCCGAAGACGTACGGCGGGAGGTCGGGCGGCGCCTCACCGTCGATGCGGCGCATCACGAGGAACGGGGTGCCGAGCCACATCGGGTCGAGCTCGCACGCGGTGACGACGGGTGTGGGCACGGAGGTGTGCTCGCGCACGAGATCCATGCACCGCCGCTGCTTGCGCAGGTCGTACTCCGGGAACACCGGGTACACGTCGGGGAGTGGTGCGAGGCGCGCCGCGAACCGCTCGGTGTCGCCGGCGCCCGCCACGCTGAACAGCATGGTCTCGCTCGACAGTCCGTTGCCGGGCGCGCCTACGTCGACGACCCGCGCGTCGGGACCGTGGGTGTGGGTGACCCACCGCTGCAGCCGGGCCGTGACCTCGTCGGGATCCCGACGCCACGGCGTGCCCGGGTTGTGCTCGTTGCCGTCGGCCACTGCGTGGTCCACTCCTGTCACCGGGATCCCTCTCCGCCTCGGCTGTGGTCGTCGAGCGCGGCGCGCGCGGCCATGCCGCCCAGCAAGCGCGCGAACGCCGCGTCCTCTCGGGCGCGGGCGGCGGTGATCGCATCGCGGTCGACCGCGGTCATCGTCGACTTGATCGCCCGCAACGAGTCGAGCGGGGCATCGGCGATCGATGCGGCGAGCTCGAGTGCGCGGTCGAGCACGCGTGCGTCGTCGGCGACCTCGAACGCGAGTCCCCACTCCATCGCTTGCGTCGCGCTCATCCACTCGCCCGCCAGGAGCACGAACGCCGCGCGCTGCCAGCCCATGCGCTGCGGGAAGAGGTAGCTGCTCGCGGCTTCCGGGGCGACGCCGAGCTGCGCGAACGGCGTCTTCAGTCGCGCGCCGGATCCGATGACCACGAGGTCGCAGTGCGCGAGCAGCGTGCACCCGATGCCCACGCCCACGCCGTGCACCGCGGCGAGCAGCGGCTTGTCGAACGCCTGCACCGAATCGAGCAACCACGGGAACCCCGATTCGGCGGATTCACCCGCCGCCAGTCGGGCCATCTCGTCGAGGTCCTGGCCCGACGAGAACGCCCGCCCGGCACCGTGGAGGACCACGGCGTGGATCGTGTCGTCGTCGCGGGCCGTGTCGATGGCTCGGCTCACCGCTCGGTACAACGCCGTGTCGAACGCGTTGAGGACGTGCGGACGGTTGAACGTGATGGTGCGCACCGGCCCGTGGTCCTCGACGAGGGCGAGATCGTCGTCGTTCATCGTGCTCCTGTTGCGTCGGCCGTGCCGCGTCACTCGGCGAGCAGGGCGCGCGCCCGCTCGAGATCGGATTCGAACACCATCACGCGGTTCCCGTGCCAGCTCGCGAAGTGGGGCGCCCACCCGCCGGCGTCACCGTACGCGACCGTCGCCACGATGCCCTCGTCGTTCAGGATCGCGGCAACCGATTCGGCCTCGAAGCGCGTCGGTACCCGGGTCAGCTCGACGATGTGTTCGTCGTCGCGGTGCATGGCGCATGTTCGCGCGCGTCCCGGAACGACGACGGGCGCCGGAGCTCGTGGCCCCGGCGCCCGCAGTCTTCGTCTGGTCAGCGACTAGACGTCGATGACGACCTGGCCGTTGGTCGTCGGTGTGATGGCGTCGGCATCGTCTGCGTCACCGAACTGGGTGTCGTAGATGACGGTGCCGCTCGAGGTCTGCCACACCTTGATCCGCACGTAGTCGGTGGGACCGTCGATGACAGAGACGACGAACTCGTAGCCGCCGACGTTGTTGACCTCGCCGGTGCCACGGAAGATCGCCTTCGTGCCGACGTCGGTCACGACGAGCCACGCGAACCCGGTGGAGTCCATGTCGATGTTCCCGGTGTTGAACCGGAAGTCGGCGTGGCCGCTCGGGATCGTGTCGCCGATGTCGTACTGGACCTGCAAGCCGAGCGACGCGTCGCCGGTGATGTCGGGGTCACCGGTGTCCTCGGGTGTGTGTGCACCCGACGGCGAGTCGAAGTGCGCGGTGCTGCGCACATGCCCGGCGTCGGGGTCGTAGACGACGACGTAGAAGTCGTGCAGGACGGTCACCGCGCCCGTGTCGTCATCGGTCACCGTGATGCTGATCCAGTAGAGACCGACGTCGGCGTAGGTGTGGCTGCCCGAAGCCGAACCGGATCCGTTCGTCTCGGTCACGGTCGCGCTGGTGACGTTGCCGTCCTCCCAGTCGATGTCGACCGTGTGGGTGTCGTTGGTGCCGACGTCGGCGAAGTTGATCCCCGCGGTGAGCGGAGTGCCGATCTCCATGACGATCGGCGACGTCGTGATCGGTCCGGCCGTCGGGGCCACGTTGCCGATCGTGAGCTCCGCCTCGATCTCGACCGGCGGGTTGATGCCGTCGTCGATCGCCAGGGTCGCGGTGACCACGGCGTCGTCGTCGCAGTTGATCGTCGGCGTCAAGGTCGTGTCGTCGGTGAGCGTGCACGTCGTGCCGGGATCCGACACGTGCGTGATGCTCCACTGCAGGCTCAACGGGTCGTCGTCGGCGTCGTCG
>DASUMP010000074.1:0-3772 GCA_036277635.1 Acidimicrobiia bacterium | reverse complement strand
CGTCGACTCGTTCTCGAGCGCCGAAGGCCTCGGGGTGCAGGGCGTCGTCGACGGTCACGCGGTCGTCGCCGGACGCGAGCGCTTCCTCGCCGACTGGTCGGTGCACCCCGACGACGCGCTGCGCGCCGCGCTCGACGACGCCGAGCGCAACGGCCGCACCGCCGTGCTCGCGGGTTGGGACGGTGCACCGCGCGCGGTGCTCGTCGTCGCCGACACCGTGAAGCCGACGTCGGCCGAGGCAATCGCGCAGCTGCGCGCGCTCGGGTTGCGTCCCGTGCTGCTCACCGGCGACAACGAGCGCGCCGCGCGCGCCGTGGCCGCGACCGTCGGCATCGACGACGTCATCGCCGAGGTGCTCCCCGCCGACAAAGTCGAGGTCGTCAAACGGCTGCAAGACGGTGGCGCGGTCGTCGCGATGGTGGGCGACGGCGTGAACGACGCCGCCGCGCTCGCGCAGGCCGACCTCGGACTCGCTATGGGCACCGGCACCGACGTCGCGATCGAAGCGTCGGATCTCACGCTGGTGCGCGGCGACCTGCGCAGCGCCGCCGACGCGATCCGCCTGTCGCGCCGCACGCTCGCGACGATCAAGGGCAACCTGTTCTGGGCGTTCGCGTACAACGTCGCCGCGTTGCCGCTCGCGGCGGCGGGGATGCTCAACCCGCTGATCGCCGGCGCGGCGATGGCGTTCTCGAGCGTGTTCGTCGTCTCGAACAGCCTGCGCCTCCGCCGCTTCCGCGCTGCTGGTTAGCGCGCGCGGCGTTGCCGAGCTCGGAACACGAGACCCGCCCCCGTGAGCAGGACCACGATCACGCCGAGCACCACGGGAAGGACGGACACGCCGCCATCGGTGTCGTCGGCGGGTACGACCGCGGTCGGGGGGAGGACCGCCGGGATCGTGGTGGTCGTCGGCGACGCGTTCGAGTCGGGTGCGTCGCTGGTGGTCGGCGCGGGGTCGCCCGGACCGCCGGCCACGAGGTCGAGCACCGGTCCGGGACGTTCGGGTTCGGCTGAACCCGCGGGCCAGTCGTCGATCCAGCGGTCGACCTCGCCGTTGGCGTAGGTCTGCACGACCTTGAACTGGAGCCGGCCCTCCTGCACGGGGAGCGGTCCGAGTCGCACCGTCAGCACCGGGTTCTCACCCGCGGGACCCGCGGGACGCGTCCACGTGATGCCGCTCGCCGGGCCACCGATGGCGCCGTCGACGACGGCCGCGGTCCAGCCCTCGGTGAGCGGGAGGTCAGCCACAACCAGCGCGGCGCCCTCCGGGAACACGAGCTCGACCTGGGTCGTCCCCGAATCGGGACGCTCGTTCTGCACGCTCAGCTCGAGCGTGATCACCGATCCCGGCGCCGCCTGTTCGGGCGTGAACCCGGTGTGGGCGAAAGCGGGTGTCGCGAGCAGTACGACGACGAGCGCGAGTGCGACGACGGGGACCCGGACGGCACGCATCGGTGACGACGCTAACGCGCACGGTCGGTGCGGGCGTCGTTCCGCCTCGGCCGTACGCTCCTACGCGTGACCGTCGACGGGATCGTGGAGACACCGGTCGCCGACGAACCGGTGACGCGCACAGGTCCACCGCTGCCGGTGCTCGTCGTGTTCGTCGCTGCGTTGTGCTTCGTCGCCGGCGTGATCGGGTGGCGGATCGGCCGCCCGGGCGACCCGCCCGCCGACGCGGTGTCGGTCGGATTCCTCGACGACATGACGTATCACCACGAACAGGCGCTCGTGCTGTCGTTCGCCTATCTCGAAGGTGCACCGACCGACTGGTTCCTGCGCCACACCGCCGAAGAGATCGTGCGCGTGCAGTCGTACGAGATCGGCGTGATGCAGGAGCGCCTGCGGGAGAACGGCGGGACCGGCTCACCCGACATCGCGATGGACTGGATGGGGATGCCGAGCGCACCCGCCGAGATGCCGGGTCTCGCGACCGACGCCGAGATCGTGGCGTTGCGCGGCGCGCGCGGCGCCGAGGCCGACGAGCTGTTCTCGCGTCTGATGATCCTGCACCACGCGGGCGGGATCCACATGGCCGACGACGCGAACGAGCGCGCCGACGACGGCTTCGTGCGCGAGCTCGCGGCGCGGATGGCGGGCCTGCAGCGCACCGAAGTCGCCGAGATGTCGGCCGACCGGGTCGAGCAAGGCTTCGCCCCGGTCGACACCGACGCGATCGCGCACCACGGCTGAGCCGTCGTCAGTCGGACGGGCGCAGGTCGAGGCGGCGCAGGAGTTGCGCGTTCGCCGCCACGACGATCGTCGATGCGCTCATCAGCACCGCGCCCACCGCGGGCGCCAACGTGATCCCCGCGAACGCGAGCACGCCGGCCGCGAGTGGGATGGCCACGATGTTGTAGCCCGCCGCCCACGCGAGGTTCTGGATCATCTTGCGGTAGCTCGCCCGCGAGAGCGAGATCACCGACACCACGCCGCGCGGATCCGACGACGCGAGCACAACCCCGGCCGACTCGATCGCGACGTCGGTGCCGGCACCGATCGCGATGCCCACGTCGGCGCGGGCAAGCGCGGGCGCGTCGTTCACGCCGTCGCCCACCATCGCGACCGACAGGCCTCGCGCCTGCAGCTCGGTGACCTTGGCGTCCTTGTCTTCGGGGAGCACTTCGGCGAACACCTCGTCGACACCGAGGTCGGAGCCGACGGACTCGGCGACCTGGCGCGCGTCGCCGGTGATCATGACCACACGCACGCCGAGCGTCTGGAGCCGTGTCACCGCTTCCCGAGCTTCGGGGCGGATCTCGTCTTCAAGCGCGAGCGCGCCGACGATCTGGTCGCCCCGCACGAGGTGCAGCACCGCCGCGCCGCGCGCCTCCCACTCGGCGATCGACGCGTGCAGCGCCGACGGCACCGTGATCGCTCGCTCGCGGAGCAGCGCGGGCCCGCCGACCGCGTACGGCGCGCCGTCGACGACGGCTTCGACGCCGCGGCCGGTGAGCGAGCGGAACTCGCTCGCAGTCGGGACGTCGCCGTGACCGGCGGCGGCGCGCACGATGGCGCGGGCGAGCGGGTGCTCGGAATCGGACTCCACCGCCGCGGCGATCCGCAGCACGTCGGCGTCGGAGACACCCACGCCCGCGACTCCCGAGACGGTGTGCTCGCCCTTGGTCAGCGTGCCGGTCTTGTCGAACAGCACCGCGTCGACCGTGCGCATGCGCTCGAGCGCGAGGCGGTCCTTCACGAGGATGCCGTTGCGCGCCGCGAGTGCGGTCGAGAGGCTGATGACGAGCGGGATCGCGAGGCCGAGCGCGTGCGGGCACGAGATGACGAGCACGGTCACGGTGCGCACCACCGCGTCGTCGGTGTTGCCGAGCGCGGTCCACGTGATGAACGTGATCACGCCGGCGAGCGCCGCCACGTAGAAGAGCAGTGCCGCGAACCGGTCGGCGAGGGCCTGGGCGCGGCTGCGCGACTCCTGCGCCTGGGCGACGAGGCGTTGGATCCCGGCGAGGGCGGTCTCCTCGCCGACCGCCTCGACCTGCACGCGGATCGACGAGTCGGTCGAGACGGTGCCGGCAACGACGCGATCGCCGATCGCCTTGGCCACCGGGCGCGATTCACCCGTGACCATCGACTCGTCGAGCTCGGCGTCGCCGTCGACGATCGTGCCGTCGGCGGGGACGCGACCGCCGGGCCGCACGAGCACGATGTCGCCGGCCGCGAGGGCGTCGAGCGCGACGACTTCGATCGTGCCGTCGGCCGCGACCCGTTCGGCGTCGTCGGGGAGGAGCTCGGCGAGCGCGGCGAGCGCGCC
>DASUMP010000073.1:0-12172 GCA_036277635.1 Acidimicrobiia bacterium | reverse complement strand
GTGGCCACGGCCTCGAGCGCGTCGAGCACAGGATCCGGCGGACGGAACGCGAGGAACGCGCGCGTCACGACAGCACGTCGAGTCGGAGGCGGAGGAGGTTGAGCAGCGAGATCGCGGAGAACTGCCGGATCCGTTCACGGTCGCCGGGCAGGCGAGCGGTGACCGCCTCGGTGGTGCCGTCGGGATACGCGATCCCGAAGCACACGGTGCCGACGGCGACGCCGTCTTGTTCCGTGGGCCCGGCCACGCCGGTCGCGGCGATGCCGACGTCGGCGTCGAGCACGCGCCGCGCGCCTTGCGCCATCTGTCGCGCAGCTTCCTCGCTCACGACCACCTCCGCGGTCACCCCGAGCACCGATCGCTTGACGTCGGTGGCGTAGGAGCCGATCGTGCCGCGGAACACGTCGCTCGCGCCGGCCACGTTCACGATCCGTGCGCCGATCAGCCCGCCGGTCACCGACTCGGCGACGCCGAGCGACCACCCCCGCGCCCGCAGCTGCGCGAGCACTGCGAATTCGATCGTCTCGTCGTCGACACCGAACACGAGGTCGCCGAGGATCTCGCGCAGCGCGCGCTCCTCGTGCTCGACGAGCGCCCGCGCCTCGGCTTCGGTCGCGCCCTTCGCGGTGATGCGCACGACGAGTCCTTCGATCCCGCGTGCGAGGAACGCGATCGTGGGGTTCGTCTGCGCGTCGACCCGCTCCGCGATCAGCTCGGCGAGCGCCGACTCCGACGTGCCCCACGTCTTCAGGTTGCGCGACACGATCGCGGCTGCTTCCCCCGAGCGGCGCAACAGGTCGGGCACGACGTGTTCGGTGACCATCTTCTGCATCTCGTAGGGCACGCCGGGAACGGCGTAGACGACCTTGCCGTCGATCTCGCAGCGCAGCCCGGGCGCGGTGCCGATCGGGTTCGGGATCGCCGCTCCGCCGTCGGGGATGTCGGCTTGGCGCAGGTTGTTCTCGGGCATGTCGCGCAGCCGGGCCCGGAACATCGTCGCGATCTGCTCGGCGAGCGCCATGTCGCGCACGAGCGGCACACCCATGAGCTGCGCGATCGCGTCGCGGGTGAGGTCGTCCTGGGTGGGGCCGAGACCACCGCACACGATCACCGCGTCGGCCTCGGCGAGCAGGTCGCGTAGCGCGGCGACGATGCGGTCCTGGTTGTCGCCGATCGCGCGGTGTTCGTAGGAGTCGACGCCCGACGCCGCGAGCTGCTCGCCGATCCACGTGGAGTTCGTGTCGACGATCTGGCCGAGCAACAGCTCGGTGCCGACCGCGAGCACTTCACAACGCATCCGATCGTTCCCCCGTGTCGTGGCTCAGGTGGTCGCGCCGTCGTGGCGCTGCCAGTCGACCCAACCGCTGCGCACGATCTGCAACCCCGACACGACCGTGAGGGCAGTCGCGATCAGGAGCACCGTCTGCTGCGCGCCGATCGCGTCGTCAGTGAGCGGCAACAGCACCGCGCCGACCGCAAGGTATTGGAAGAACGCCTTGTACTTGCCGAGCGATTGCGCCGGCAGCACGATGCCGCGACGACCGGCCCGAGCGCGGTACAGCGAGATGCCCAGCTCGCGTGCCGCGATCAGCAGCACGGGCCACCACCAGATGTCGCCGCGATCGGCCAGCACGCCGAGCCCGCCGAGCACGATCACCTTGTCGGCGACCGGGTCGAGGAACGCGCCCGAGCGGGTGGCGCCGTCGCGGCGCGCGAGCCAGCCGTCGAGGCTGTCGCTCGCGGTCACCGAGAACCACAGCGCGACCGTGAGCCACGACGCGCCGCGGTCGTGCATCAGGAACAACGTGGGGATCGCGACGACGATGCGCGTCGTCGTGAGGAAGTTGGCCGGAGTCGCGAGCGCGCCCTGCCCGAACCGCTTGCGGGCCGCGGGGCGGGGCGAGGTCATCTCGGTCACGCCGCGCCGACCCGGCGTGCGCCGAGTGCGACCGCGTCGAGGTCGGGGCCTTCCGCGTCGGTGACGCGCGCCGTCACGAGCGCGCCGGGTCGCGCGTGCGCGGCGCCGTGGAGGCGCACGACGCCGTCGATCTCGGGGGCCTCCCGGTGCGTGCGACCGGTGAGTACACCGGCGCCGGGATCGACGCGGTCGACGAGCACCTCGATGGTCTCACCGACGAGCGCGTGGCGGGCCGCGCTCGTGATCGGGTCCTGCAGCTCGGAGAGCTCGCGCACGCGTTCGTGCATCGTGTCGTCGTCGACGACGCCGTCGAGCGCGGCCGCCGCGGTGCCGTCTTCGCGCGAGAACGGGAAGAACCCGGCCCAATCGAGACGCGCCGCGGCGAGGAACGCGAGCAGTTCGTCGTGGTCGGCTTCGGTCTCGCCGGGGAACCCCGAGATGAACGACGAGCGGAACGCCGCGTGGGGATGCTCGGCGCGGATGCGCTCGATGAGCGCGAGGAACCGCTCACCGCTCCCCCACCGCTTCATGCGCCGCAGCAACGGCGCCGACGCGTGCTGCAACGACAGGTCGAAGTAGGGCACGACGGTGGGCAGCTCGAGCATCGTGGCGAGCAGCGGGTCGCGCACCTCCGACGGATAGAGGTAGAGGAGCCGCACGCGCACGAGGCCGTCGGCGGCCAGGTGGTCGAGGCGCCGGAGCAGGCGCGTGAGCGCGTCGGCTTCGCGAACGTCGCGTCCGTACCACGCGAGGTCTTGGGCCACGAGCACGATCTCGGCGACGCCGCCCGCCACCAGGTCGCGCACTTCGTGCTCGATCGTGTCGAGCGACCGCGACCGTTGCTTGCCGCGGAACGACGGGATCGCACAGAACGCGCACGCGCGGTCGCACCCTTCCGCGACCTTCACGTAGGCCCACGGCGCGCTCGGCGCGGCGCGGGGCAGCTCGAGCAGGTCGCGCACGCCGGTGGGCTTGCGTTTCGGCGCGCCGAGGGTCACGGGCAGCGCGTCGGCGAGCGCGCCCTCACCCGCGAACCCGACGACCGCGTCGAGCTCGGGGATCGCGGCAGCGAGCTCGGCGCCCGCGCGCTCGGCGAGACAGCCGGTCGCCACGAGCTGCGCCCCCGGCTTGCGGGCGTCGGCGAGCGCGAGGATCACGTCGATCGACTCCTGGCGGGCCGCTTCCACGAACGCACACGTGTTCACGACCACGACGTCGGCATCGGTTGCCGACGCCGCGGGCACGAGGCCGTCGGCGAGCAGCGACGCGATCACCTTGTCGGAGTCCACGGCGTTCTTCGGGCAGCCGAGGGTCTCGACATGGAAGCGCCGGGCAGTCACCGGGACATGGTACCGACGACCCTCCGTAGACTCCCGCGCCGTGGACAGCGCAACCGTGTGGTGCCCGTCGTGTGGATCCGAGTACCGCGCGGGCACGTCGCAGTGCGCCGACTGTCGCGTCGCGCTCGTCACGTACCGACCCTCGCCGGCCGCGCCATCACGATCGGGTGCGAGCGGCACCGACGACGACTCGCTCGTCGAGCTCGGCGAGTGGTCGCGCCTCCACGCGCAGATCCTGCGCCGCCGCCTCGAGACCGCCGGCATCCCGGTCATGGTCGAGTTCTCGAGCACGTCGGGTGACGCCACCGGCACGCTCGTCGTCCCCGAGGAGCACGCCGACTTCGCGTGGGCGGTCGTCAACGAGATCGAGGTCGACGACGAAGTGCCCGATACCTCACCGCACGCGTACGTCGCGCGGCTCGAAGAGCACCTCGCCGCCGCCGCGTCGCTCCTCGACGAGCTCCGCACCCGCCTCGACGAGATGGAAGCCGACACCGACTCCCGCTGAGCTCGCCGGTCTGCGGACGCGATGCGGGCGCCGTCCGCAGACGGCGCCCGCATCGGAGATCGGCTCGCGTCGGTATCAGGCCGCGCGTGCGATGGGCGAGTGCTCGCCGAGGGTCTCGTCGGCGCTGGCGCGGTTGTGGGTGAGGTACCCGAACAGCGCCCGCCACGGCACGGTCAGGCCGGCCACGATGAAGCCGGTCACCCACGTGCCGACGGTCTCGTTCTCGACGCTGATGCCGAAGCCGGCGAACAGCGAGTAGTCGAGGGCGAGCACGGCGGCGATCGCGACGACGAAGGTCAAGAGGGAGCGCAGCCGCGCCACCATCTCGACCTGGTCGCACACGAAGTCGACGAGCTTGACGGTTGCCAGGGCGAGCAGCGCGACGATCGCGAAGTCGTACATTCGTCCACCTCCGGGTGGGTCGTGGAAGGGGTTGCTGCCTTCCGGGATGTCCGACCCTCCGTCACCGGAAAAGGTGACATCTTCCCCACACTTCACACCAGCAACATCTCCGACCACCCTCCGTGGCATCCCCGATCACCTCACCCGCTTTGTGCGCTCAGGACACGCGTTTCGATCACCTGGACCGCACAAAGCGGCTCGGGTGACGCTTCGTCGGGAGCGGGAGGCGAGGGTCAGGTGCGGGGGCGGACGGCTTCGAACTCGTCGACCGTCATGAGGACGGCTCGGGCCTTCGAGCCTTCGCTCGGGCCGACCACGCCCTTGCGCTCGAGCAGGTCCATGAGGCGCCCGGCGCGCGAGAACCCGACCCGCAGCTTGCGCTGGAGCATGGACGTGGAGCCGAGGCCGCTGCGCACGACGAGCTCCATCGCCTCGTCGAGCAGTTCGTCGCTCTCGTCGTCGGCGACGCCGCCCGGACCGGCCGCGCTGTCGTCGCCTTGGATGCCCTCGACGTAGGTGGGCGCGAGCACCTGGCGACGCCAGTGGGCGACGACCTTGCGCACGCACTCCTCGTCGACCCAGGAGCCCTGCACGCGCTGCGCCCGACTCGACGACGCGGTCATCATCAGCAGGTCGCCCTTGCCGATGAGCTTCTCCGCGCCCGGCTGGTCGAGGATGACGCGCGAGTCGGAGAGCGAGCTCACCGAGAACGCGAGGCGGCTGGGCACGTTCGCCTTGATGACGCCGGTGATCACGTCGACCGACGGGCGTTGCGTCGCGATCACGAGGTGGATGCCGACCGCGCGCGCCATCTGCGCGATCCGACAGATGCTGGTCTCGACGTCGCGCGCCGCGACCATCATGAGGTCGTTCAGCTCGTCGACGACGATGAGGATGAACGGCAACCGCTCGTAGGCCTTGCCGGTGATCGGATCGGGGTCGTCCGCGCTCGGCAGGTCGCCGCGGTCGTACATCGCGTTGTAGCCGGTGATGTCGCGCACGCCGACCTCGGCGAGGAGGTCGTAGCGCATGTCCATCTCCCGCACGGCCCAGTCGAGCGCGTTCGCGGCCTTCTTCGGGTTGGTGACGACCTCGGTGAGCAGGTGCGGCAGGCCGTTGTAGCCCCCGAGCTCGACGCGCTTGGGGTCGACGAGGATGAGGCGCACCTCGTCGGGGGTGGTGCGCATCAGCAGCGACGTGATGATGCTGTTGATGCAGCTCGACTTGCCCGCTCCGGTCGCGCCCGCGATGAGCAGGTGGGGCATGTGGGCGAGGTTCAGCATCATCGCCCGGCCCGAGATGTCGCGGCCGAGACCGACTTCGAGCGGGTGGACGGCTTCGTCGGCCTCGTCGGCGCAGAGGATGTCGCCGAGGGTGACGAGCTGACGCTGCTTGTTCGGTACCTCGACGCCGATCGCGGAACGACCGGGGATCGGGGCGAGGATGCGCACGTCGGGGCTCGCCATCGCGTACGCGATGTCGTGCGCAAGGCCGGTGACGCGGTTCACCTTCACACCCGGCGCGAGCTCGAGCTCGTAGCGGGTGACCGTTGGGCCGATCGTGGCGCCGACGAGGCGGGCGTCGACGCCGAACTCGCGCAACGTCGACTCGAGCACCTCGCCGCCGGCGTCGACGAGGCGGCGGTCGACCTCGCGCTGGTTCGAGCGCTTCAACAACGTCGACGGTGGCAGCTTCCACGCGGTGTGATCGGACGCGGGGACGAGCGTGGTCGTGGGCGTGACGACGTCGTCGTCGTCTTCGTCGTCGTCGGCGAGGCCGGTGAACTCCGGCTCGTCGGCTTCGGCGACGTACTCGTCGTCGTCGTACTCGTCTTCGTCTTCGTACTCGTCCTCGTCGTCGAGCTCTTCTTCGAGCGCGAGGTCGAGGACCGGCTGCTCCACCAGTGCGGCGGCGGCTTCGAGCGTGGCGCGCACGCGCGCGGGCTCGTCGTCGAAGTCGGTGTCGTCGGCGAGCTGGTCGTAGAGCTCGGCGCTCGGCGCGGGCGCGCCGGCCTGCTGGCTCGGCAGCTCGACGAGCGTGCGCAGCCGCGCGCCGATCCAGCGCAGCGCGACCGCGATCGCGTGACCGACCTCGCCGAGGCGCGACCCGATGACCAACAACACGCCGACGAAGACGACCGCCGCGAGCACCAACGCGGCGCCGGCGGTGCCGACCGCGGCCCGCAGCGGCGTCGCGACCAGCGCGCCGAGTACGCCGCCCGCGTCGCGCAGCGGTTCGAGCGCGCTCGAGTCGGGACTGCCATGGGCGAGGTGCACGAGACCGGCGACCGCGAGCACGAGCACCGTCGCCCCGGCACCGACCCGCACCGCGATCGGGCGGGCCGCGTCACGGTTGCCGACCAGGAGTCCCGCGGCGACGAACAGCGCGAGCGGCACGAGGCCCCGGCCGATCCCGAGGCTCACCGCCCCCGCGGTGTCGATCGCCCGGCCGACCGGCCCGGTCACGTCGGAGACCATCGCGAGTGCGCTCAGAGCGCCGAGCACGGCGAACGAGATCGCCACGACGTCGGTGGTGTGCCCCCCGAGCTGGTCGGCGAGCTCGGTGCGGAGTCGGCCGGGGACCCGGGCCGGGCGGGCCGGACGGGAGCGGCGAGCCGCCGGTCGTCGCTTCGAGCGGGCCGGGGCTGCGGGGCGCGTCGGTCGAGCGGAACGGGTCTTCGTCGCCATTGGCCACAAACGTAACACCGGCCACACGAAACACAAGACCACCGCTGGTCGCGCGAGGCGCGCCACTCCGCGTCCGACGCACGGGCCTCATTGACAACACCAACAACAGAGGACTCAGAACTCGCGTTCGCGCGCAGGAACCTCACTGTGCCGCGCCAGCCCGCGCCAGGCCGCGCCCGTGACCAGGTCTTCCCCCCGAGCAGAGGACACTGAGCGACATCTCGTGTCACCCCTCGTCCCTTGTTCGGTGTGGAGGGGCGTCAGAGGGCGGAGAGGTAGCCGCCGTCGACGGGGATGACCTGGCCGGTGATCCACTCGCCGGCGTCGCTGCAGAGCAGGGCGACGAGCGCGGCGGGGTCGGCGGGCGCGCCGAGGCGGCCGACGGGGTACGCCCGGGCGAGCTTGGCTTCGAGGGCGGGGTCGGCGGCGACCGCGTCGGAGAGCGGGCCGGTCATCATCGCCCCGAGCGCCACGCAGTTGGCGGTGACACCCGCCCGGGCGACCTCGGCGGCGAGCCCGCGCATGAACCCGGCGGCCCCCGCCTTCGCCGCGCCGTAGATCACCTGGCCGCGCTCGCCCCGCCGGGCGGCGTCGGAGACGATCGTGACGACCCGACCCCAGCCCGCCTCGACCATCGCGCCGACGTACGCGTGGGTGACGTGGAGCACGGCGCCGAGGTTCAGGCGCATCGCGTCCTCCCAGTCGGCGGGATCGCTGCTGGCGAACTCCTGCAGCGTGAAGCCGCCCGTGGGGATCCCGGCGTTGTTGACGAGCAGGTCGACGGGTCCGGTCTCGTCGCGCATCCGGCGCACCTTGACCGGGCTGGTGACGTCGGCCTTCACCGGTCGGGCCCGGCCGGGGCCGTCACACGACTCGACGACCTCGACCGCGCGCGCCTCGACGATGTCGTTGACCCACACCTCGGCGCCGGCGCGCACGAACGCCCGCACGATCTCGGCCCCGACCCCGTTGCCGCCGCCGGTGACGAGCGCCCGGCGACCGCTCAGGTCGATGCCGAGCGCCACTCAGACCTCCATCACCACCGGGATGACCATCGGCCGGCGTCGGGTCCGCTCGCCGATGAACTTCCCGAGCGACTTGCGGGCGTGGCGGCGCACGGTCTCGAAGTCGGTGGCGCCTTCACGCGCCGCGTCGGCGAGCGAGGCGAGCACGGTCTGGCGCGCCTCTTCCAACAGGTCTTCGGCCTCGGGGGCGTGGACCCAGCCCCGGGTGACGATCTCGGGTCCGGTGAGGACCTCGCCGGTGCGCGAGTCGATCGTGACGATCACGACCACGACGCCTTCCTCCGACAGCGCGCGCCGGTCGCGCAGCAATGCGGTGCCGATGTCGTCGAGCGTGCCGTCGACGTAGCGGTAGCCGGCGGGCACGGCGCGGCGCTCGACGGTGATCTCGGCGCCGATCGTGAGCGCGTCGCCGTCTTCGCAGATGATGACCTTCTCGGGGTCGACGCCGCACTCCTCGGCGAGGCGCGCGTGGTGCACCATGTGGCGGTACTCGCCGTGTACCGGCACGAACCACTCGGGTTGCAGGAGGTTGAGCACGAACTTCAGCTCTTCTTGCGACGCGTGGCCCGACACGTGCACCGGCGCGTTGCGGTCGTGCACGACTTCGGCGCCGGCGCGGTGCAGCGAGTCGATCACGCGCGACACGTTCGACTCGTTCCCCGGGATCGCGTGCGCGCTGATCACCACGACGTCGTCGGCGGACACCTTCACGTGGCGGTGCTCGTGCGCGGCCATCAGCGCGAGCGCGCTCATCGGCTCGCCTTGCGAGCCCGTGCAGATGATGCAGATCTCACCCGGCGCGTAGCGCGGCGCCTCGTCGATGTCGATCACCGATGCATCGGAGATCCCCAACAGCCCCATCTCGCGCGCGACGGCGACGTTCTGGATCATCGACCGGCCGACGAACGCGACCTTGCGCCCGTGCGCGATCGCGGCGTCGCACACCTGCTGCACGCGGTGGATGTGCGAGGCGAAGCTCGTGACGATGAACCGCTTCCCGGCGTGCTCGCGGAACAGCGAGCGCATCGCGGCCCCGACGGTCGACTCCGACGGCGTGAACCCGGGCCGTTCGGCGTTGGTGGAGTCGGCGAGCAGCAGCTTGATCCCGCCGTCGCGGCGCGCGATCTCGCCGAGCAGCGCGAGATCGGTGCGCCGCCCGTCGACCGGGGTGAGGTCGAGCTTGAAGTCGCCGGTGTGCAGGATCGTGCCCGCGGGCGTGGAGTACGCGGTGGCGAAGCCGTGCGGGACCGAGTGCGTGACGGGGATGAACTGGCAGTCGAACGGACCGATCTGGCGCCGCTCGCCGTCGTGGATCGGGATCAGCTCGGTGCGATCGAGCATCCCCGACTCCTGGATGCGGTTGCGAGCGAGCGCGAGCGACAGCGGCGATCCGTAGATCGGCACCGGCACTTCGCGCAGCAACCACGACAGCCCGCCCGCGTGGTCTTCGTGCGCGTGCGTCAGCATCACGCCCTCGACTCGCTCCGCGTTCTCGAACAGGTACGTGAAGTCGGGGAGCACGAGGTCGATGCCGGGCATGTCGGCGTCGGGGAACATGATCCCGCAGTCGACGACGAGGATGCGGTCGGCGACCTCGAGGCACATGCAGTTCCGGCCGATCTCGCCGAGCCCACCGAGGAAGACGATGCGCACGCCGGCGCCGGCACCGGCGTCGGGGGCGGGGTCGGGACGGCGGGGCTTCGCGTCACGGGTGCGAGTCGCGTTGCGTCCTCGACCTTGCTGCGGCTTCGCCATCGCGTGGCGACGCTAGCAGCGGGGCTCCAGCGGCCCGCGCGCCTCCCATTCCTCCCGGGTCATGGCGTAGACGCGCACCGGGATCTGACGCTCCGGGTGCACGGTGTCGCGGTCGTGGCGCATCCCGAGACGTCGCATCACTGCGCCCGAGGCGTCGTTGATCGGCTCGTACACGCTGACGATGCGGTCGAGGCCGAGCTGCTCGAAGCCGTAGCGCAGCGACGCGTCGCCGCCTTCGGTCGCGTACCCGTGGCCCCAGAAGCGCGGGTGGATCCGCCACCCCACCTCCACGGCGGGCAGGATCTCGGGCAGGAACGTCGGCACGGTGAGCCCGATGAACCCCATGAGGTCGCCCGACGCGCGCTCGATCGACGCCCACAGGTCGAAGCCGCGCTCGGCGCGCTGGCGCTGCACGTTGGCGAGGAACGCCGCGGCTTCTTCGGGCGTGCGCGCCCGCTGGAACGGATACTCCCAGACCGCACGCTCGGCGAAGATCCCGACCAGCGCGTCGAGGTCGTCGTCGGTGAACGGCCGGAGCACCAACCGTTCGGTGGTGACGGTGTCGTCGGTCAGCGCGCGCTCAGTTGCCCGCGGCCGTGGCGACCTCGCGGTCCTTCGCGACCTCGTCGAGCGCGTCGTACTCCTCGCCGGTGTCGACCCAGTCCTCGAACTGGATCACGCCGAGCTCGGTGAACCGCTGGCGCAACCAGCCGTCGCCGGCGTCGAGGAGCCCGAGCTTCTTGCAGTTCGGCACGATCTTCGAGAACAGCAGCTGCTGGAAGAGGCCGCGGGTCTCGTCGGCCATCACGAGCTTGACGGCTTCCTTCACGTCGACGCCCATGCGGTCCCAGACCTCTTGCTGGAGGAACCGGTCGCGCATGCGCACCGCGGCTTCGAACGCGAACTCCTGGCGCTCGCGGATCTCGGCCTGGGTGAGCTCGGTGTAGTACTCCTGCAGCGACAGCACACCGAACGCGACGTGGCGGGCTTCGTCGCTCATCACGTAGCGGAGCAGCTTCTTCAGCAGCGGCTCGGTGGTCATCTGGTGCAGGAAGCCGAACGCGGCGAGCGCGAGGCCCTCGACCATGATCTGCATGCCGAGGTAGGTCATGTCCCAGCGGTTGTCGCCGAGGATGTCGTCGAGCAGCAGGCGCAGGTGCGCGTTGATCGGGTAGTGACCTGACAGCTTCTCGTCGAGGTAGCGGGCGAACACCTCGACGTGACGGGCTTCGTCCATCACCTGTGTCGCGGCGTAGTACTTCGCGTCGATCCACGGCACGGTCTCGACGATGCGCGCGGTGCACAGCAGCGCGCCCTGCTCACCGTGGAGGAACTGCGACAGCGTCCAGTTCTGACCCTGGATGCCGAGCTCGACCCACTCCTTGTCGCCCCACTTCTCGAACGGGGTGCCCTTCAGGTCGATGGTGTCGCCGAAGAAGCGCTGGTTCTGCGCCTGGTTCGCGGCGACGACGCGCTCCTGGTCGACGTCGATCGACCAGTCGAGGTCGGTCGTGACGTTCCACTGCGACGTCTTCGCCTTCTCGTACAGCTTCACGAGCGCGGGCCGGCTGCGGTCGTAGTCCCACGTGAAGATCGCGTCGGGGTTCGAGCTGACCGCGTGCACGATCGCGTCGGTGTCGCGATTGGTGACCGCGAGGATCGCTTCGAGGTCGTTGACGTCTTCGCGACCGAGCAGCTCTTTGTAATCGGACATGGCGGGACCTACCCCCTGATGGCGTGTGCCGGGACCACGCCGGGCAGCACGAACTCGGAAACGAGCACACGGACGGATTCGGGTCGGGTGAGCGACACGGACTCAGACGGAGAGAAGAAGTAGGAGAGGACGATGCGGGTGACCCACTCCCCCAGCCGGGCGGCCTCCTCGGCGGGGAGCAGGCGCTCGAGCGCCGCCGCCGCGAGCTCGCCGCCCCGGCGCACGACCCGGTCGCCGCGCTCGAAGCCGACCTCGGCGAGCAGCAGCTGGGGTTCCACCTCGAGGAGGGTGCGCAGCGCCGGGTGCCGCTCGAGGAACTCGGCTGCGGCCACGACGACGGCGACCACGGCGTCGTCGAGCGTCTCGGCGAGCTCGGCGCTCGCCGCGAGCGTGGCGCCGAGCCGGGCCGCCTCGCGTTCGATGGCGGCGGCGAGCAGCGGCTGCTTGCCCGGGAAGTAGCGGTACAGCGTGGCCCGGGAGCACCCGGCGGCCCGGGCGACGTCGTCGAGGGCGGTCTTGGCCAGGCCCACCTCGGCGATCGACGCGAGCAGGGCGTCGATCAGGCGCGCGGCGACGGGTTCGCTCGCGAGGGGTTGCACGGGGAGGTCGGTGACCTGACGGGTCATCAGATGAGACACTAAGCCGATCAGTGTCTCAGCGTCAAGGAGTCTCCCCGTCTCACCCCGACCGCCGCACCCCCGGCGGTTGGTGCAGAACACCCACCTGCAAGGTGGGTGTTCTCACCCAACCGGTCGTGGGGTGGAGTTGTGCACCAACGGTTCGGGGGGGCGTGGGAGGCTCGGGGCGTGAGCGATCCGATCGA
>DASUMP010000072.1:0-25731 GCA_036277635.1 Acidimicrobiia bacterium | reverse complement strand
CGAGCACCGTCGGCCGGAAGCGCATCGTGGCGCCCTTGTCGTTGCGAGGGCCGACGAACGTGATGCGGGTGCCGGCCTGCAGCGGACCCTCGGCGACGATCGAGACGATCGACGGGTTCCACTCGGGCTGGGCCGGGAAGTCGGTCAGGACGTCCCAGACGACCTCGGGCGGGGCGGCGATGGTGCGTTCGGTGTGGAGGGTGAACATCGGATCCTCGGTTCCTGCGTGTGTCTAATGTCCATAGACAGTATGTCGAATCAGGTTAGACATGTCAACCCCGGGCCGGTCCGGGGTACCGTCCGGGCGTGGCCGACGACCGCATCGAGCACGACTCGCTCGGCGAGGTCCGCGTGCCCGCCACGGCGCAGTGGGGCGCCCAGACCCAGCGGGCGGTCGAGAACTTCCCCGTCTCGGGGCTGCGCCTCCCGCCCGAGCTGATTCGGGCCCTGGCGCTGATCAAGGCCGAGGCGGCCCGGGTCAACGCCGAGCTCGCGCTGCTCGAACCCGCGACGGCCGACGCGATCGCCGCCGTGGCCGACGAGATCGCGCACGGCGCGCACGCCGACCAGTTCCCCGTCGACGTGTTCCAGACCGGCTCGGGCACGTCGTCGAACATGAACATGAACGAGGTGATCGCGCGCCTCGCGTCGGAACGCCTCGGCACCGCGGTGCACCCCAACGATCACGTGAACGCGTCGCAGTCGTCGAACGACGTGTTCCCGTCGGCCGTGCACCTCGCCGCGACCGCGGCGGTCGTCTCCGACCTGCTCCCTGCGCTCGAGCACCTCATCGGCGCGCTGCGGGCCAAGGAGCGCGAGTTCGCCAGTGTCGTGAAGGCCGGACGCACCCACCTCATGGACGCGACGCCCGTCACGCTCGGCCAGGAGTTCGGCGGCTACGCCACCCAAGTCGACGACGGTGCCGCGCGCCTGCGCGACGCGCTCGCGCGCCTGGGCGAGCTCCCGCTCGGCGGCACCGCGGTCGGCACCGGTCTCAACGCGCCTGCCGGCTTCGGCGCGAACGTCATCGCGCGGCTCGCGACCCGTTCGGGCCTCCCGCTCACCGAGGCGCGCGACCACTTCGCCGCCCAGGGCGCGCGCGACGGACTCGTCGAGTGCTCGGGCGCGCTGCGCACCCTCGCCGGCTCGTTGCTGAAGATCGCGAACGACCTGCGCTGGATGAACAGCGGGCCGCGCGCCGGCCTCGGCGAGATCCAGCTCCCCGACCTGCAGCCGGGTTCGTCGATCATGCCGGGCAAGGTGAACCCGGTCATCCCCGAGGCCGTCAGCCAGGTCGCGGTCCACGTGTTCGGCAACGACCACGCGATCGCGTTCGCAGGCTCGCAGGGCGCGTTCGAGCTGAACGTGTTCGTGCCGGTGATGGCGCACAACCTGCTCGAGTCGATCCGGTTGCTCGCGAACGTGAGCCGGCTGTTCGCCGACCGGTGCGTCGCCGGCGTGATCGCGAACGTGGAGCGGTTGCGCGCCGACGCCGAGTCTTCGCCGTCGGTCGCGACCGCGCTGAACCTCGAGCTCGGCTACGACACCGTCGCCGCGCTGGTCAAGGAGTCGATCGCGACCGGCGCGTCGATCCGCGAGCTCGTCGTCGGCCGCGGGTTGCTGACCGACGAGCAGGTCGATCGGCTGCTCGACGTCGACGCGATGGCCCGCCCCGACCAGGGCTGACGGTCAGGCGCGAGCGTCGCTCTCCGACGCGCGCTCGATGCCGAGCGCGAGCAGCAGGTCCTCGTGCAGGTGCATCCACACCGTGTGATACGAGTCGATGCGCGGCGACGTGAACCAGTCGCGCTCGCCGTCGTCGACCCGAGTGAGCGCGTGCTCGAGTCCGGCCCGGTAGCCGGCGAGGCGATCGAGCGCCTTCGCGGCGCGCCGCACCACGCCACCGGCCCGGTCGTCGAACGCGTGCAGGCGGTCGATGACCGCCCAGTCGTAGCGGGCGTCGCGGTGATCGTTGGGCGCGCCGCCGGGCTTGAGCTGCCAGTCGTGGCACAGCGCGAGCAGCTCGCGGTTGAGCGGCAGGAACGCCTCGTAGCTGCGGAGCAAGGCCGCTTCCTGGTCGGAGCCCGGTTCGACGCGCGCCCACACCTCGTGCGCGACCCGGCCCGCGCGCGTGAGCACGATCCCGTGCGGGCGAGTCTCGGCGAACGCGGCGGCGAGGATCGCTTCCAGCACGTCGTCGGCGATCGTGGCGGGATCGACCCGGCCGCGCATCCGCACCTCGTGTACCACGGTCCAGGCCGCGTCGGGGAGCGTCACGGCGAGGGATCGTAGGTGCACCGGTAGGCTCCGCCGCCGATGAGCACTGGATCCGGGTCGGCATCCCACGGCGAGATCGTCGGTCGTGGCACGAAGGTGATCGACGCCGCGCCGGTGCGCGGTCGGTGGCTGCCGTTGCGCGACCCCGACGACGTGCTCGCCCTGCTCGACGACGGCGCCGAGGGTGTCGTGGCGTGCGTCGACGACGCCGGGGCGACGTTCCTCGCACCGATCTTCGACGAGCTGACCGCCGTCGTGTGTCGCAGCGGCACGCCGATGAGCCACATCGGGATCGTCAGCCGCGAGTACCAGGTGCCGTGCGTGATGAGCGCGTCGTTCACCGACGACCCGGCGCCCGGCGCCACCGTCGAGGTCGACTGCTCGGGGGCCGACGGGATCGTGCGGGTCGTCGCGTCGTGAGCGCCGTGCTCACGGTCCCCGCCGGATGGGATCGCGACGAGGTCAACCGGTGGTTGCGCTACCACGGTGAGGTCGCGCACCGCCTCACCAGCGAGCGCACCGCACTCGCGTCTGCGCTCATCCCGGTCACGCCGTACATCTTGATCTCGGGGATCGAGTGCTACCGCCGTCACCCCGAGATGATGCAGGCCATCGCCGCGGCGGCGTCGCCGGACGCGTTGGGGGCGACCGGGCGCACGCCGGGATCCCAGATCGACACCGTGCACCTGTGGTCGATCGCCAACATCTACCTCGTCGGTCGTCAGGTGCTGGCGGGCGGCGGCCTGCTCGACTTCGACGCCGACGTCGCGCGCACCGCGGTCGTCCTCGACTTCTGGCGGGCCGCCGCGAGCGGCTTCCGCGCCGACGGCACGCTGCAGGCCTGCGACGCGCAGGGAGTGGTGACGCCCTACGCCGATCGGGTCGACGAGATCGTCGCCGCGTGCGCGCCGGTCGACGACGATCGACGCGCCTACGCCATGCGATTGAACGCGCTGCTGTGCTCCTACCTGTTCCTGCTCTACTTCGACACGCGCGCCGGCTACCAGGACACGGGGCCGTACGCGCTCCCCGACGGGCGCACGGTGTTGCTGCGGTCGTTCAACAAGTTCGGCGTGAGCGACTTCCCGTGGAGCGCCGCCGTCGCCGCGGATCTCCCGGTCCACGACGCGGTCGCGGCGTTCGTGCTCGACGACGTGCAGCTGCAGGTCACCGACTTCGGCACGTCGGTCACGGCGCCCGAGAACTACCTCGAGCGGATGGTCGGCTTCGGGATGTTCGCGGTGGGTGCCGGCGGTGCACTGACCCCGATCGACGATGCCGACGGCGCGCACCTCGCCGCGCTCGTGAAGTCGGCGCAGCGGACCCTCTACCGGCTGATCGCCGGCATGACGCGCCGCGAGCGCATCGACGCGGGCGCATACGTGTACTTCTCGTTCCTGCGTCCGTTCGCCGACGCGGCCGGGATCACCGACGAGCTCGACTGGACGGTGCCGCGCGACAGCAGCGACCTGTATCCGCTGCTCGAGCTGCTCGACACGACTCCCGAGATCGTGTCCACGCCGGAGACGTACTACACGCCGATCCCGTGACCGTCACCGCGCGCGACGACCACGCCCACGATCCCGGCCCCGGCGACGCGCAGGAGCACTGGCACGTCGAGCTCGTGACCGAGTCGGGCCTCTCGCTGTTCGCTCGACTCACGTGCTGGCCGAGCGCGGGCGTCGCGTGGTGGTGGACCGCAGTGGTCGCGCCCGACATCGTGGGCCCGGTCCTCGTGCGTGCCCCCGAGCTCGCGCTGCCGCGGACCGGTGCACTCGACGTGCGCGGCGAGGGCGTCTGGGCCGAGCTCGTGTGCGAGACGCCGCTCGAGCACTGGAGCATCGGGCTCGAAGCGTTCGGCGTGCGCCTCGACGACCCGCTCGACGCGCTGCGCGACGAATGGGGCGAGCGGATCGCGGTCGGCCTCGACCTCGAATGGGAAGCGGCCGGCGAACCCGTGCCGACGCACGCCGAGGCGCCTCACGCCGGGTACGCGCAGGTCGGGTCGGTGCACGGCGACGTGCTCCTCGGCCGCACCACGATCGCGATCGACGCGCGGGGCGTGCGCGTGCACGAGTGGGGCGATCCCCGGTGGTGGACCGAACGGCGCGAGCGCGCGTTCGGCGTCGCTCCCGACGGCTCCCTCCGCGCCCACGACGCGCTCGACGCAGTCGCGCTCGACGACACCCACCGCGTCGCGATCGTGGTCGACGCGCCCGACGGTCGGCACGCGGCGCTGCACCGCGCGGTGTGCCGGTTCGGCGGCGACGAACCCGCCGACGCGGCGCGCGGTTGGGCGGAGTGGCGCGAACCGGGCGGCGGCTCCGCTGTGACCGCGCGGCGCGGCCCGTGGGAGGATCACCCCGATGGATGACCGTCAGCTCGCCCTCGTCCTCGGCCGCGCTCGCGCCGTCGCCGGTCTGGTGCTGGTCGTGTTCCCGTCGCTCGCAGGCTGGCTGTGGCTCGGTCGGGGAGCCCGGGAGCCTGCCGCGCGCGCGACGCTCCGGATGCTCGGCATCCGCGACCTCGTGCTCGGGATCGGCGCGATCACCACGGTGAAGGAGCAGACGAGCGGCCCCGAGTGGGTCGGCATGGGTGCCGTCGTCGACGGTGTCGATGCGGTCGCGATGGTGATCACGCCGGGTCTGCCGAAGCGGGCTCGCCTGGCCATGCTCTTCCCCGCGGCCGCGGCGGCGCTCGGCATCCGGGCCGCCAAGGCGCTCGCCGCACAACGCGACGAGTCGGTGCGCGCCGCGGCCGCGGCCGTCGGCGCCGAGACCGTCGCCTGATCCGAGCGCGCGGCTCAGAAGTCGACGGCGGAGAGCTCGGGGATCCAGCGCTGCGAGCGCTCGATCGCCGCCCGCCACCGGTCGCGGTCGAGCGTCCCGGTCGGCTCGACCCGCACGCGCGGCTTCCACGTCGCGGCGACGTCGGCGAGGTCGGCGATCCCGCCGATGGCGAGCTGCGCGAGCAGCGCGGCGCCGCGCGTCGTCGCCTCGCGCACCGGCGACACCTCGACCGGCCGCTGCGCCGCGTTCGCGAGCGACTGCACGAACATCGCGTTGTCGCTCATGCCGCCGTCGATGCGCAGCACGTCGATGCGCAGTCCGGCGTCGTGCTCCGCCGCCTCCACGAGGTCGGCGCCGCGCTGAGCGATCCCTTCGAGCACCGCGCGCACGATGTGGGCGCGCGTCGTCCCCCGCGTGATCCCGAACAGCGCGCCGCGCGCGCCGTAGTCCCAGTACGGCGTGCCGAGACCGAGCGGCGCCGGGACGAACACGACCCCCTCCGTGTCGGGACACGCGGCGGCCACGGCCTCCGAGTCGTCGGACGACGCGATCAGCCCGAGGTCGTCGCGCAACCACTGCACGCTCGTCCCCGCGGCGAGCATGATCGCCTCGAGCGCCCATGTGAGCTTCCCGGCGCGCCGCCACGCCACGATCGGGAACGTGCCGCCGTCGCCGCGGCTCGCGAACGGCGGCGACGTGTCGCCGACCACGAGGTCGAGCATCCCGCCGGTCCCGAACGTGATCTTGGCGTCGCCGGGGTGCACACATCCCTGACCGACGAGCGACGCCTGCTGGTCGCCGACGAGCGCGGCGATCGGCGGCGCGCCCGGCAGCGCGTTCGCGGTGCCGACGACGGCGGACGTGTCGGTGACCGTGGGCAGCATCGACCGCGGGACGCGCAGGTGGTCGAGCAGGGGGTCGTCGAAGACCGTCGGGTCGGCGCGCGTCGTGAGCCCGGTGACGGCCACGTTCGACGCGTCGGTCACGTGGTGCGCGCCGTCGCTCAGCACCCACGTGATCCACGTGTCGACGGTGCCGAAGCACAGGTCGCGCGATCGGTCGGCGTCGTACTGGTCGAGCATCCACTGGAGCTTCGTGGCCGACAGGTTCGGTGGGATCCGGAACCCTTCGGCGCGCAGCTGGAGGCACGCGCCGACCGTTCGCAGGTCCTGCCAGCCGATGGCCGGACCGACCGGCTCGCCCGTGGCGCGTTCCCACACGACCGTCGACGCGCGCTGGTTCGAGATGCCGACCGCGTCGACCGGTCCGGCGACACCGAGCGCGGCGCGTGCCGCGTCGAGCGCCGCGTCGCCCTGGCGGCGGGCGTCGAACTCGACGAGCCCGTCGGAGGGGGAGTCGGGGAGCGTCTCCACCACGTGTTCGGCGCGCACCGCGCCGTCGGGCTCGACGACCGCGGCGCGCACGCTGCTCGTGCCGACGTCGACGACGAGCACGCTCACGGCCACGCCACCTCGCCGAACGGCGCCGAGAGACCGAGCTTGCCGGGGTTGAGGACGCCGTTCGGGTCGAGGGTCTGCTTGAGCGCGGCGAGCACGTCGAACGCGCCGCCGAGCGCTTCGCGCACGAACCGCGCCCGGTTGAGACCCACGCCGTGGTGGTGCGACAGCGCGCCGCCGGCGGCGAGCACCGCGCGCTGACCGGCGTCCCACGCGTCGCGGTAGAAGGCGTCGCGCGCGTCGGCGGGCGGCTGGCCCGCGAACGTGAAGTAGAGGCACGCGCCATCGGAGTAGGAGTGGCTCTGGTGGGCCGACGCGACCATCGTGTGCTCGACGTCGCGGATCGCCGCGCACGTCGACTGGTAGATCGCGGGAAGTCGAGCCCACGGCGCGGCGACCTCCATCGTGTCGACCACGTAGCCGCGGCTGATCAGCGCCTCGAGCGCGGCGACGTCGTTGCGGTGCTCCATCCAGCGTTGGACGAGCCCCGCGTCCATGGCTTCGGCGTCGCGGCACTCGTCCTCGACGATGCGCAACGTCGCGCCGACGATCTCGCGATCGCCCTCGTCGAACACGAGCAGCAGGTGGCGGTCGCCGGTCTGGTAGCTGCGGTCGGCCTCGATGGCGTCGTAGAGCCGGAGCACCGCGGGCCGCCCGCCGCGCTGGAGGATCCGCCGGCACGCGGCGAGACCGGCCTCGAACGACTCGAACGCGTACGCGGCCGACTCGGTCGCGTGCGGCGCCGGATGCAGCCGCAGCCGAGCGCCGGTGATCACGCCGAGCGTGCCCTCCGAACCCACGAACAGCTGCGTGAGGTCGGGTCCGACGGCGGCGCGCGGCGCGCCGCCGGTGTGCACGAGGCGACCGTCGGCGAGCACGACGTCGAGCCCGACGACCATGTCTTCGATCTTGCCGTAGCGCGTGGAGAGCTGACCGGCGCCGCGACACGCGAGCCAGCCGCCGACGGTCGACAACGCCATCGACTGGGGCCAATGCCCGCACGTGACGTCGCGGACGCGCAGCTCGCCTTCGAACACGTCGCCGAACGTGCCCGCGCGCACGTCGACGACCATCGAGGTGGTGTCGATGTCGACGATGCCCGCGAGCCCGGTGACGTCGAGGACCACGCCCCCGAACACGGGGACGCTCGCGCCGCACACTCCGCTGCGCCCGGCGGCGGTCGTGACCGGGACGTGCGCCTCGTTGCACAGCGCGACGACCGCGCGCACCTCGTCGACGGTCGAGACCCGGGCGACGGCGCCCGCGCGCGTGCCGACCTGGTTGTCGAGCGCCCACACCATCGCGAGCGGCCACCAGTCGCGGCTCGACTCCGCGCGCGTCGCGTCGTCGGTGTGCACCTGCGCGCACGCGCCGCGGAGCCGTTCGAGGAACCCGTCGTCGAGCGTCACCGACGGTGCGCGGAGGCGGCCGGTCACCGCCGCGGGCGGACCCGCGAGCGCGATCGGCGGAGTGGGCTCGCCGCGGTTGGTCTCCATGGTTGCTCCCCCCGGAGTGCGAGCGGCACGAGCCGCCGGCGTGGTCAGCTCGGTCGTTCGAGCAGCGCGTCGAGCGCGGTCTCGGGCAAGCCCCCCGCGGTGCGCTCGGCCGCGACCGCGGTGCGGTACGTGGCGACCTGGCGTTCTCGCTCCGCGTCGTCCCAGCCGAGCTCGGGGGCCATGAGGCGGGCGACGTCGGCCGCCGCCTCCGCCGACGCGTCGCGCGCGAGCAGCCGGGCGCGGGTGCGGCGCGACAGCACGTCGTCGACGGTGCGGGCCATCTCGTCGCGCACGGCGTAGATGACCTCGGCGCGCAGGTACGGGAGTCCGGGGACGATCGGCTCGCCGAGCGTCGCGTCGGCCTCGACGAGCGCGAGCACCTCGCGAGCGTCGCCGCCGAAGCGCTCGGCGAGGTGGGCGGGCACCCCGGGGGCGTCCCAGCCCGCGGCGCCCCGCAACGCCAACCGCTTGGTGCGGGACCGGCCCTTCGATCCGAGGACGTCGCCGAGCGCGTCGACGGTGTCGGCCGCCATGCGCCGGTACGTCGTGAGCTTCCCGCCGGTGACGGTGACCACTCCGGAAGCCGACCGGTGCACCGAGTGGCGTCGCGAGAGGTCGGCGGTGCGTTCGCTCGACGCCGCGCGCACGAGCGGGCGGAGGCCGGCCCACGTCGCGAGGACATCCGACTCGTCGATCGTGGTGGTGACCGAGAAGTTGATCGCGCGCAGCAGGTAGGCGATGTCGTCGGGCGTGCATTGCGGGTCGTCGATCGGACCGTCGTAGTCGGTGTCGGTCGTGCCGATGTAGGTGAAGTCGCCCCACGGCACCACGAACACCGACCGGCGATCCTTGGGGACGGGCACGACGACGGCGATCTCGTTGCGCACCTTGTGCCACGGCACCGTGATGTGGATGCCCTTGGCCGGGCGGATCGTCGGCTGGTGCGAACCCTCGTCGAGCGCGCGCACCTCGTCGGCCCACACGCCGGTGGCGTTGACGATCGCGCGCGTGCGGATGTCGATGTTCCGGCCGTCGGCCGCGATCCGCGCGATCTCGACCCGCCCGTCGCTGTTCTTGTCGACCCCGATGAGTCGCGCGTCGTTGACGACGACCGCGCCGTGGTCGGCGGCGGTGCGTGCGATCGCGAGCGTGAGTCGCGCGTCGTCGGCTTGCGCGTCGTAGTAGACGTATGAACCCGCGAGCCGCTCGCGCGGCAGCGTCGGCATGTAGGCCATCGCCTCATCGGTGCTCACGCGCTTGTGGAGCTTGCCGATGCGCGCCCCGCCGGTGACGTCGTACATCCACATCGCGCTGCCGAGCGCCCGCGCGAGTGAGCGGGGGAGCAGCCCGTCTTTGGTGAACACCGGCAGCAGGAACGGCAGCACCTTCACGAGGTGGGGCGCGGTCTTGCGCAACACCTGCCGTTCGGCGAGCGCCTCGTAGACGAGCCGGATCTCCTTCTGCTGGAGGTACCGGAGGCCGCCGTGCACGAGCTTCGACGACTTCGACGACGTGCCCGACGCGAAGTCGTCGCGCTCCACCAGCGCGGTGCGCAGCCCGCGGGTGACGGCGTCGAGCGCGACGCCGACGCCGGTGATCCCGCCCCCCACCACCACGACGTCGAACTGCTCGTCGGCGAGGCGCGCGAGCGCCGTGGCGCGGTCGAAGGTCACGCGCCCGAGGCTACCCGGACGGTCGCTCCCGACACCCGGTGGAGCGCCCGCTCACAGGTCGAGCGCGAGCGCGACCACCGCGAACGGGTACTCGTGCAGCTGCGCCCGATCGGTGAAGCCGAGCGACCGGTACAGCGCGATCGCGCGCGTCCGGTAGGGCACCACCTCGAGCACCATCCGCCGGTAGCCGAGCGCACGCGCGTGGTCGAGCGACGCGGTCGTCAGGAGGCGCCCGAGACCCGTGCCCTGATGACCGGGCCGGATGAACAGCCGGTTCATCTCGCACTCGCCGTCGGCGAAGCGGGACAGCCCGACGCATCCCGCGACGGCGCCCGGTTCCGTCTCGACGACGAGGAACGCGCCGCTCGGGCGGGAGTAGCGCTCGGCGAACACCGCGTGGTCGGCGATGATCTGGCGCAGGTGGTCGAGGTCGATGTCGGGAGCGAAGTCGGCCGCGCGCATCTCGTCGTACGTGTAGACGATGTATTCGTCGAGCAGCGCGCGGCCGAGGGCGAGATCGTCGTCGACGCTCGGGTCGAGCACGCGCACGGCGCTCACGATCCCGACGCCTCGGTCGCGTGGCGCACGGGGTCGGGCACGCGACTCGACAGCGCGCCGACGGCTTCCAGGTGCGCCACCTCGTCGTCGGAGTACCCGACCTCCCGCAGCACCTCACGGTTGTGCTCGCCGCGGTACGCGGCGTGACCCGTCGCTCCCGTCGTGGCGCCCGCGAACCGCAACGGCGACTGGACGACCGGCACGGTGCCGTCGCCGCGGTCGGGCACCGCCACGAGCACGCCGCGATCGCGCGCCCACTCGGTGTCGAGCAGGTCGGCGACGCTGCGCACCGCGCCGTTCGCGAGGCCCGCGGCGTCGAGCCGCGTCAGCAGCGGCGCCGCGCCGGGCATCGTCGCCGCCCAGTCGGCGACGATCGCGAGGAGCTCGGCCCGCCGGGATCGGCGTGCGTCGGCGGCCGCGAAGCGCGGGTCGTCGCGCAGGTCGGCACGCTCCATCGCGTCGCAGTACCGCTCGAACACGCCGCGGGCGGCCGGGTCGCCCGCGATGACCACCGCGGCGCCGTCGGCGGTGTGCACGATCGGGGAGTAGACCGGGGCGAGCGCGGGCCAGCTGGCCCCGGTGGCGTGCGGCGGCGCGTGGTCCCAGTGCGCGAAGTCGTTCACGAACACCATCGCGTCGGCCATCGCGACTTCCACGTGGTCGCCGCGTCCGGTGCGCTCGCGCGCGAACAAGGCAGCGAGGATCCCGCTCGCGCACGAGAGGCCGGCGTACACGTCGGCGTGCGACATGCCGTCTTGCACCATCGGCGACGGCGCGCCCGCCGCGTCGCTGCGCCAGCGCGCGCCGCCCTCGATCAGGCCCGCCTCCGCGTGCACCACCACGGCGTACGCGCGGCGATCCGCCCACGGTCCGGTCTGGCCGTAGCCGGTGATCGACGCGTACACGACACGCGGGTTCGCGGTCGCGACCGTCGCGTAGTCGAGCCCGAAGCGCGCCATCACGCCGGGACGGAAGTTCTCGAGCACCACATCGGCGGACGCGACCAGTCGGCGCGCCGCCGCCGCGCCGTCGGGGTGCGCGAGATCGACCGACACGTTGCGCTTCCCGACGTTCTGCTGGGTGAAGTAGAGCGAGATCGAGTTGACCTTCGGGTCGGCGAAGCGGGTGAGGTCGCCTTCGGGTGGCTCGACCTTGACCACGTCGGCGCCGAGGTCGGCGAGCATCCGCCCGACGATCGGCCCTGACAGGACGCGCGAGAAGTCGACGACGCGCACCCCCGCGAGCGGTCCCGTCGTGACTTCGTCCATGGCGTCGAGAGCGTAGAGCCGAGGCTCAGAGCGCGAGCGCGGAATCGATCGCGGTGTACGCCGCCACGACGACGAGCACGACGGCGAGGGCCCGTACGAGCCGGTCCGGGTGCAGCGCCGCAGCGAGCCGGCTGCCCGTGAGCACGCCCCCCACGCCCGCGACGACGAACGGCACGATGACCTCCCACTGGAGGTGCCCCGAGCCCAGCCGCGCCGCGAGTGCGACGAGCGCGTTGATCGCGATCACGAGCAGCGAGGTGCCCACCGCGTCGCGCATCGGGAACCGCAGCGCGAGCACGAGGGCGGGCACGATCACGAAGCCGCCGCCCACGCCGAAGAACCCGGTCATGAGGCCCACGAACGATCCGGCGACGAGCACCTTCACCACGGTTGCCGACCGCTCGCGCGTCGCGAGACGCGTCCCGCCCGCAGGGGCGGGCCGCTCGCGCGGGATGGGGCGGCGCACCATCGCGACCGCCGCGACCACCATCACCGCAGCGAACGCGAGCAGCAACACGTCGGGATCGACGGCGCCGTTCGCGGCCGAGCCGACGAGCGACCCCGCCACGCCGGCCGCCGAGAACGCGACCCCGGCCTGCACGCGCACGCGCCCGGCCCGCCAGTGCGCGACCAACCCGAACAGCGACACCGTCGCCACGATCACGAGCGATGTCGCGACCGCTTCCTTCGGGTCTTGCCCGGCGACGTACACGAGCGCGGGGACCGCGAGGATCGAGCCGCCGCCGCCGAGGGCGCCGAGCGACAGCCCGATCAGGAACCCGAGCGGCGACGCGAGCAGTGCCCGCACGTCAGCGTCCGCACCGGAGCGTGCAGGAGGTCACGCGCGCGAGCCCGCCGCGTTGCGGTGGTGGATCCAGGCTTCGTACCCGCCGAGCAGATCGGAGACGTCGGTGAACCCGTGCCGGTCGAGCGTGCTCGCGGCGATCGCCGACCGGTACCCGCCCGCGCAGTACACGACGGTCGGGCGGTCGGGATCGAGCGCGCGCAGCTCGTCGACCAAGCGCGCAAGGGGTACCGCAGTGGCACCCGGGATCGCGCCGAGCGCGGTCTCGCCCGCGTTGCGCACGTCGATGAGCTGGATCGGCGTGGTGTCGTCGGCGAGGAGCGCGTCGAGCTGCGCCGCGGTGACCCGCGACGATCGCACGACGTGCTCGGGGTGCTCGAGGAACGCGCGCACCGGGTCATCGAGCGCGCCGACCACGTTGTCGAAGCCGATCCGCGCCAGGCGCACGCGCGCCTCGGTGGCCGTGCCCGGGTCCGACACCAGCACGATCTGCTGGTCGGGCCGGATCACGTCGCCGGCGTACTCGGCGAACCGGCCGCCGAGCCCCACCTCGATGCTCCCGCGCAGGTGGCCGAGCGCGAACTCGCTCGCCTCGCGCGTGTCGAGGACCACCGCGCCGTCGCGTTGGAGGGCGAGCACCTCGTCGAGCGTGAGCGCATCGGGGGCGCGTTCCTCGTCGAGCAGGTCGCGTGCCTCACGGTTGCGGCGCGCGTCGAACGCGAAGTACATCGGCGCGACCGGCTGACCCTCGGTGATGACCGCGACGAACTCGTCTTCGGTCATCGGGGCCAGCGCGTAGTTGAGCTGCCGCTGTTCGCCGATCGTCGACACCGTCTCCGTGGAGAGCTGCTTGCCGCACGCGGAGCCGGCCCCGTGCGCCGGGTACACCCGCGTCGCGTCGGGGAGCGTCAGCAGCTGCTCGCGCGTCGACCGGTAGAGCGACCGCGCGAGCTCGTCGGCGGTCACACCGATCGACGCCAGCAGGTCGGGTCGCCCGACGTCGCCGATGAAGAGCGTGTCGCCGGTGAGCACGCCGTAGGGCACGTCGTCGCCCGCGTGCTCGTACACCACGACGCTGATCGACTCGGGGGTGTGCCCCGGCGTCGCCCGGATCTCGAGCTCAACCTCGCCCAGCGACAGCCGCTGGCCGTGCTCGAGACGGTCGATCGGGAAGCCGGCGTCGCCCGCGGCCGCGCCGTACGAGATCACCGCGCCGGTCGCATCCGCGAGCTCGAGGTGACCGGAGAGGAAGTCGGCGTGGAAGTGCGTCTCGATGACGCGCTCGATGCGCAGCCCGTGGTGCTCGGCGTCGGCGACGTACTGCGCCACGTCGCGCTGCGGGTCGACCACCACCGCTCGACCCGTGGATGCGTCGCCGATCAAGTACGACGCGTGCGACAGGCACTCCAAGTAGTACTGCTGGAAGATCACGACGACCTCCTACGCGAGCTTCAGGAAGAGTCGCTCCACCTCTTCGACCGGGTAGCCGTCGGCCGCGGCGCGGTCGGGATCCTGCAGGCACGACGTGAGCCCCGATGCGAGCAGCCGGAACCCCACCTGCTCGAGCGCGCGCGTCGCGGCCGCGAGCTGGGTCACGACGTCGCGGCACTCCCGCTGCTCGCCGAGCATCGCGTGGATGCCCCGGATCTGGCCCTCGACCCGGCGCAGCCGACGCTGGAGGTCGGCGACGGTCTCTGCAGGGATGTCCATGCGGGGCTCCTTCGGCTGGCTCGGTTGTCAGTCTATACCCCCAGGGGTATACGATGCACCCCATGATCCCCGAAGTCGACGCCCCCACCGCCCGTGATCTCGCCGCCGCCGGCGCGCTGCTCCTCGACGTGCGCGAGCCGAACGAATGGCAGGCCGGTCATGCCCCCGACGCGCAGCACCTCCCCATGGGCGAGGTGACCGCGGCGCTCGACACCCTCCCGCGCGACCGCCGCATCGTCGCCGTGTGCCGCTCGGGCGGCCGCTCCGGACGCGTCACCGAGTTCCTCGTCGCCCAAGGCCTCGACGCCGTGAACCTCGCCGGCGGCATGCAGGCGTGGGCGTCGGCCGGTCTCCCCGTGCTCACCGACGACGGCACCCCCGGCGAGGTCGCCTGACCGCGGCAATCATGCTGTATACTCACGCTGTATGTCGGCGACTCGTACCCAGGTGTACCTGACCGAAGAGCAGCGCAGCCGCATCGATCGCGTCGCCGAGGCCGAGGGCGTCACGATGGCGGAGGTCATCCGGCGCGCGCTCGACCGCTACCTCCAGCACGAAGGCGACGCGGCGTCCGCGCTCGAGGCGACCTTCGGTGCCGATCCGTCGGCCGACGCGCCGTCGCGCGACCGCTGGCGTCGTGGCTGACGTCCTCGTCGACACCGACGTCTTCGTCGACCACCTGCGCGGGGCCGCGGAGCTGCGACCGGGGAGCCATCGCCTCCACTACTCCGTCATCACACGAGCAGAGCTGTTCGCGGGCAGCACCGCGACCGACCTCACCTCGCGACTGCTCGCACCGTTCCGGGAGGTGCCGGTCGACCGCGCCATCGCCGAACGCGCCGGCCGCATCGCGCGCGAGTTCGACGTTCGGCTCCCCGACGCGATCATCGCGGCGACCGCACTCGAGCGGCAGCTGCACCTCGCGACGCGCAACCGCAAGGACTTCGAACGTGTCCGGGGTCTGAGGTTGCGCGCGTTGCGTTGAACGGTCGCGACCCCGGCCGCTCGCGTCAATCCGGAGACGTCGCGCGCGCCGCCGCGTCGCGGAGGAACTGGTAGTTCGCCTTGCCCGCGGGGGAGCGCTCGAGCGACGGCATCGCGACGAAGCGCTTCGGCACCTTGTACGCCGCGAGTGCGGCCCGGCAGTGCGCCGTGAGCGCGGCTTCGTCGAGCGCGCCGGCTGCGGGCTCGACGACGGCGACGACCATCTCGCCCCACCGTTCGTCGGGCACGCCGACGACGACGCAGTCGAACACGTCGGGATGCGAGCGCAGCACCAGCTCGACCTCTTCGGGGTAGACTTTCTCGCCGCCGGTGTTGATGCACGCCGATCCCCGCCCGAGCAACGTGATCGTGCCGTCGAGCTCGACGGTCGCGTAGTCGCCGGGGATCGAGTAGCGGCGACCTTCCACCTCGCGGAACGTCGCCGCGGTCTTCTCGGGATCCTTGTAGTAGCCGAGGGGGATCGGACCGCCGACGCCGAGCATCCCGATGCGACCGTCGCCCGGCGCCACGAGCTCGCCTTCGTCGGTGACGACGACGAGCCGGTCGGAGAGCGCGAAGCGGGCAGGGCGGATGTCGTCGTCGGCGCGGCTCTCGGTGCGGGTCATCACACCTTCGGACGCGCCGAGCGAGTCGATGAGCGTGACGTCGGGAAGGTGCGCGAGCAGCCCGCGCTTGGTCTCGGGGCTCCACGTGACGCCCGACGACGTGATCGCGCGCAGCGATGCAAGATCGCGCGCGCCCGGCGCGTCGTCGAGCGCCGCGAGCAACGGTCGGGCGAACGCGTCACCGACGATCGTCAGCACTGCGACGGCTTCGCGCTCGATCGCGTCCCACACGGCGTCGGCGTCGAGCCGGAGTGAGTCGAGCAGCACGACGGTGCCGCCGCCCGCGAGCGTGGAGAGCGTGATGAACAGTCCGGTGCCGTGCATGAGCGGACACGCGGGAAGGCACGTCGCCGCCGTCCGTCCCTTCTCGATGGTCGCCGCCGGATCCGGCGGCAGCGTGCCCGGCCGGGCCATCTGCCACAGCGCGACGTACAGGTCGTCGCTGCGCCACATCACCGCCTTCGGCGCGCCCGTGGTCCCGCCCGTGTAGATGAAGATCTGGTCGTCGCCGCTCGGTGCCCGCGCCGGACGCTCCGACACCGCCGGATCGTCGAGTGCGTCCTCGTACGCGCGGGCGCCCGCGACCGTTCCCGTCGTTCCCGTGTGCGCCACCTCCAACAGCACGCGCGGGTGCCGATCGGACGCCAGAGACTCGAGCGCCTCCGCCACCGTCGACGCGAAGTCGTCGTGGAAGATCAATGCCGCGGCGTCGGAGTTGTCGAGCAGGTACGCCAGCTCGGCGCCGACGTAGCGGTAGTTCACGTTGACCGGCACCGCACCCAGCTTCTGCGCCGCGAAGAACGCTTCGAGGTACTCAGGCGAGTTCACGAGCTCGATCGCGACCTTGTCGCCCGCGCGCACCCCGGCGTCGGAAAGCGCGGAGGCAAGCTGCTCGGCCCGGTCGTCGAGCTCGCCATAGGTGAGTCGACGCGCCCCGCACACCACGGCCACGCGCTCCGGCGCAAGCTCGGCGACGGTCTGCCACGCGCGCGCGAACGAGAAGTCGGTCACGCCGGCAGGCTACGTCGACCGTTCGCGGCGCATTCCCTACAGCGCGGGCTCGCGCTGGACGGCGCCGCGTTCGGCTGAGAGGCTGCGTGCGGTTCCGGCATGGAGGGTTGCTGTGGGGGTCGGTGGGGGTCGGCGTCGCGTCGTCGGTGGGTTGGCGTTCGCGTTGGTTGTTTCGTTGGTGGTGCCGTCGTCGTCGGCGTTGGGTGTCGACGCGGTGGTGGCGGGGTTGCCCGAACTGGGTGATCCGATCTTGGGGTTGCCTGAGGGCGTGACGCTCGCGGAGGGCCATCCGCGTGGTGACGGCCCGGTTCCTGAGCGCGCGTTGCCGGAGCCGGTGGCGGCGCCGGAGAAGCCGTTGACGGGGTTCTTCGTGCCGCCGCGGGAGGTCCCGAAGGGGTTGCCGGACGGTGACGAGCGCCGTGCGGCGGACGCGGTCGGTCGGTCGGCGAACGTTGCGGATGCTGAGGTTCCGTTGTCGCCGGTGGTCGACGCGAGCGAGACGACGGACCGTCGGCGGGTGGTGCGGAATCCGGATGGTTCGACGACCGAGGCGATCTCGGACTCGGTTCGGCGTGTGGTCGATCCGGCGACGGGTCAGTGGCGGGAGCTGGATGGCGCGTTGGTCCGTTCTGCGGACGGTTCGCTCGCGCCGCGTTCGGGTCTGGCGGTGGTGCGCTTCGCGCCGGGCGCGGCGGGCGATGTGGTGCGGGTGGCGTCGGAGTTGGGTGATGTGGTGGTGCGGCATCCGTCGGCGACGGGTGCGCGCGGCGCGGTCGCGGGCGACACGGTCGTGTACCCGGGTGGCCTGTCGGGCGGGCGGGATCTGGTGGAGCGCGTGTTGCCGGGCGGGTTCGAGGAGTCGGTGGTCGTGCCGTCCGCGGCGGCGGGCGGCAGCTACGACGTCGTGTTCGTGCTTCCGGCGGGGATGTCGGCCGCGAACGGCGCGGAGGGTGTGGAGTTCCTCGACGCGCGGGGTGTGGTGGTCGCGACGTTCGGTGGTGGGGTGGCGTGGGACAGCGTCGGGGTGCGGGCGCCGGTGTCGGTGACGGTGGCGGGGGTCGTGGGCGCGGAGGTGACGGTGCGGGTCGCGGTCGCGTCGTCGTGGTTGGGGGATGCGGCGCGTGTGTTCCCGGTGACGATCGATCCGCTGTACCACGCGGAGTACATCGCGGTCGGTGGCGCGGATGCGTACGTGAGCTCTGCGGTGCCGGGCGGCGCGTACTGGAGCTCGACGGATCTGTTGATCGGCAAGCACGGCAGCGCGGTGACGCGCGCGGAGATGAAGTTCGATATCGGCGACAAGGAGTACAACCCGCACATCCGGGTGATCGACTCTCGGTTGCGGGTCTTCAATCATTGGTCGGCGACGTGTTCGACGTCGACGTCGACGCAGGTCGACCTGTTGGCGTTCAGTGGCTGGAAGGGCGGCGCGTTGTCGTGGAACGACCAGTCGCCGTTGCTGGGCGCGCCGCTGGTGGATCAAGCGAACTTCGCGAAGGGCTTCAGCGGTTCGTGTCCGGGCGATTGGGCTGATCTCGATACGACGTCGATCCTGTCGCGCTGGGCGACGACGGGATCACAGCACGTCGCGAACAACGGTCTCGGGCTCAGGGCCTACAACGAGGGCTCGACGGCGAGTGCGAAGAAGTTCTTCTCGGGAAACACGTTCGCGGGTCCGATCCTCGAGATGACGTACGACTACTACGACGCGGAGTACGGCCCGGCGCGGTCGTGGGAGCGTGAGGCGAACAAGCCGTTGCGGTTCGGGATCTGGGTCCGCAACGACAGCGACACCCCGTGGACGCCGAGCGGTGACTACAAGCTGGTGGCGCGCACGTGGGTGGGGAGCTCGCCGTTCGAGCGGGCGCGGGTCGCGCCGACCGAGCAGGTCGACAACGGCGAGTGGCACCTCTTCGAGGTCGACTTGGGCGTATTGGGTCACGGCGCGTACGCGTTGGAGTTCGACATGGTGCACGAGACCACGCCGGACGACACCCCGTTCAAGTGGTACGGGAACCCGGCGCGGATGGACGCCCTGGTGGTGACGCCGGCGGGGTCGTTGGGTACGAGCCCGTATGTCGACCACGTGGGTGGGGTCAACACGTTCAACGGCAACTACCACTTCGAAGCCACCGATATCACGGTTCCGGGCGTGGGTCCTGAGCTCGCGTTGACGCGTTCGTACAACAGCCGTGACACCGACACGGGGTGGTTCGGGCGCGGGTGGTCGTCGACGTATGAGACGAAGATCGTGGGTGACTTCTACGGGTTGGGTGTGTCGCTCGTGCATCCCGATGGCCGCAAGGAGTTCTTCGCGAAGCATCCGACCAATCCGGGCGAGTACCTCCCGTCACCGGGGTACTCGTCGAGCCTGGTCAGCTACGGCGGCGGCTATGTCCTGGTCGACGGTTCGAACTCGGTGTTCGCGTTCGATGGCTTCGGGCGCCTGTTGCACATCACCGACGATCGCGGCATCACGACCGAGGTGCATTGGAACACCGCAGGCAAGGTCTACGAGGTCGTCAACACGACGACGGATCGCCGACTCGAGTTCGTGTGGAACGGCGATCGGGTCACGACCGCCCGCGCGCGCGGCACCGACAACGCCCCGTACATGGAATGGAAGTACTACTACGACACGACGAACACGTATCTCAAGGAGGCGTGCGACCCGCGCGACAGCCGCGAGAACGCCCTCGGTGGGAGCTGCACGCTGTTCGCGTACACCGACGCCAAGATGTACCGGATCCGACGCGAGCGCGGGAACCTCGCGGTCGAGCTGTCGTACTTCACGAGCGGGACGTACGCGGATCATGTCGCGACGCGCCTCGATGGTGAAGGCAACCAGTGGAGCTACGCGTACACCTCGGCGGGGTCGGGATCCGCGATCGAGTACCGGGCGACGATCACGCTGCCGTTGATCTCCGGTGAAGTGGGCGCGTCGTTGTTGATGCACTCCTACAACCTCGACGGGCAGATCAAGTGGACCCGTGACCCGTACTACGTCGTCACCAAGTACGGCTACGACACCGACCCCGACGACGGCGACCCCGAATGGGACCTCGACTACGACCGCGGGTTCCTCGAAGACATCGAGGTCACCGGCACCAACTCGAACGGCCAACAGGAGACCCGGATCACGCGGTTCGTGACCGACGAGCGCGGCAACGTGACCAAGAAGATCGACCCGGCCGGCAACACCGAGTACTTCACGTACAACACGAAGAACCAGCTGCGGTTCGCCCGCGATGCACGGTCGAGCTCGGAGAGCGACGACACCTACAAGACGAGCTACTGGTACGACGCGGACACCGGCAACAAGCTGTTGGAGACGGCCCCGGCGGTCACCATCGGCGTGTGGTCGGGGACGCCGCCGGCGCTGTCGACCACGACGGCGGAGCCCACGAAGTCCTGGATCTACACCGATGGCACCGAACCCGCCTACGGGGCGGGGACCACGCCCGCAGGCTTGTTGGAGCGCGAGACCGACGCCAACGGCAACCAGACCAACTACCGCTACGACGAGACCGGCATCCTGCGCGAGATCACCGCACCGTCGGGCCTCGTGACCACGATCGCGATCGACACCCTCGGCCGCGAGCTCCGCCGGCGCGACACCTGCAACCCAACGCCTGAGTGCGACAAGCCCGACGTGTTGACCGAACAGGACTACGACGACCTCGGGCTCGTCGAATGGGTCAAAGCACCGCGTGTCGATGACCTGTCGGGCGCGGCGGTCAGCTGGCACCAGCGATTGACGACCAACACCTACGACGGCAACGGCAACATCGCCACCGTCACCGTCGAGGACGTGAACTCGGCGGGTGACGCAGAGCGCGTCACGTCATACGCGTACGACGACAACGACCGTGAGATCAGCGTCACCGACCCCGAAGGCGGCATCCTCACCCGAGTGCACGACGCGCGCGGCAACGTCGAGCTCGTCACCGACCAGCAAGGCCGCCAGATCCGCTCCGCGTACGACCGCCGCGACCAGCTCAAGAGCACGCACCTCAAGAACTATGTCGCTGACCCCTACGCGGGGTCGGCGCCGATCACCGAGATCACCCTGAATGAGACCTCGTACACCGACTTCGGGGAGAAGCAGTCCGAGACTCTCTGGACGGGCAGTGAGGAACCGAACGAGCTCGGTGTCCGACGCGACTTCGAGTACTACCCCGGCGGTCGGCTGCACGAGGTGTGGTTGCGCGCCTACGACCAGCACCCCGACGACGGCGGCGGGACACGCGACATCCTGCTCGAGTCGTATGTGTACAACGCGCGTGGTGACGTCATCACCGAAAAGCGCGGCAGCGACCTGTTCGCGAAGACCTCCACCTACGACAACGCGGGGCGGCTCGTCGCGACTGCCGAGGACCCGAGCGGCACCAACCGCGTGACGACGCTGCTCCTCGACGCGCACGGCAACACGCTGCGTTCGATCACGACCCGCAACGGGTCGGCGACGACTCCCGAGACGCGTCACCGCTACGACACGTCGCACCGGCCGATCGAGACGACCGTCGAGAACGGCAGCTTCGACGTCACGACCTGGTTCGGCTACGACCAACGCGGGAACCTCGTCCGTACCGTCAACCCCCGCGGCAGCGGACCCACCGACGCCGCGTACACGACGACCAACACCTACGACGCCGCCGATCGGATCGCGCGCGTGACCTCCCCGGCCGTATCGGCGTGGGTGACCGATCCGAGCGACGGCAGCATCGACGAGACCACCAACGTCTCCGCCCAGACCACGACCGGTTACGACACGTTCGGCAACCCGATCCGGTCCGTCGACGCGAACGGTAACGCCACCACCTCGACGTACGACAAGCTCGACCGCCAGCTCACCATCACGCACCCGCAGTACACGCCGATCACCGGCGGCGCCGCGCTCACACCCACCGAATCGTTCCAGTACGACGACGTCGGCAACCTCCGGTTCCAGACCAACCGACGCGGCTACACGACCGAGTACCGCTACGACCAGCTCAACCGGGTCTACCTCCAGATCGACCCGCAGCTCGCGGGCGCGCCCGCCGCGGGAACCACGATCACCTACTACGACCTCGTCAACCAGGTCGCGCAGGTCGACCCCAACGGGGTGCGCAGCGAATGGGAGTACGACGACCTCAACCGCGTCCGCGTCGAGCGCCGCAAGATGCGCACCGGACCCGTGCCGCAGTACGAATCGACGTTCGACTACGACGACCTCGGCAACCGCGACTACGAGAAGACCCCCAACGGCGCGGTCACGACCCACACGTACTCGCCGCTCGGTGAACGTCTCAGCACCACCGCCCCGCCCGTCGCGGGCGCCGGCACCCAAACGACCACGTGGAGCTACGACGCGGCCGGCAACGTGGTGCGCGAATCACCTCCGCTCGGACCCGACACCCTCAACGTCTGGACCGTTGGCGGTCGACTCCGCGACGTCGAGACCCGCGACCCACTCAACCCGACGATCACGCCCGGCACCAACCCCGACACGCTGCTCGCCACCACCAGCTACCAGTGGGACCGTGCCGGCAACAAGACGTCGGTCACCACCCCCAACGGCCAAGCGACGACCGCGAAGACCACCTACGCGTACGACGCGCTGAACCGGCTCACCCAACTCACCCAGCCGGTCTCCGCGAACACCGCCGACGACATCGTCACCCAGTACGGCTACGACCGCAACGGCAACCACACCCGCCTCGTCGACGGACGCGGCAACGCGACCGGGATGGACTACAGCACCTGGAACCAGCTGGAGCTCACGGTCGAACCCCCAGCCGGCGGCGACCCGAACCTCGCGGCACGCTCGTACAAGACCGGCTACAACGCCGCTGGTCTCCCGGTGCTCGACCAGATCTCGCTCATCACGTCGATCGCCCGAACCTACGACGAGCTCGGACGACTGACCCAAGAATCGGGGACCACACAAGCGAACGTGCACGCGGCGGCGACACGCACGTTCGGCTACGACCTCGGTGGTCGCCGCACCCGGATCGGGCACCCCGCCGGCGACGTGCAGATCGCCTACGACGACCGGTCGCTACCCACCAACGTGATCGGCGGTGCGGGCACGACCGCGTACCAGTACGACGCGGATGGCCAGCTCACGGTGCGTACTGACGCCGCGGGGACCGCGTCGTTCGCGTGGACCGCGCGTCACGAGCTCGACACTGCGGTCGATCCGCTCACCGGCACGACCGCGAACCACGATTGGGATGCGAACAGCCGCATCACCGAGGTCCGCTACGGGACGGGGAGCACTCCCGCGAAACGTACGTTCACCTACGACACGCTCGGGCGGCGCGCGACCGTGACGCTCACCAACACGAGCAACGCCACCACCCGATCCGAGTCCTACGCGTACGACCTGAACGGCAACGTCACCAGCGAAACGGTCGGGCCACCGGGCAGTGGCGGCGCCGGCACGTTCACGTACGGCTACGACCGTGCGGATCGGCTCACGAGCCAGACGGTGGGTGCGACCACCACCAGCTACGCGTACGACAAGAACGGCAACCGCACCAGCGCCGGGACCACGAGCTACACCTACGACGGCCGGAACCGGCTGACGAACGCAGGGTCGGCGACGTATGGGTGGTCGACGAACGACGCGCTCGTGAACCGCAACGGCACGATGACCACCGTCGACGCGTTCGGCCGGCCGATCGCCCATGCGGGTGCCACCTACAGCTACGACAGCTTGGATCGCATCGCGACCCGCAACAGCGCGGCGTTCTCCTACAACGGGCTCGGCATCGACCCTGTCAATGACGGCACCCACAAGATCAGCCAGCTCCCCGACGGCACCCCCCTCGGGCACAAGAAGTCGAGCACCTCCAGTGTCGTGGTCACCGACCAGCACGGTGATGTCACCGCGCTCGCGCAGACCTCAGGGGTGTTGCGGTCCAGCTTCGGTTACGACCCGTTCGGGACGCGCAACTCGACCGTCGGCACGATGATCCCCAACATCGGCTACCAAGCCGACTACACCGACACCGCGTCCGGTGACGTGTGGATGGGTGCCCGCTGGTACATCCCGGGCCTCGACACGTTCTCCGCTCGAGACACCTACCCCGGCACCCTCGACACCCCCGTCAGCCTCAACCGCTACACCTACGCGCACAACAACCCGCTCCGCTACATCGACCCCGACGGGCACCTGAGTGTCGACGCCGCCTACGAGTGGGCACAGTCAGGCCGGCTGACGGACGAGGAGTTGTACTTCGACGTCGGACAACAGCATGCGACCCAAGAGGGATTCGCGGTATCGCAAGCCTGGGTCCCACCCGCGTACTCGGGCGAGGTCACCGCTGCGGTACCCGACACAACGCCTGCCGCCTTCTTGGCGCTCGATGCGGCGGCTCGCGCTGCGATGCGAGTGGAACTCGCGAGCCTCCGTCGTACGGTCGAGGGCAAGTGCCCGATGGACCGGCTCGGCCCGATCATGTGCGGAATGCTGGACGAAGCCAAGCATGCAATGCAGCTCGAGGAATGGCTCGACTCCGATGGTCTGTTTCTACTGTTCACGACAAAGCATGGCGGCAGAGTCATCAGGGTGCATGGTGATCTCGCTACTGCCGATCACGTAGCCGTGGTGATTCCAGGAGCCGGTACTAACCTGTGGAACTTCGATGCGGGCACGGGCGCCAGAGCTGAGCAATTGCTGGGGTCAATGCAGGAACAAGGTCCCGCGTCGAGCGTTGCGGTTATTGCCTGGCTTGGGTACGACGCTCCCGACAACTTGTTTCAGGCAGGGACCGGAGGGTACGCCGACAAGGGGGCAGACCATCTGACCCGATTGGTAGGGCAAGTCCGTGCGGTCAACGCGAGCGCGTCGATGACCCTCGTGGGGCATAGTTACGGCTCACTCGTCGCAGGAATCGCGACCAAGGAGGGAGCCGATTCCGATGTGGACCGTCTCGTCCTCGTTGGCAGTCCAGGGGCAGGAGTGTCAACAGCGAGCGAACTTGGCGCGGTGGACGTATGGGTTGGTGAAGCTCCGGGTGATTGGGTTGCAGACACCGCTTGGCATGGGAGCGATCCATCTTCTTGGACGGGACACCAGTTCGATGTCAACACGCGCAACAAGAAACAAGTCTCCGGCCACAATGACTACTTCCTTGAGGGATCGTTTTCGTTGTTGAACATCACTCGCATCAGCCTCGGCCTGCCACCTCTGGGTGGAGACTCCTAGTGCGTTGCGATCCTCGAGTGCTGGTACTCGCTGCGCTCGCATTCGTGAGCATTCCTGCGTGTGGCAGTAGCGCCGAGCAGGCGAGTCCAACTACCTCGGACACAACAAGCCCCGTGGCACTTGAGGATGCGATGGACGACATCGAGGCGTCTGGCCGAGCGCTGGCACTGCACGTGGCAGCGGGACGAGCGCTCGAGGGCGATCGAGAAGGTCTCTTCAGCATCTGTGGTGACGAGGCCTTGGAGGGTCCCGAGGCGCGCTGGGAGTGGAGTCGCAGGTTCCGGTTTGTCGTCTCGAACACTCGCGACGGCGACGCCGCATTGGCACGTGCGGTCGATTTCCTGGTGAACGAGCTCGGGTTGTCGAGCAGTAGTGACGAGCGTGAGTACACGCGTGAGGTGGGGGCGCTTTCACGATCCGGAAGTCATCGGGTGGTGTTCAACCACGCGCAGATGACCGTCCATGTCGTGAGCAGTACTGAGTGTCTGCCGCGGTTCGCCGATACGACGATGTCGTAGCCCGCGGCCCCCAAGCCACCGAGGCTTGCCCTGGAGTTGACCCGTTCGCGTGACGCGGGCTCGGCGTCCGTGACCGGTCGCCGAGGTCGAAATCTCGGGTGTCCTGCGTTACGTGGAGCGCTCGCGGCGTTTGCGCTGCCAGCGGATGCCGCCTTCGAGGGCGGCGAGGATGGTGTCGTTGTCGCGGGAGATGCGACGGTGCACGGCGCGTTCGAAGAGGGCGCGCATGACGGGGTTGAACGCTTCGTACTCCTCGGTGAAGTGCACGCGGGTGCGGCCGTCGCCGAGGTCTTCGAGGCGGGTGGTGCCGTGGGCGCGTGACCAGAGGGGTTTGCCGATCGCGTCGTAGACCCACGACTCGT
>DASUMP010000071.1:0-7278 GCA_036277635.1 Acidimicrobiia bacterium | reverse complement strand
CGAGGAGCACGCCGAGCACCCACGGCCAGCGCGCCCGCCCGCCCCGCTCCGGCTCCGTCGGCCAGTAGTCGTCGGGATGGAGCCGCCGGGGCGGCTCGGTCGCGATCGGGTCCACGGGCGCAGGTTGCCATGCCCGCCCCGTGGCGCGGGGACGCGGCGTCGGCTCCGCCGCGCCGACGAGGGCGCTACCGTCGGCGAACCGTGGCTCCGGACCGACGCTCGCCGCCGACGTTGGCGGCGCTCGACGCTCCCGATCCGCTCGACCGGGCCGCCGCCGCGGCTGCGCTCGGTCTCGCGTCACGCCGGCCCCGCGGCACCGCCGCGGCGCTGCTGGGAGCGACCGCCGACCGCGACCCCCGCGTGCGCGCCGCGGCGCTCGGTGCGCTCGTCCGCGCCCACGCCCGGTCAACCGCGCGCCGGGCGTGGCGCGCCGCGATCGCCGACCCGGACGCGTCGGTGCGACGCCGCGCCGCGGAGGTCGCGCCCGCGATCGCCGCCCATCTCGAACCGCCCGACCGCGAGCGCCTGGTCGCGCGGCTCGCCGACGACGACCCGTTCGTCGCCGACGCCGCCGCGCACGCGCTCGGCGAGCTCTCCCTCGACGACGCGGCCGAGACGGTGGCGGCGCTCGCGACCGCGGCGACGAGCCACCCGGACCCGCTCGTACGCGAGTCGGCGGTCGCGGCGCTCGGCGCGCTCGGCGACCCCGCCGGGCTCCCCGCCGTCCTCGCCGGGTGCACCGACAAACCCGCCATCCGCCGGCGGGCCGTCGTGGCGCTCGCGGCATTCGAGGGACCCGAGGTCGAGGCCGCACTGCAGCGCGCGCTCGAGGATCGCGACTGGCAGGTGCGCCAGAACGCCGAGGATCTCCGGCCGGATCAGCTGCGCTGATCGCTCCGGGCCATGAACATGTCGCGCAAGCTGTCGAAGTTCTCGAGACAGCGTCCGGCGCCGAGCACGACGCACTCGAGCGGCGCGTCGACGAGGTGGACCGGCAGGTCGGTCTCTTCGGAGATGCGTTGGTCGAGACCCGCGAGCATCGAACCGCCGCCCACGAGGTGGACCCCGTTCAGGATCAGGTCCTGCGCGAGCTCGGGCGGGGTGCGCGCGAGGCACGCGATGACCGCGTCGCACACCGCGCGCACCTGTTCCTCGATCGCGGCGCGCACCTCTTCGGGGACGAGCATGATGTTCTTCGGCAACCCGGTCATGAGGTCGCGACCGCGCACCTCGGCCTTGTACTCGTCGTCGACCGGGTAGGCGGAGCCGATCGCGAGCTTGATCTCCTCGGCGGTGCGCTCGCCGATCGCCATGCCGTACTCGCGCCGCACGTACGCCTGGATCGCGGCGTCGATGTCGAACGAGCCGACGCGCACGGCCTCGAGCGCGACGGTGCCGCCGAGCGAGATCACCGCGACCTCGGTGGTGCCGCCACCGATGTCGACCACCATGCTGCCCATCGGCTCGTGGATCGGCAGTCCGGCGCCGATCGCCGCCGCCATGGGCTGCTCGATGAGGAACGTCTGCGCGGCGCCGGCGCGGCGGGCCGCTTCGAGCACGGCGCGCTGCTCCACGTGGGTGATCGCCGACGGCACGCAGATCAAGACGCGAGAGCGGTAGAGGCGGTGCACGCCCGCGCGCTGGAACAGCAGGCGGATCATGCGTTGGGTGATGTCGAAGTCGGTGATCGCACCGCCGCGCAGCGGGCGGACCGCGACGATGTAGCCGGGCGTGCGGCCGATCATCTGCCACGCCTCGTGACCCATCGCGAGCACTTCTTGCGATCGGCTGTTCAGCGCGATCACGGTGGGCTCGTTGAGGATGATCCCCTGACCGCGCGCGTAGACGAGGGTGTTGGCCGTGCCCAGGTCGATCGCCAGGTCCCTAGCCAGTGGTGCCCGCTCCCCGTTCCGTCCTGCGCATGGCACCCGCGCTCCGCGGCGGGCGGAGCGCGTGCAAGCCGCGCTCGAACTCGGTGATGCTGTGCTCCATCGACGTCGGCCGCCGGTTGCGCACCAACACGGCGGCGATGCCGACCGCGCTGGCCACGACGACGAACACCAAGAACTCCACGACGTCCTCGCTAGCTCGTGGGCGATTCGGCGCCGTCGAGGCTCCGGATCGCACGGATCGGTTGGCCCCGCACCCACTCGGCGCCGGAAGCGGTGTGCTCCTGCTTCCAGATGGGTGCGGTCTGCTTCAACGTGTCGATGCAGTGTTGCCCGGCGGCGAACGCCTCCGCGCGATGCGGCGACGCGACGACGACGGCGACGGATGCTTCGGTGACCGCGACGTCGCCGACGCGGTGCACGACGGCGACCGGGCCGAGCTCGGGCCACCGGGTTCGGGCGTCGGCGACGACCGCTTCGAGCGCGGCGACCGCTTCCGACTCGTACGCCTCGTACGTGATCGATTCGACGCCGGTGCGACCCTCGGCGTGATCGCGCACGACACCGAGGAACACCACCACCGCGCCGCAGTCGGGGCGCGTCGCCCACGCCACGAGCGCGCCCGCGTCGATCGGCTCGTGCGTCACGACCACGTGGTCGCGCGCACCGGCGTCGGCAGGCAACGGTGTCACGGATCCCATCCTACGACCCGCGCTCGGAACGCCCCCAGGGCGGCTCGAGGCCGCGGTCACCGGCGCGCGACGCGTCGTTACACTCGCCGCGATGCCGGACCGATCGGGGGAAACGGGCGGCACACCACCCGATCCACGCGATCGGTCGTGGCGCCACCCTTCGGAATTGACCGGCGCGGCTGACCCCGTGCCGTCGCCGGCACCCCACGCGCTCGGCCCCGGCGGCCGGGGCGTCGCACCTCGGTTCTGGGTCGCGATCGTCGCGGCGGGCGTCGTCGGATCGCTGGCCACCGTAGGTCTGCTCGCCGCGATCGGTGCGCTCGACACCGATGCGCCGACGACTGCCGCGGCGGGCGCCGGCACCGTCACCAGCGCCGCTGCATCCACCCACGACGCGACGCGCCTCGCTGCCGACGCCGCCGACAGCCTCGTCGTCGTGCGGGTCGCGAGCGACGACGGCCCCCGCACGGGCACCGGCGTGTGCATCGGTCAGTCGGGCTCGGTGCTCACGAGCGACGTCCTGATCGGCGACGCCGACGAGGTCGTGGTCGTCGCGATCGACGGTACCGAGACCACCGCGCGAGTGCGCGGCCGCGACGCCGTGACCGATCTCGTGTTGCTCGATCTCGACGTCGACGTCGCGAGCATGACGGTCGCCGACGTCGCGATGGAGTCGCCGACACCAGGCGACGACGTGTACGCGGTCGGCGCGCCCAGTGCCGGACAGGACGCGCCGTGGGTGAGCCACGGTGTCGTCGCCGCGATCGACGCGATGGCGACCCGCGCGAGCGGCACCTCGCTCACCGGTCTGATCGAGACCGACGCGGCACCTGCGGAGACCGCGGCCGGTGGCGTGCTGCTCGACCGCGCCGGCGGCGTCGTCGGCATCGTCGTGTGGCCCGCGTCCGGACGCGCGGGCGCGCTGGCGATCCCGATCGACGTCGCCCTCGAGGTCGCGAACGAGCTCGGGCGCACCGGGTGGGTGGCGCGGGCGTGGATCGGGGTGCACGGCGTCGATCGCGACGACGGCGTCGAGGTCACGAAGGTGGTCGACGCCGGACCCGCCGCGGTCGCCGGCGTGCGCGTCGGCGACGTCGTCACCGCGCTCGGCGACCACGACGTCACGACGATGGCGGAGCTGTTGACGGTCGTGCGGCGCCACGAACCCGGCGAGGAGCTCACGGTGGTCGTGCGGCGTGCCGACCAGGTGCGCACGCTGACCGTGACGCTCGGGACCAAGCGCCCCGTCTCCGGCAGCGACCCGGGCCCGGGGACGTCGACCCCGCAGCCGGCCGTCGCGTCGACGCCGTGACCCGCGCCGCGGATCCCGCACCCGGCGACGAGTGCGCGACGATGGGGCCATGACCGACGCCGCGGAGCTCGACGACCTCGACCGCGAGCTGCTGAACGCGGTGCAGTGGGACTTCCCGCTCGTCGCCGAGCCGTTCGCGGCGCTCGCCGATCGTCTCGGCACGACCGAACCCGACGTGCGAGCACGCGTCCAGCGCGTGAAGGACGCCGGGGTGCTGCGCCAGCTCTCCGCGATCTTCGACACCCGAGCGCTCGGGTACTCCTCGGCGCTCGTCGCCGCCAAGGTCGACCCCGACCGGGTCGACGAAGCCGCCGCGGTGATGAACCGTCATCCCGGCGTGAGCCACAACTACAAGCGCAACCACGCGTACAACCTCTGGTACACGCTCGCCGTGCCGCCCGGCGACTCGCTCACCGAGCACATCGACGTGTTGCACCGCGACAGCGGGTCGATCGTCACGCGTCCGCTGCCGACGCTCAAGCTCTACAAGATCGGCGTCAAGCTCGACATGACGGGCTCCACGGCCGCCGACGCGAAGAGCGAAGTGCTCCCTCACGAACAGCCGGAGCGCCGCGCCGACATGGAGGCGCCGACGCTGAGCGACCTCGAGGTCGCCACCATCTCGGTCGTGCAAGAGGACCTCCCGCTCGTGGAGCGCCCGTTCGACGCGCAGGGCGAGGCGCTCGGCGTGTCGGGCGACGACGTGCTCGCGATGGTGCAGTCGTTCAAGGACCGCAAGCTGATGCGCCGGTTCGCCGCGGTGATGAACCACCGCAACGCCGGCTTCAAGGCCAACGCGATGGGCGTGTGGGCCGTGCCCGAGGACCGCCTCGAAGAGATCGGCCCGATGATGGCGGGGTTCGCGGCCGTGAGCCACTGCTACCGGCGACCCACCTACGACGACTGGCCGTACTCGGTGTTCACGATGGTCCACGGCCGCAGCGCGCGCGACTGCGAGGCGACGATCGACGCGATCCGCGCCGAGACCGGCGTCGACGAGCACGCGCTGCTCTGGTCGGTGAAGGAGTACAAGAAGGTGCGAGTGCGCTACTTCACGCCCGACTGGGACGAGTGGCGCACCGCCCACCTCTCCGCAGTGTGAGGGTCAGCGCCGCCGGCGCGTGAGCCACCACGTCGCACCACCGACCCCGGTGAGCACTGCGGCGACCGCCGCGACCCACGGCAGCGCACCCCGGCCCCCGTCGGCCGGCATCGCGAGCAACAACGCCTCTTCGTTCGTGTGCCGCGGCGCCCAACCCGCGTCGCGCAGCCGGTCGTTGGCGACGACCCACGGGTGTTCGAGGTACGGCAGCACGCTGGGCGGCGCGTCGCCCAGTCCGCTCGACCACAGCGCGGTCAGTGCACGCTCCGCGAGGTCGTGTGGCAGCGCGGGCAGCCGCCGGCCCGGCACGAGCGCAGTCGCGTCGTCGTGCGACAACCACTCGTCGGACGCGACGTTGTAGACGCCCGCGAGCCGCTGCGTCGCCGCGAGGTGCAACGCGCTGGCGGCGTCGTCGACGTGCGTGACCTGCAGCGGCGGCGTCGCGCCGCGCACGACGATCGGAGGCTTGCCCGCCGCGACGCGAGCGAACAACGACGACGCCGACGGCCCGACGACGGGCGCGATCCGCAGCACCGTTGCGCTGCGACCGGCGTCGGCGCCGACCCACTCGTCGACCAGTCGCTCGCACTCGGCATCGTGGACCGCGGGGAGGAAGCCCGGGCTCGGGCGCAACAGGGAGTCCTCGTTGAGCGGCACCGCGTTGTTCGCCCACGCGCCGTACACCGCCGTGCTCGACGCGCGCACCACGTGCCGCACCCCCGCGTCGGCCGCCGCTTCGAGCACCCGTCGCGTTCCGCCGACGTTCACGCGTTCGAGCAGCGCCTCGTCGGGGATCGGCCCGACCAGCGCGGCGAGGTGCACGATCACGTCGCATCCCTCGAAGTGACGCGCCAGCGGCGCGGACGTGATGTCGACGCGATGGAGGTCGAGCTTGCGGGCGCGTCGCGCCGGGTCGCGCACGTCGAGACCGACGACGCGCGTCACCGTGTCGTCACCGTCGAGCAGCGGGAGCAACCGCTGTCCGAGCAGTCCCGCGACACCGGTGACCGCGATTGTCGTTCCGACCATGGTCCATAGACTGTCGCGGTGAGCGACGTTCCCCAAATGGGGCCGGGCGGATGGCCCGGGTTCGATCCCGCGCAGCTGATGCGCATGCTCCAGTCCGACGGTCCCGTCAACTGGGAGGTCGCGCGCCAGGTCGCGGCGTGGATCGCGCGCTCCGACGAGGGCGCGTCGCTGCTCGGAACACTGCCGGTTCCAGGTGGCGCGCCCGTGCAACCACCCGTCGACCCGCCGATCGACACGGCCACGACGACCGCGTTCGACGGCATCGCGCGCGCCGCGCAAGCCGCGGTCGCCGAGACCACCGGCCTCGGCGAGATCAACCAGGTCCCGGTGCGGGTCGTCGGTCGCGGCGCGTGGGCCGAGCACACGCTCACCGGGCTGCAGCCCGTGCTGCAGGCGCTCGCGGAGACGATGCAGGCGCCGCTCACGAGCGCGCTCGAAGACGACGAGGGGCCCGGCACCGATCCGTTCGCGATGTTGCTGCCGATGCTGGCGCCGATCCTCCTCGGCGTGCAGTCGGGGTCGATGGTCGGGTTCCTCGCCCAGCACGCGCTCGGCCAGTACGACCTCCCCCTTCCGATCGCCGACCCCCCGCAGCTCGCGTTCGTCGCCGAGAACATCGACGCGTTCGGCGAGGAATGGTCGCTGCCCGCCGACGAGCTGCGCTACGCGCTCGCACTGCGCGAGTCGGTGCACGCCGCGCAGCGCAGCGTCGGATGGGTGCGCGACCGGCTCGTGCGCGCGTCCACCGAGTACGTGCGCGCCTACGAGCTGCGCATCGAGGTGCTCGAAGAGCAGTTCGGCGACCTCGACCCGTCGCAGCTCGGCGAGCTCGGCGGCGCGGGTCCGTTCGGCGACCCCAACGCGCTCCTCGGCGCGATGCGCAGCGACAAGCAGGAGCCGCTGCTCGAAGAGCTGCAACGGTTCGTGTCGGTGCTCGAGGGCTACGCCGACGTCGTCGTCGACGACCTCGGTCGCCGCATGACGAGCAACTTCGGCCAGATCGACGAAGCCATCCGCCGGCACCGCATCACGCGCGGCCAGGCCGCCGCGTTCGTCGACCGCCTCCTCGGCCTCGAGCTCGACCGCGAGCACTACGAGCAGGGCGTGGCGTTCTGTCGCGGCGTCATCGAGCGCGCCGGCCCCGACGGGTTGCACCGCCTCTGGGCGCGCGAGTCGATGGTGCCCACCCGCAACGAGCTCGACGCGCCCGGCCTGTGGCTCGCGCGCATCGAGTTCGACTGATCCACCCACGAC
>DASUMP010000070.1:0-44316 GCA_036277635.1 Acidimicrobiia bacterium | reverse complement strand
CCGCTCAGAGCCCGACGGCGCCCACGAAGAACTCGCGGGTGCCGAACACCATCGGCTCGACGCCGCGGGCGAGCGCATAGTCGCGGAAGAACAAGTTGTCCTGGATGTCGTCCATGAGGACGACGCCGCCAGGGGCGAGGTGCGCGTCGATCGTGCGCATGCCGCGTTCCCGGCCCGCGTAGGTCTTGTCGGAGTCGTAGTGCACGAGGTCGATCGGGCCGCACTCCGCGACGATCTCGGGCAGGTTCGCGTCGTCGCCCGCGGTCCGCAGCGTCCACTGCCCGCGCAGCTCGTCGGGGACGAGCGCGCCGACGAGCGCCTCGGGATCGTCGCGCCGGAAGTACGGGAAGTCGCTCGACCACAACCGCCCGCCGCGCCCGTTGCGGGCGAGGGCGGTGAGGAACGCCGTCGAGGAGTACCCGAACGCGACGCCCGTCTCCACGACGACGAGCGGATCCAAGCGTCGGGTCAGGAAGTAGAGCAGCTCGAACCGGGCGCCGAAGCCGATGTCGACGCCGACTCGGGCCCCGACGTCGGCGGCGCGCTCACGCAGGCCGGCGGCGAACTCGAGGGTCTCGGCCCACAGCTCGGGATCCTGCGCTTCGCACCAGCGCCGCGGGCCCGTCTTGCGGGCGTCGGCCCACGCGATCGCGTCGGTGCGGCGGCGTTCCGATCCGGCGACGCGCTGGCGGACCTTGCCCGCCATGACGCGGGCGTAGCTGGGCCGCAATGCGTTCCGCAAGATGTTGCGCGTGGATCGTCTCGCCACTGCGAGAGTCTCGCGCGCCGTGCGGACGCGCCGGCTCAGGAGTCGGAGACGGGGGCGGTGGTCGCGTAGCGCTCGGCGGCGCGGAACTCGTCGCGCGCGGCAGGATCGTCGAAGAAGACGAGCACCCACGCGTGGCTCTCGCCCTGGCGGCGCAGCGCTTCGCATCGATGGTTGCCGTCCTGGAGCAGCAGGCGACCGTCCTGCCACTCGGCGAGGAGGGGCGGAGGCTCCCAACCGTCGTCGAGGCTCGCCTCCATCGCCCCGACGTCGTCGTGCCACTCGTCGCGGTCGATCGAGACCAGCGCGTCGTCCTCGGGGCCGGCAAGGCGCACGAGGTCGTCGAGCGGGACGCGCACCGGGCCGAGCCACCAGTGGCGGGTCTGGGCGAGCGCGGCGGCGAGCACCGCGTTGTCGCTCCCCCGACTCGACAGGAACTTCCCGACCCACTCCGCGACGCGATCTTCCTCCGCCGCGACGCGCGCAGACGCGAGCGAGAATCCAGTCGGCGAGGGCACGGTCACGGCCGACGAGTGCCCCCACGACCGCCGGCGCGAAACCGGAGAGCGAGGACGTGTCCTGCTCCGCGAGCGGCTGGTAGCGTCGATGCGCAACATCACGACCCGGCGAGCGGTCTCGGACCGGCGGTCGGGAGCACCTGAGGAGCGAGTGAGTGGCTCGAGGCACCGTCAAGTGGTTCAACTCCGAGAAGGGCTACGGCTTCATCGAGCGCGAAGGCGGCGGCGCCGACGTGTTCGTGCACTTCTCGGCGATCGAGGGAGCGGGGTTCCGCACCCTCGAAGAGGGTCAGGCCGTCGAGTTCGAGGTCGGCCCGGGTAAGAAGGGCGAGGAAGCGAAGAACGTCCGCGCCGTCTGAGCTCGTGGTCGGCGCTCACCGGCGCCCCTCGAGCGCGGCGAGCAACGCCGCGGCCGCGTCGGCCGCCCGCAGATCGAAGCGGGGGTTCGTCGCGAGCGCGGGGCGCAGCACATCGAGCGCGACGTCGTCGCGTCCCACGCGTTCGTAGACGACCGCCATCCGGTACGCGAACCCGGCGTCCGACACCCCGCCTTCGCGCGCGCGGTCGAGGTGTTCGAGCGCGGCGCGGTCGTCGCCGTCGGCCGCGAGCGCCCACCCGAGCGTCGCGAACGCGAGCGGGTCCTGCCGGCGTTCGAGATCGGCGCGCGCCAGACGCACCGCCTCGGCGGTGCCGATGCCGTGATCCGCGCGGAAGAGCGCGAGGTCGCGGGCGAGGCCCGCTTGCTCCTCTCGCGGCAGCGCCGCCGCTGCTGCGAGGGCATCGTCCCAGCGCTGGCGCGCGAGCGCGAGGTCACCCCGAGCCTCCGCGATGTCGCCGCGGGCGGCGAGCACGTGGAAGTCGGGTGCACCGATGAGCGCACCGGAGCGTCTCCACAGCGTGTCGGCCGCCGCGAGGCGACCCTGTGCGGCGCGGACTTTCGCCAACGACTCGATCGCCGCGCCCGACTCCGGATCCGCCCGGAGTGCGTCGGCCAGCGCGTGTGCCGCGTCGGTGAGCTCGCCGGCCGAGCGGTGCAGCTCGCCGACGAGGAGGGCGTAGTACGCGCGTTCGCTCGGCGTCGCGCCCCCAGCAGCGCGCTGCGCGGCACGCGCGTACGACACGGCCGTGGCGTGGTCGCCGCGTGCGCTCGCGAGTCGAGCGCGACGCGCGTCGACCGCCGGTCCCGCGCCGGCGCGTCCGGCGAGCTCGACGTACAAGCGATCGGCATCTTCCAGGTCGCCGAGCTCGAACGCGGCGTCGCCGGCGGTGGCGAGCGCGACGAGGTTCGTCGGGTCTTCGGCGTAGGCGGCGAGGGCGATGTCACGCGCCCGCGCGAACTCATGGAACATCGCGTAGGACGCGGCGAGCAACGCGCGCGCAGGGCCGTGATCGGGATTGACGTCGAGTGAACGCTCGAGCTCGGTGCGCGCGTCGAGCGCAGCCCCGAGGTCGTGGCGGGCCTTCGCCTGGCGGAGCAGCGCGGCGGCGAGCTGGGTGCGACTCAGATAGTCGTCGGCCGCGCGGTCGACCCGGGCGCGCCAGAACGTCACCTGCTCCTCGATCCCGAGCTGTCCGCTCTGCGGTAACGGCGGCGCGGCGACGCTCGGGGTCCCGCGGGCGCCGGTCGCCGCGTCGCGAGCGGCGTCGATGCCCGACGATCCCGACATGCCGACGGCGAGGACGGCGAGCACGACCGCGGCGACGGTCGTGAGGACGAGCAGCGTGCGGGGCTGGCGGATCAGATGCATCGTGTGCTCCTCACACGCGGGGGCCGGGCCGCCCGGTGCGGCCCGACCCCGGTGTGCTGTCGTCAGTTGGCGCGAGCCAGGTACGGGAACGAACCCCGGAACGCCGAATCGCTGGCGACGCAGTCGGTCGTGACCGCGCCCCCGGTGATCAGTCCGAGCTCGGTGTCGATGACGTCGTCGCCCAGGGCGCGTCCGTTCGGGAACGCCGTCGGCTGCGACAGGTCGACCGTCAACACGTCGGGCAGCAAGAACGCGGCGAGCGCGTCGGCGGTCGCCTGGTCGTTGCCGAGCGCGAGCAACGTCGCCACGACCTCGTCGGTGAAGTTGGCCGGATCATCGGCCGGCGCCGACGCGTTGAAGGCGTTCTTCTGCGCGGACGGGATGAACACCGTGTTGATCGCGGGTCGGCCCATGCGGTCGATCGGTGCGCCGGTGCTCGCGTCGGTGGTCTCGCCCCACACGCCGATCGACGAGCTCGGCAGCGACGCCTTCGGGAGCTCGATCACGATCGCGGTGACGTTGAGCCCCGAGAAGAAGTCGTTCCCCGTGCCGTTCGGACAGAACTGCAGGCCGTTGCGGAACGCCCCCAGGTCGAAGAAGAACGGGTCGTCGAGCACGCCGGCGTATCCGAAGCCGCTGCGCTTGCCGTTCGCATCGAACAGCGGGACGCGCGCGCCGACCGGACCGGATCCCTGCACACCGGAACCGTCGATCGTGACGCGCTGCTTCGCCCCGCGCGGATCGAACGACGCCCGCAGCTCCTGGTCGGCGACCGCGTCGCCGGTGGTGTCGATGCGGAGCCGGTACGCGTGGTCGGGGTGGAAGTCGGTGCCCGAGATCACGCCGGCGCCGGGGTTGACCGTCATGGCCAGCACGACGTTGTCGGGATCACTCGGCGAATCGAACACGTAGACGTCGTTGATGTCGGTGCGTCCATCGGCTTGGACGAGCGGCGCGTCGAGGTGGTCGGCGGCCCGTGCGAGGCCCGCCGTCCCGATCACACCGGCCGCCACGCCGACCGCGAGCACCGCTCGAAGTCGTCGCATGACCTGCTCCTTGTGGTTCGGATGGGAGCACCGCAGCGACGGGTCGTCCGGGATCGGGCGCTCCGGTGGTGCTCCAGACCTCGATTCGCCGTGGTCGCGGCGCCGGATTGGTCGGGCACCAATCGGGCGGAGCGTCGGCGACGAAGTGTCCGTGATGCGCACCGGGAACCGGATCACGCGATGCGTCGACCACGGCCACGACGCAGTGCGCCGCGCGTCGGGAGCGACGATGGGACACTGGACGCCGTGGCCCGATGTCGATCCGAGGAATCCTGTGGGCGATGACACGGCGCCGGCACGCGCGGCCTCCGACGTGCGCTCGGCGCTCCTCCAGCGCGTCGCGCTCGGCGACGAGGCCGCCTTCGCCCAGCTGTACGACGAGACCGCGGCGGAGGTGTACGGCGTGGCCCGACGCGTCGCACGCGACCCTGCGTTCGCCGAGGACATCGCGCAGGAGACGTTCGTCGACGTGTGGCGTCGCGCACCCGGCTTCGAACCGACGCGGGGCTCGGCAACCGTGTGGATCCTGACGATCGCCCACCGACGGGCCGTCGATCGCGTCCGCCGCGAGGAGTCGGCGCGCCGACGCGACGAGCACGTCGCGGTGCGTGAACCCGACGTGAGCGACGACGTCGCCGGAACTCTCGAGCGCCGACTCGACCAGGAGCGCGTCGGGCGCGCGTTGGCGTCGCTCACACCGATCCAGCGCCAAGCCGTCGAGCTCGCGTACTACGGCGGGCACACCCAGCAGCAGATCGCGCGCTTGCTCGACGTCCCGCTCGGCACCGTCAAGACCCGCATCCGCGACGGCATGATCCGGTTGCGTGACGCGTTCGAGGTGACACCATGACCATCGACGACTTCGAGCGCTGGACCGGCGCGTACGTCCTCGACGCGCTCGACGACACGGATCGGGCCCGGTTCGAGGAGTACCTCGCCACCCATCCGGAGGCCGCGCGCGAGGTCGAGGAGCTGCGCGCCGCCGCGGCCCGACTCGGCGCCGCGAGCGCGACCACTCCCCCACCCGGTCTCCGGGCGCGGGTGCTCGCCGAGGCGAGCCGCACCCGCCAAGACACCGTCGCGACTCCAACTGCACCCGACATCGCCATGCCCGACGCGCCCGACGAGCTCTCGCTCCGGCGGCGCCGTCGTCTGCTCGTCGCGCGTTCGGTCGCCGCCGTCGCCGCCGCGATCGTCCTCGTGACGGGCGGTGTCCTCGTGTTCGACTCCCAGCGTCGCGCCGACGACGCGGAGCAGCTCGTCGCGGTGCTCTCCGACCCGTCGGCGGTCGTCGTCGACCTCGACGGGACCGAGGGCGATCTGCGCGTGGTGTGGTCGGAACCGCGCCGCGAAGCGGTGCTCGTCGGCTCGGATCTCGCGATCCCCGCCGCGGGGCGCACGTACGAGCTGTGGGTGGTGCGCGACGGACGTCCGCAAGCGTCGGTGCTGTTCCGACCCGATGCGGGCGGCGAGGTCGAGCGTCTGTTCGGCGTCGACCTCGCGGGCGCCGACGGACTCGCCGTCACCGAGGAGCCCGCGGGCGGCTCGATCGAACCGAGCGGCGCGATCCTGCGGGAAGGCGCGATCTGATCGGTCGCCGTCGTCCGGCGCGGGTGCATCCCACTCGCGACCGGGTACCGTCGGCGCGACGGTGCCACGACGAAGAGAGGTGCTCGATGCTGGGTTGGGTCGGCGACATCGAGACGGCGACGCTCGACAACGAGACGTTCCGCACCGTGCTGTTCACGGGCGCGCACACCCAGCTGACGGTGATGCACCTCGCTCCGGGCGAGGAGATCGGGCGCGAAGCCCACGCCCACCTCGATCAGTTCCTGCGGGTGGAAGCCGGCTCGGCGCGTGTCGAGCTCGGCCGCACCGAGGAGACCATCGACGAGACCTACGACCTCGCCGACGACTGGGCGGTGATCGTCCCCGCCGGCGTCTGGCACAACGTCGTGAACACCGGCTCCGGTCCGCTGAAGCTCTATTCGTTGTACTCGCCGCCCGAGCACCCGCCGAACACCGTGCACCGCACGAAGGCGGAGGCCGACGCGGCCGAGCACGACCACTGAGCGATATCGCCGGACCCGGAGTGGCGGCACGCGCCAAACTGGCCGCATGGAGCACCGCGACTTCGACTTCCTCGAGGCCGGCCTGACCGAGGTCCGTGACGCACCGAGAGATTCGGGGACGATCGAGCGCATCGTCGCCCGCCCGGCCGTGGGCGAGCGCGTCGTCCTCGAGACCGCGGTCCTCGACCCCGAGTCGGGCCTCATGGGCGACACCTGGCGTCAGCGCGGGAGCCGCCGCACGCCTGACGGCAGTGCCCACCCCGGGATGCAGCTCACGCTCATGAACGCCCGGGCGGCGGCGTTGATCGCCGGGCCGCGGGAGCGTTGGGGCCTCGCGGGCGACCAGCTCTATGTCGACCTCGACCTGGGCATCGAGAACCTCCCACCCGGGACCGTGCTCGAGCTCGGCACCGCCGCGATCGAGGTCACCGACCAACCCCACACCGGGTGCGCGCAGTTCCGCGAGCGGTTCGGCGCCGACGCGTTGCGGTTCGTGAACTCACCCGAGGGTCGGGCACTCCGGCTGCGCGGGATGAACACCACCGTGATCGAGGGCGGCACGATCGCGCTCGGCGACCTCGTCGTGAAGCGATGACCCCCGCGCCCGCACGGGCGTACGGTGGTCCCCGATCACACGACGAGAGGAACCTGCAGTGACCCCACCGTCGGAGTCCGGCGCCACCACCGCGACGACCGAGCGCGACGCGTTCGTGCCCCGTGCCCGCGAGATCGGCGAACGCATCGCGCCGTTCAGTGCCGGCCACGACCGCGACGGCTCGTTCGTGCACGAGGCCTACGAGGTGTTCCGCGAGACGGGCTACCTCGCGCTCGCCGTCCCCACCGAGCTCGGCGGTGCCGGCGCCACGATCGCGCAGGTCACCGCAGCGCAGGCCGAGCTCGCTCGCCACTGCGCGTCGTCGGCCCTCGCGGTCTCGATGCACCTGCACATCACGCTGTTCGCCGCGTGGCGCTACCGCCGCGAGCTGCCGGGCGCCGAGGGGCTGCTCCGTCGCGTCGCCGACGAGCAGATCGTGCTCGTGTCGACCGGCGGCTCCGACTTCACCCGGCCGAACGGCACCGCGGTCAAGGTCGACGGCGGGTTCACGGTGAACGGCCGGAAGATCTTCGCGAGCCAGGTCCCCGTCGGTGACGTGTTCTCCACGATGTTCACCTACGACGATCCCGACCAGGGCAAGCGGGCGCTGGTGATGGGTGTCCCGGTGCGCCAAGACGGCATCGAGGTCCTCGACACCTGGGACACGATGGGCATGCGCGGCACCGGCAGCCACGACGTGCAGATCACCGACGTGTTCGTGCCCGACGCCGCGGTCAGCGCGGATCGGCCGTGGGGAGTGATCGACCCGCCTCTGATGGGGATCGTTGCCCACGCGATCCCGGTGATCAGCGGCGTCTATCTCGGCATCGCCGAAGGGGCTCGCGATCGCGCGCTCACGATGCTGCGCGACACCCCGAAGGCGACCGACCCAGTCGTGCAACGCCTCGCCGGTCTCGTCGACTACCGCACCCGCGCCGCCCGATGGGCGTTGTTCTCCGCCATCGCGGAGATCGGCGACGACCCGGCGCCGTCGATGGACAACGTCGTCCTCGCGATGCAGGCCAAGCGCGTCGTCGCCGAGGAAGCGGTCGCCGCGTGCGACGCGATCCTGCAGCTCGTGGGCGGCGCCGCCTACTTCCGCAGCGCGGGGTTCGAGCAGGCGCTGCGCGACATCCGCGGGGTGCAGTTCCACCCGCTCACGCCGGAGCTGACGTTGCTGCACGCGGGGCGGGTCGCCCTCGGACAGCCCGCCGACGAGATGTGACGGCGCGTCGCGGTGCTCAGCGCCGCGGCCCCACCACGACGTCGGATCGACCGGCCTCGTGGCAGTCCTGCGTCGCCTCCCACGCCTCGTCCACGTCGCCACCGGGCGCGACGCGGTAACCCCAGTCGGCCGCGAGGTCGACGAGCGCCTGCACGACGATCGGGTCGAAATGGCTGCCGCTCCCGGCGCGGATGTGCGCGAGCGCCTGTTCGGGGGCCCACCCGGGTCGGTACGCGCGATCCGACGTGAGCGCGTCCCACACGTCGGCGACGGCCGCGATGCGCGCGAGGACCGGGATGTCGCCGGCGGCCACGCCGGCCGGGTACCCGGTCCCGTCGTAGCGCTCGTGGTGGTGACGCACGATCTCGACCGTGCCGGTGAGCGCGGGTGTGTGTGCGACGAGATCGGCGCCCGCAGCGGCGTGCGTCTCGATGATCGCCCGCTCCTCGGCGGTCAGGCGTCCGGGCTTGTTGAGGATCTCGTCGGGGATGATGATCTTGCCGACGTCGTGGAGATACGAACCCTGGGCGAGCAGCCGCAGCTCTTCGGGTGCCAGCCCGAGCCGGGCGCCGAGCGCGGTCGCGATCTCGGCGGTGCGGCGCGAGTGGCCGTACGTGTAGGTGTCTTTGACCTCCACGGCGCGGACGAGCGCGCGGAGCGCGTCGGGATAGTTGCGCGAGATGTGCTCGAGCGGATCCGTCGCGAACGCGGCGTCGAGCACGCTGTCGACGGTGCGCGCGCTGCGTTGGCGCACGAAGATCGTGCCCGCCGCGGCCGCGAAGCCGGCGAGCAGGTACGCGTGGTAGTCCCACCAGCTCAGCTGCCAGAGGATGCCGAAGCGCATCGACCCGACCGCGGCGACGGTCATCGCCGCCGCGAAGGTCAGCGCGAGCTGGATCGGGTCACGTCCGAGCCGATAGCGCTTCCAGTGCGTCCACGCGGTGGGCACCAACACGACGACGCTGAGCACGGCGGCGATCCGTGCGAGGTCGTCTTCACCCGGCAGCAGCGCGTCGCCTGCGAGCGCGGTCGGATCCTGCACGACCACGGTCGCGACGACCGCCAACGCAGTTGCGAACGCGCCGAGGACCGGCACCGGGCGCGCCGCCACGCGACGCGCCAGCCGCGAGTGGGGCGCGAGCACGGCCGCGCCCTGGCAGAGCGCGAAGGCGAGGACCGCCACCACCGGTGCTCGGGCGACCCACACGTTGCCGGGGCGGTTCGCGACGCCGGGGGTCACGAGCCCGTGCACGAGCATCGCCACGCCGCACACGAGGCAGCCGATCGCGAGGAGCACGACGCCGGGCTGGCGGAGGCGTGCCGCGGCGACGGTCGCGAGCACCGCCACCGTGAGCGCACACGCGGCGATGCTGGACACGACGACGAGATGGAAGTGCACCGAGCGGTGCGCGACGTCGAGCGAGGGGACGGACCGCAGGGTCACCAGCAGGACGAGAGGCGCCGCGAACAAGGCGACGAGGCCACCGTTGCGGCGCGCGCCGTGGCCGCCAGCAGGTGTCATGCGGTGCCGATCGGCCCCTCCGGCTCGGAACTTGAGGATCCGACGGGTGCTCGACGGGCCCGGGCGACGACGTCGGCAGCGACCGCGCCGAGCCCGATCGCCACGATCGGCACGGCGGGCACATGGAACCGCGGGTCGCCGAAGAAGACGATCGGCGGCGCGAGCACCCCGAGGAAGGTGAGCGCGAGGAACACGGCCCGAGGATCGAGCCGGGGGCGGCGCAGCACGAGCGCGCCGAGCGCGACCACGCCGAGCGGGCCGACGACGGCGTAGAACCAGTTCGACACGGTGCGCAGGCGGGTGCGATCGGTCGGGTCGAGGAACGGGTCGTCGCCGTATGACTCGACGGCCGCGACGCCGTCGGCATCGTTGCGGAAGAGCTGGTACGCGCGGCGGAACCAGAGCCGCACCTCTTCGCCCGGGTGCTCGCGCACGAACTCGATCGCTTGACGGCGCCCGAACGCGTCGCGCTCGAGCTCGTACTCCGGACGTTCGAGATCGTCGAAGTCGCCCTCCAAGCAGCGCGGATTGTCGATCTCGAACCCGCCGGGCGCGTCGATGCGCCGACCGATGCAGAGGTTGTCGCCCGTGTTGGTCGACAGGGTCGGCTCCCCCATCACGACCGCGTTGCGCACGAGCCACGGCGTGACGACGACCAGCGCGCCGGCGGCGACGATGCCGGTGTGTCGCAGCGCCGGACGCCATCCGTTGCGGGCGACGAGATGCGCGAGCAGGAACGCGGGGACGAGCGGGAGCGACACCGGCCGCACCAGCGTCGCCGCCCCGACGAGCGCACCGATCGCGAGCAACCGCGTCGCGGGCACCGGCGACCCGTCCCACGGACCGCGCAGCGAAAGCACGAGCGCGCCCACCAGCAGCGCGAGGAACAACGACTCGGTCAGCGCGAGCGCGGTGTGGATCACGAGGTTCGGCCACCACGCGACGACGGCGGCCGCGACGAGGCCGGCGGCGGCACGTCCGCTCACCAGCCGCGCCGCGACGTGCACCCCGACGATCGCGAGTGCCTGCCACACGATGTTCTGCGCGGCGATGAGACCGGTGAACCACGAGTCGGGCAGCGGCGTGTGCTCGAGGAGCCACAGCCCGGGCACCAACGACGCCGGGTACCCGACCGGGTAGTACGCGGTCGGGTCGTCGGGTGCCGCGAGGAAGTGGTAGCCGTTGCCGCGCGCGACACCTTCGGCGAGCGCCCGGTAGAAGAGCGGATCGTGCAGGCCGGCCGGCGGGCGGGCCGCGACGATGCACCACACGACGCGCAGCACCACGCCGACGCCGACGATCGCCGCGAGGGCGATGTACTCCCGGCGTCGCTCGTTCACGGTCGGCGCGTCGCAACGCACAGGATCGACGTGCCGAACGGCAGTGACGCCCGCCCGATCGCGCTGCGTTCGAGCGCGGTGAGCACCATCGCGGCACGATCGATGGCCCACGACGTCTGGTCGAGGCCGAGCTCGGCGGACCCGCCGCTCACGACCTTGCGCCGGAACCACACCGGCGGCACGAGCCAGCTGAACACGTGGGTGAGCACCACCGGGGTGAACCCGGCGCTCGCGAGCTCGGCCCGCAGCGCACGGCGCGTGTAGCGCCGGACGTGTCCGAGCTGCTCGTCGGCAGCGCTCCACAGCCAGGGATGGGCGGGGACGTTGACGACGAGGCGCCCGCCCGGAGGCAGGAGCCGAGCCGCTTCGCGCAGCGCGCCGAGCGGATCGTGGAGGTGCTCGATGACGTCGAGCAGGCACACCACCTCGGCGGTTCCCGACGCCAACGGCACACGATCGACGGTCGAGCGCGCCGCGGCCAACCCGTGGACCGCGCGCGCCTGGCGAGCCAGTGCCGCGTTGCCCTCGAGCACGGCCACGCGATCCGGCGGCCACCCGAGCAGCGCCGTGACGCCGCCGGCGCCACCGCCGAGGTCGACGAGCCACCCGCGCTCGGGTCGCGGCGCGGCCGTGCGGCGCAGCGCGGTCGCGACGAACGCGGCCTTGCTGCGGAACCACCAGTGCGAACGGTCGGAGCCGGCGAGGATCGTCGCGTTCTCGTCGTCGAACACCTCACGTCGCTCGGCCGCGGTCGCGCTCGGGGCCGCCACCGCAACCGGCGGGCTCGCCGCGACCGCGGTCGCGGCGGCGCGGCGGGCGCGGCGCCAGATCCGCGGCGTCGCGAGCACCATCGCGATGCCGTCGCGGCCGACGTTGATCTTCGAGCGCTCGTCGTGACGCCAGTCGATCGGGACCTCGACGACCGCCACGCCGAGGGCCTGCGCGACGGCGATGAGCTCGGCGTCCCAGGCGAAGCCGACCTCCCGGCAGTGCGGGAGCAGGCGTGCCCACACGTCGCGGGGGGCGACCTTGGCGCCGCACTGGGTGTCCACGACCCCCGGCGTGACGGTGGCCTGCAACAGCCGGTTGTACCCGCGCCCGAGCGCCTCGCGGATCGGCCCCTCCGGGCGCACCAGGTGCGAGGTCGTGAGGTCGCGCGAGCCGATCGCGAGGGCGTGTGCGCGCGCGGCTGCGCTGACGATCCGTTCGAGCTCCTCGAGCGGCGTCGAGAGATCGACGTCGCAGAAGCCGACGAGCGGAGTCGTGAGCGTGTGCAGTCCGGCCGCGACGGTCGCACCCTTGCCGAGGTGCGGGCGGCGGAGCACTCGCACCGGCGCGCTCGGCGCCGCAGCGACGAGCTCGTCGAGGCGCAAGAGGGTGCCGTCGGTGCTGCCGTCGTCGACGAACACGAGCTCGCTGCCCGGCGGCTGGCGCGCGATGAAGTCGACCAGCGGCTTGCCGTAGTCGGCGAGCCGTTCGGCCTCGTCGAAGACCGGGACGACGAGTCCGAGGGCGTCGGGGCGCGGCGTCGTCATCGGACGGCCTCCCCGGTCTCGATCGGCTCCACGAACACGGCGACGGTGTAGCGGTCGGCGCGGAACTGGAGATCGGCGTAGCGCTGCGCCCGCCGCGACCACGGCTCGTCGAGGTCGAGCAGGTCGTTGCTCGCGAGGTACACGAGCGCGCGCGTGAAGAACACGACTCCCGGGCGGTCGAGCTCGACGGTCGCGGCGGCGCGCGCCGTGTCGTTCGCCGACGTGCGCGCCGCGCGGCCGGCTTCGTTGAGCACGAGGCCGCCGTCGGCGATGAACGGCTCGAGCTGCGTGCGCAGCCGTGTGAGCTCGTCCGTCTCCTGGACGTCGAGCGCATCGACGAACGCCACCCGGCGCGCGCCCTCCATCGGTGTGCGGGCCGCTTCTCCTTCTCGGATCAGCAGCCGCACCGACGCGTCGCCGTCGTACTCGCGCGCGTCGCCGAGCTGGCGGACGAGTCCGTCGTCGTCGACGAAGAACGGGACGCCCAGCTCTTGGAGCTCGGCCATCACCGGCACGCTGTACGGCTCCGCGAACCGCAGGCCCTGCGCTTCGATGAGCACGCCGCGCTCGTCACGGAGCGACGCGAGCTGGGGGACGAGGTCGCGCACCGCGGTGATCGAGCCCGCGTCGGCGCTCGGACCCACTCCGGCGTTCATGCTCGGGACGTTGAGCACGACGAGCACCAGCGTCGCCAGCGCGAGTACGGCCGCGGCGGTCCGGGCGGCACGATCGGCGCGCGCACTCGTGAGCAGCGCCAGCACCGCCGTGAACGTGAGGAAGACCGCGAGCGGCCACAGCCACCGCAGGTGGTGCGCGGCGACACCGAACACACCCACCGGGATCGTCGTGGTCGAGACCAGCGCGGCGCCGAGCACGAAGAGGCCGGTCAGCGCGGCGAGCGACGCGGGCCGGTCGTCACGACGGCGTGCGAGCACAACCCCGGCGAGCAGCACCGCGGCGACGACCGCGAGGCCGACGACTGCGCTCGTCATCGTGGGGATCGCGGCCGCCTCCGAGAACGCGAAGGGTTGTCGCATCGAGTCCCGTCCCCACCACGGTGCGAGGGCGACGACGTCGGCCACGAAGCGCGGCGCCCGATCCCAGCCCACGGTGTCGCCGGTCTTGCCCACGCTCGACGCCAACCGGCCGAGGTTGCCGGACCCGGCACCGAACAGCTGCTCGTAGAGCGGCTGCGCCCAGGCGACGAGCGCGATGACGAGCGCGAGTGCGGTGTGGCGCTTCCACGCGCGCGTGCGGTGCTCCCAGCGGTCGGGCTCCTCGACCCGACTGCGCCGCAGCGCGAGCACGAGGAGTGCGACGCCCCACACGCCGGCGGCCGGGACGATCACCGCGTACCCGATGTGCGTCTGCACGATGAGGCTGGCGAGCCCGACCGCCCACGGGAGCACCGCGCTGTCACCGCACGCGAGCGCCCACGCCATCACGAGGAAGCACAGGAACGGCAACAAGAGGCTGTGCGGCTGCCACGGCTCGAACAGCAGCTCGCTCCCCATCGTCCAGGCGAGCCCGGACGCCGCGGCGGTCGCCGCGATCGCGCCGCGCGCCCCGGCCTGACGCCGCGCGACGATCGCCATCCCGATGATCGCGGCGATGTTGCACAGCGCGACCGCGATCGCGAGGCCGGCGCGGCCGTCGATCTTCGCGGGCAGGGCGAGGACGTCCCAGAACAACGGCCCCGGGTTGTTGACGTCGGTGCCGATCGTCTGCGACGCCGACGTCCAGGTGCCGAGCCACGGGTGGTGCTCGGTGAGCACGTCGCGCGCCCGGATCGTGAAGAACGCGTTGTCGCCGATCGGCACCCAGTCGTCGACGATCGCACGAGCGGTGGCGACGAGCACGGGGACCGTCGCGAGCGCTGTGCAGAGCGTGGCGAGTCGCGACAGCGGGTCGGCGCCTCCCCCACCTGACGCCTCCCTGGCGCGGGGCGCGGATCCGGTCGTCGGCACGTCCGGCGACCCGGTCGACCGGTCGGCGAGCCGCGCGTCGGCGTCCACGGTCACAGCGGCAGCTCCGTCTCGGGCGGCGCGATGAAGATCGCTGTCTCCTGACCGAGCTCGAGCATCCGCGCCATCCGCCGCTGCGTCTCGACCGACACCCGCTCGTCGATCGACGCACCGAACAGGTTCCCGTCGACGATCGGCACGAGGTCGTCGAGGCCGTCGGCGCGCAGCTCGGCGACGACCTGCGCGCGCAGCGCCGCGAACTCTTCGAGCTGCGCGTCGGTGCGCGGTTCGACGTACGCGACCTCGACCGCTTCGGGGATCGCCCGCCAGCGCTCCACGAAGATGCCCGTGGCGAGGTGGATCAGCGCGGTCGCGTCGGCTCGCTCCACGACGCGGTGCGGGGTGATCGGGACCTGGAACGGGCGCGCCGCCCCGGCGTCGAACCCCGCGCGCCGCAGTTCGCTCACGAGGCCGTAGCCCTGCGAGCCGAAGTAGAACGCGTCGGTCCACGTCACCACGTAGCGACCGTCGCGCCCGGTGGCGACTCCCTCGCCTCGTTCGAGCGCCGCGATCGTCGGGGGGAGCACCGCGCCGAGCGTCGACGACAGGTTGGGGGCGGGAGGCTCGGCGTCGGCCGCATCGACGGCGAACACCGTCGACGACACCACCAACACGACCACGAGGAGCGCGCCGCCGATCGCGGTGGCGCGCTTCGCGGTCGCCGGCGCCATCCGATCGCGGAGCACGTCGAGGCACGTCCAGATCACTGCGAGCACGACGAACGCGGCGATCGCCCACGCCCACAGCATCAGGTAGAACCAGTCCTTCCCGAAGATGCGACTCATCGAGATGACACCGAGCACGAGTGCGACCCCGATCACGACGTGCAGGCGCAGGAGGGACCAACGCCGACGGCGCCACGCGACCACCGCCGCCGCGGCCCACACCACCAGCACCGCGATCCCGGGCGCGACGGACCCGTCGGGATCCGACGACGCGTCGACGAGCGAACCGTTCGCGCCCGACTCACCGCCAACGAAGGCGGCGACGTCGAGGTGGAGCAAGGCCAGCTCCACGCCGCGACCGAGGCCGATCGGATCCTCGGGCGGCGACCCGAAGTGATCCGCGAGCTTGCGCAGGTTGCCGGGATCGTTGACGACCTGGTCGATGACGGGTGGCGTCCACAGGACGATCCCGAGCGCGAGCGCGACTGCGGCCCACCGCAGCACGCCGCGACGCGCGATGGGGTCGTGGCGGCGCGCGCGCCACGTGAGCGCGACTCCGATCGCGGCGAGGACACCGAGTCCCCCTGCGAGGCCGAGGTACGGCACGTGGGTCTGGGCGCAGAACGAACCCGCGAACACCGCGACGGGCAGCATCGGCAGGTCGCCGTCGAGCACCGACCACACTGCGAGCAGCAGTGCCACCCACCACATCAACGGCAGGTACGGGTTCCACGGCTCGACGAGCGTGGCGATGCCGTACCCGGAGCCGAGCACCGCGAGCACCACGCCCACGACGAGGACCAGGCGCCGGCCGCCGTGCCGGCCGGCGATGGCCAGCGCGGTCACGCTCGCCGCGATGTTCACCACCACGGTCGACGCTTGCAGCGCCCACGGCGAGGAACCGAGCAGTCGGTACGTCGGTGTGAGCAGATAGAAGCTGAGCGGACCCGGGTGACTGCCCTGCTCGAGCAACGACGTCCCGATGCGGCCGGGCAGACCGATCAACGGCGTGTGCGTGGAGCCGACGTCGCGCACGCGCAGCTCGGTCATCGCGAGGTCGAGGACGGGGAACCAGTGCGGTCGGCGCAGCGCGACCGCGGCGACGACCAGCGGCACCGAGACCACGACGAGGACACCGACGACCGCCAGCCACGGGATCGGTTCGTGGGTGCCGCCCGCCGGTACGACCGCGGCGTCGTGCGGGTCGGCGGTGGGCGCGTCCTGCACTGCGGCGGATCGCGCCGGAACCGGCCCCATGGCGGGCGAGTATAGGAACGAGCGGCGATCCGTCAGCGTGCCGCGACGCCGACGGGCTCGGGCGTCGGCGGGTCGACGACCCCCAGATCGAACGTCGTGCGGCGACGCGCCACGGCGACGATCGAACCGACTGCCACGCAGTACGCGGCGACACCGGTCCAGAAGGCCGCCGCGATGCCGAAGAAGAGCGCGATCACGACCGCGAACACCGACGCGCACACCGACATCGCCCCGTTGATCGCCCAGAGGAACGCCGTGGGGGCGCCGTGCGCCGCGGCCGTCCGCATGCCGATGGCGAACGGCATGCCCATCACCAGCGCGATCGGGGCGAGCAACCCGACCGACACGGCGATGCGCACCGGGGTCGTGGCGGCGTCGAACGTGCGGATGAGTGCGGGTGTGGCGAAGGCGGCGACGACGAGCACGCCGAGCAGCGTCACGAGCGGCGCGACGAGCGTGACCGGACGTTCGGTGTCGACGAAGCGTTCGGTGAGCATGCTGCCGAGGCCGCTGAACACCAACACCGAGAACAACACCACGGTCAAGCCGTAGGTGGGGTGTCCGAGGAAGATGCTCAAGCGCTGCAGCTGCGCGATCTCGATGAGCAAGAAACCCAACCCGATGCCGCCGAAGAACGTCGCGAACGGCAGCGACCGCCGGTCGAAGAGACGCGCGCCCCGACGGCGCGCGACCACGACGGGGAACGCGATGCACAGCGACGCGAGTCCGAGCACCGTGACCGCGAGGATCGCGAGCACGAGCACGGGACGCATCACGAAGTCGTCGCGCAAGATGTCGGAGTCGAACAGCGTCCCGAGGTCGGCCATCTGGAAGAAGAATGGGCGGTTGTCGGTGGGCGGCGAGATGTCGGCCGAGAGGTCGTCGACCGCGTCGGAGGGCCCGCCCGGTGCCGTCAGGTCGGCGAAGAACGGGTCTTCGACCACGTCGGGCGTGAGCACCGGGGTGAACCCGAGCCGTTCGGCTTCACGTTCGAAGACGCCCAGGTCTCTCGCTGTGAACGGATCGCGGCTCACGAGCACCGTCGCGACATCCACGTCGTACGCGGTGGGGATGCGGTACACGGCGAGGTGGTCGCGTGGGTTCTCGACGCCGCGGTCGGTGAGCACCTGCGCGGCGAGCGCCACCGTGCGGTACGCCTCGAGCGGTTCGACGGGCTCGCCGTCGTTGCCGATCGTCTGGTGGAAGCGGGCGACCGAGAGGATGCCTCCTGGCTGGAGGCGGTCGAGGAAGGTGTCCCACGCGTCGGTCGTGTAGAGGCCGTTCTCGCTGAGCGCGAACGCACCCGCGCCGGTGGCCGCCCACGTGTCGATGAGCGAGATCTGGATGATGTCGAAGCGACGGTCGGTGCGCGTGAGGTAGCTGCGGGCCTCGTCGGTCACGATGTCGACGCGCGGGTGCTCGTCGAGGTGCCCGGTGAACTCGCCGTACACGTTGTTCACGATGTCGACGGTGTCGCCGTTGATCTCGATGCCGGTGACGGAGCGTTGGTCGAACTCGACGGCGGAGAGCACGTCGGCACCGCCGCCGGCGCCGACGACCGCGACGTCGGCGTCGGAGCGCGCGTGGTGCGCCAGGTTCGAGATCTGGTCGCGCAGGTAGTCGGTCGCCTCGAGGTCGCCGGTGAAGCGCGGCAGCGCCGTGCCCGCGGTGCTGTCGATGAGGAGGCTCAGCAGGATCGTGTTCGGATCCTCGGTGTCGCCGTCGACGGTGAGCCGCGAGAAGGCGTTCCACCGCTCGTAGTCGTGCTCGGTGTCGCGCTCCTCCTTGGTCCACACGATGTCGAGGATCGGGTCGCCGTCGTCGTGGCGGGCGGCGTTGATCACGGCGAAGCCGCCGAGGAGGAGGGTCGCGACGCACGCGACCGCGACCAGGCGCCGGCTGCATGCCGCGGTGGCGAACGCCACGCCGGCGATCGTCGCAATGGCACCGGTGAGCACGACGAGGCTCGGCCCGTCGAACCACTCGAAGAGCAGGACGAGCGCGACGCACCCGAGTCCGGCACCGATGAGGTCGACCGCGTAGAGGCGGTTGACCCGCGCCGGGAACTTCGTGAGCGCGAGGCACACGACGATGCCGCTCATCACGAAAGGAATGGCGATGACGACGCACGTCGCGACGACCGATGCGATCCCGCCGACCGTCGCGCGAGGCGTGAACGGGATCTGCAGCTGGATGGCGAAGCACACCGCGATCGCGACGCCGAACGCGATCGAGAACCGTGCCATCTGGTCGGCGGCTCGTTCCGCCGGGAACCGCTCGGGCAGCAGGTGCACCGCGAGCGCACCGAAGGTCATGCCGAACAGCGCGATCGAGATCGCGAGGAACGCGAAGTGGTACCACATGGTCACGCTGAAGATCCGGGTGAGCGAGATCTCGAGCACGAGCGTCGAGAGCGTGACGAGGAACACCCCGACGTACACCGTCGCCCGCACCTGGGGGGCGCGCTCGGGCGCGGACGGACTGTTGGCGGTCATCTGGCTCCCGGACCCCATCGACTCGCCGACCGGCGAGGAGCGGCGATCCTACCCGTCGCCACGCGCCGGCTCGGGAGCGCGGCGGCGGTCGCTCGCGGCGACGATCGCGGTCGCGGCGGCGATCAGCAGCGCGGGTTCGGCCGCGACTCGGAACCGCTGGTTCCCGTACGTGAGCGCGGTGCTGACGACGACCATCGCGACCGGTCCGGCCAACCACCACATCGGTGCCCGCCGGCGCACGAGCACGACGCTGCCGACGGCGGCGAGCACGAGCACCGCGAGATGTCCCACCCATGCGGCGATCTGCCACCGGAACACGCGGCCCTCGGGCGCTTCGAACTCCGCTTGCTGCACCGGCGCGTAGAGGCCCCACGTGCGGAGCTGGCGGATCGCGCTCACCCGGGGCAGCTCGCTGAGATGGTCGCGCTGGTACTCGAACGCACCACGACGTAGCGCCGTGTACAGCTCGGCTTCGTTCGTCGCGTCACGGATCGCGGGGTGCGCGAGGCACCCGAAGGTCCAGAGCCCGGTCTCGGGCCCCGAGAAGTGCCGGTCGCACGACGCGCCCGCGACCGCGGTCGCGGAGTTCCCGGAGAACCACACGACCTCGTCGTAGAGCTGTTGGTTGCGCACGTGCCACGGCACCAGGCTCAGCACGGCGATCACCGCGACCACGCCGATGGCGAGCGCCGCGCGTGCCGGTCGCCGCGGCCGCGCCAGGAACGCCGCCGGCGCGACCACGAACGGGAGCAGCATCAGACCCTCGCTGCGTGTGAGCGCCGCCGCGCCGATCGCGACACCGGTCAGGATCGCGGGGAGCAGGTCCAGCGACCGCGACAGCGCGGCCGCGCCGAGCAGGGCGAGCAGCACGAACGTCAGGTACAAGGACTCCGACATCACCGATCCGTCGGTGGTCACGAGCGGCAGGTGCAGTGCGCCGAGGAACGCGGCGACCACCGCGACCCGGTCCCCGGCGACACGACGAGCGAGGAGCGCGACGAGGACGACGTTGCCGGCCCCGAGGCCCGCGAGGGCCAAGCGCAACGCGATGAGTCGGCGAGCACCGGCGAACGCGGCTGTCGCGATGAACGTCGGGAACCCGGGCGGGAACGTCGCGGTGGCGACGCGTTCACCGCTGACGTCGGGCGGACCGACGTAGCCGAGCCCGTCGCGCAGCGCGAGCCCGAGCATCCGGTACGAGTCGGCGTCGAGTCCGAGCGGCCGGTTGCGGGTCACGAACAGGACGAACAGCACCCGCACGACCAACGCGAGCGCGACCGCCACCGCGAGCCGGACCCGGAGCGGCGACGGCGCGCGGGTCACGGGAGGTGCCGGAGCAACCGCAGCGCACCGAGCCGCACCGGGCTCTGGTGGTGCGAACGGCCGTCGCCGCCGCCGAGCGCATCGCGGTGCTCGAGGAACCACTCGTACGACTCGATGACCATCGCCGCGTTCGAGTGCTCTGCCGACCAGCCGAGCTCGGCCTCGGCGCGCGACGTGTCGAACCAGAGCGACTCGCCGTAGAGCAGCCAGTGGTACGGGGCGAACGGCGCGAGCCCGACGCCGGTCGCGGCGCGCATCGCGAGTCGGGCGGGCGCGCCCGGCAAGGACCGCACGCGCGATCCGGTGGCGGCGTGGTCCACCAACGCGCCGAGCGTGTCGCGCATCGTGCCGAACTCGGTCGCGCCGATGTTGTAGGTGCGGGGACCCTCGCGGTCGGCGGCGCGCAGGCACGCGTCGGCGAGGTCGTCGGCGTGCACGAGCTGGTAGCGGTTGTGACCGCCGTCGAGCACGAACACGGGTGCGCCCGCGGCGACGAGCTCGAACAGCACGGCCATGATCCCGAGCCGCCCGTGCCCGAGGATCGTGCGCGGGCGGATGATGCTCACGTCGAGGCCGGCACGCGCCGCGTCGTGGCACACCACCTCCGCTTCGAGCTTGGCGCGGCCGTACGCCTCCACCGGCCGGCCGGGAGTGTCTTCGGTGACGGGGTTCGCCTCGGGGATCCCGAAGATCGCGCTCGACGACGTGTGCACCACCTTCGCGACCCGTGCGTCGCGCGCCGCCAAGAGCACGTGCGCGGTGCCCGTCACGTTCACCGCGTGGAACAGTGCCCGGTCTTTGGCCAGCGGCACCTGCGCGACGTTGTGGAGGATCACGTCGACGTCGGAGCACGCGGCGCGCACCGAGTCGCGATCGCGCACGTCGCCGACGACGACCTCGACGCGCTCGTCGACCGCGCTCGGCGCGTGCAGGTCGAAGACTCGCACCGCGTCGCCGCGAGCGAGCAGGCGACGCACGAGGATCTCGCCGAAATAGCCGCTCCCGCCGGTGACGAGCACGCGACGGCTCACGCGAACTGCTCCCCGCGCTCGACGCACCAGCGGATGCTCGCCCGCATGCCGTCGAGCAGCGTCGTCGTGGGTCGGTACCCGAGCTCGGCGCGAGCGCGGGTGATGTCGCACGCGATCGTGTCCTTCAGCTCGCCGAGCACGTGCAGGGCCTGGACGTAGCGGCCGCGAGCCTGCAGGAGCCGGTCGAGGTGCTCGGCGACGACACCCGCGGTCCGCGGCAGCCGCGGCTGGCCACCGCTCACGGTGAACCCCTCGGCGACGAACGCGGCTCGCACGGTCGCCAAGACCTCCCGCATCTCGTACGGCTCGCCGTCGGCGAGCCAGTACGCGTTCCCCGGCGCGAGCGGCGCGACCTCGGCGCGCAACAACCCGTGCACGAGGTTGTCGGTGGCAACCATCGACCGCTGGTTCGTGCCGTCGCCCACGAGCGGGAAGCGGCCGTGCCGCACCGTGCGCAGCCAGGTGGTCTGGCGCTCGGGCTGGAACGGTCCGTAGAACCACGGCGGGCGGACGACGACCGCGTGCACGTCGCCGCGACCGTGACTGCGCAGGACGAGCTGTTCCGCCTCCAGCTTCGAGCGTCCGTAGGCGAGGTAGGGGTTGTACGCCGACTCCTCGGTGAAGCGATCGGTCGGCGAGGGGTTCGCACCGAACGGCGAGTTCGACGACACGTGCACGAACCGGATCGTGGACGCGCGCCGCGCGCGGTCGACGACGAGCTGGGTCCCGCCGACATTCACGTCGAAGAGCTCACGCACGCGGGAGCGAGGGTGGATCACCGCAGCGGCATGGAACACGACGGCGTCGGCGACGCCTTCGAAGAGTCGGTCGACGGTCGTGGGGTCGCGCACGTCGCCGACGACCGTCTCGACCGCGGCATCCAACAGCTCGAGCGCGGCTCCCTGTTCCCCCGAGGACACGAGGCACCGCACGCGACTCCGCTGGCCGACGAGCGCGCGCACGAGGTTCTGCCCCAGCCAGCCCGCCGCGCCGGTGACCACCGCGACCGGCGCGCGCGGACGATCTCCGCCGTCGGTGGCCGTCGCGTCGCTCACTGCTCGGACAGGAACTGCTCGGCGTTGCGCGCTGCGATCGTCATCACCGCGGCTTGCGGGTTCACACCGGGCGCATCGGGGAGCAGCGACGCGTCGTTGACGCGCAGGTTGCGCACGTCCCACACCCGCCCGAAGCTGTCGGTGCCGGTGCGCTCGCGCGCCTCACCCATGCCCACCGACGACGTGAGGTGGACGGTCATGAGGTTCGTGCGCCGCCGGTCGACCGACTCCCACCACGAGACGAGGTCGTCGGCTCGGCGCGCGATCACCGCGCCCTCGACCGACGGGTACAGCTCGGTGGCACCGGCCGCGAGCAACAGCTCACCGAGGTGCAGCAGGCCGCGCGCCAGCCGACTCATGTCGGCGTCGGTGAGCGAGTACGTGACGAGCGGAGCGCGCACTCCGGGCAACGCGAGCACCCGCCCGCCCGCATCGCTGCGGATCGCGGCGTAGTACACGGTCACGTGCTCCCAGTCGGCGAGCGCGTCGGCGTACTCGGTGGTCGCGTCGGCGAGTGCGAGGGCCACGTGACCGCGCCGACTCGCGGAGCCGCCGATCGTGAGGTTCGGCGAGAACTCCGTGATGCGGTAGGGCGAGACGTCGCCGTGGTCGATCGGGTGCGGGAACCGCGCCGCGATCTTGATCGTCGGGTGGAGCTTGAGGCCACGCCCGATGTTGCGCCGGATGCCGCTGCGTTGGAGCAACGCCGGGGTCTGGACCGCTCCTCCGCATACGAACACGTGGTCGGCGTGGATCTCGATCGTCTCGTCGATGCCGTCGACGCGCCGCTGACACCGCGCCCCGACGACGCGGTCGCCGTCGCGCACCAAGCGCTGCACGCGACAGTCGGCGACGACCGTCGCGCCGGCCGCGATCGCGCGTGGGATCAGCGTCCGGGCCATCGTCTGCTTCGTGCCGCGCCCGCTCGGGTCGTAGCGGAACACGCGCGGGAACTCGACCGAACGCCACCCGAGCTTGGTCGCGCCCCGTTCGAGGAGCGCCGACGACGGCGGCGGCGCGGCGGGCATCTGCGACACCGACTGCCACTCCTCGACGCGCTCCGCGTACGCGTCGAGCAGAGGCGTCGTGAACTCGTCGATGCGGAACGCGTGGCGCCACTCCTCCGCGAGGTCGCCCGGGAGCCGGTGCCACAGCCCGCTGTTGATCTCGGTGCTGCCGCCGACGCAGCGCCCCTCCGCGTACGCGACCGGCGGGGCGCCGAGCGCGGCCGACGACCCGTGGTGGCGGTACTTGAGCGCCATCTCGTCGAGCGAGAACGGCTCGACCGCGTCTGGATCGACCCAGGGACCTTCCTCGACCACCGTGACGCGGCGGCCCGCCTCGGCGAGCAACGCAGCCGTCGTCGCACCGCCGGCGCCGGATCCGATCACGAGCACCTCGGTGTCGAGGCGGGTCACCGGCGCGCGGTCGCGTGTGCCGAACCAGCTCATGCGCCGGGCTTCTGCCCCGCGAGCTCCTGCTCCGCGAACAGCACCAGCGAGCGGAACAGCCGCACGTACTGGCGCAGCAAGGCGATCGGGCTCACGTCGAGGATCTGCACCGCGCGCGCGACGTCGTCGTCGCTCGGGCGGCGACCGGCACGAAGGAGGCGCGCGACGGCAGCCAATGCGACGGATTCGGCGTAGACGCCCACACGGAGGTGCTCGGGCATGTCGGCGAGCGACCCGGCGACCCACCGGTGCACGGCAGCGCGCCGGTCCGGGTCGGGCGTGGTGACGAGGTGGTCGACGACCTGCCGCTCGAAGCCGAGCATGGCGGGCGACGATAGCCGGTCGGTCCCCACATGCCTCGGGGGCTAACTTCCGCCCCCGTGGAACCGTCGGGTCGCCGCACCTTCGCTCGGGTGCTGCCGGCGGTGGTCGTCGGGATCGCGATCGCCCTCCCGCTCGTCGAGCTGTGGCGCGCGCCGGGGCCACCCATGGAAGAGGGCTTCATGCTCGTCTTCCCCGAGCTCGTCGCCGACGGTCGCGTGCCGAACCGCGACTTCCTCCACCTCTACGGACCCGGAAGCCTCTGGGTGCTCGCCGGCGCGTTCCGCGCGTTCGGCACGACGCTCGCGACCGAGCGCGCGATCGGCGTGCTCCAGCTCGCGGGCGTCGCGTTCGGGATCCTCGCCGCCACGCGGCGCTGGGGTCCCGCGGTCGCGGCCACCGGCGGCGTGCTCGCGGCCGTCGTCGTCGTGCCGCCGATCGGGCTCACCGCGCTGGCGTGGGTCGGCGCGGTGGCGTTCGGGCTGTGGTCGCTCGTCAGCGGCTTCGCCGGTGCCGACGCGTCGACGGATCGCTCGGCGCGGGCGCGCGCGGTGCTCGTCGGTGGTGCCGGCTTCCTCGCCGGTGCCGCGCTCCTCTACCGCCCCGACCTGATCGTCGCGGTCGGCGCGTCGGGGCTGGTCGTGTGGACCGCGCTCGATCGGGCCGGACGGATCCGCTACCTCGTCGGCGCGGCGCTCGGCGTCGTGCCGTATCTCTTCCACATCGCGCGCGCAGGTCTCGGCAACGTCATCGACGGTCTGATCATCGAGCCCGTGTTCGACCTGCGCGGCGGCCGGCGCCTTCCGCTGCCGCCGTCGTGGGGGGAGTTCGACGGGTTCTTGCAGCGCGCCGGGCTCCTGATCGAACCTCCGTGGCCGCTGCCCGCACCGCCGTCTCCCGCGCAGCTCTCGCTGTGGCTCGGACTCCTGCTCGCCGCCAACGTCGTGCTCGTGGTCGCCGGCGTGCGCGCCGCGCGCCGAGGCGAGCGCTTGCTCCTCGCGCTGGCGCTCTTCAGTGTCGGTCTGTTGCCGCAAGCGTTGCAGCGCGCCGACTCGACCCACCTCGCGTGGGTGAGCTGCGTCCCGTTCGGACTGCTCCCGGCCGCGGTCGCCGACCTCGTGCGCACCTGGCGTCCGTCCTGGAAGCCGCGAGCGACCGCCGCCGTCGCGATCGCGGTGCCGGTCGTCGCGACGCTCGTGCTCGTCCCTCACTTCACCTGGCGCACGTACGCCGACTACGTCGCACGCAGCTTCGAGCTGCGCGACGTGGCGGCCGGGACGATCCGCCGAGGCGACCGGGAGTTCCCGTACGGACGCCTCGACGCGGTCGACGCGGTGCACGCGATGATCCCCGACGTCGAGCGCGTCTCGGAACCGGGCGACTCGTTGTTCGTCGGGACCGGCGACCTGCGCAAGACCCCGTACAGCGAGGCATTCCTCTACTACCTGTTTCCCGAGCTCCCGCCCGCGACGCGCTACATCGAGATGGATCCGGGCGTCGCCAACGCCGTCGACTCCGGCCTCGCCGACGAGCTGCGCGCCGCCGACATCGTGATCCTGTCGTCGATCCGCGACGACTGGGACGAACCGAACGACTCGCGCGACTTCGGTCCGAACGAACCGAACGAGGTGATCGCCGAGGAGTTCTGCGCGGTCGGGTCGTACGGCGTGGGCCTGTTCGGTCGCGGGCTCTACGAGCTGTACGAACGCTGCGACGACGTCGGATCGACCGCGGGCTAGGACGGGTCGAGCTCGGGCGGCGGGTACTCCTCGAAGCCTTCGCGCTCCTGCGCGTCGCGCACGAACGCGATGATCGCCTCGAGCTCGGCGTCGGTGACGGCGGGGACCGGCGCCATGTCGCCGAAGTTCCAGTGGTGCGAGACCACGCCGTCGCGCGGCGCGCGCCGGAACGCCTCGTCGGGATGGTGGTTCGGCTCGTACACGATCGACAGGAACGACGGTCCGGTCGCGGTGCCGCGCAGGTCGGCGCCGTGGCACTGCGCGCAGTACGTGGCGTACGCCTCCTCCCCGGCCGCGATCGCGTCGGTGGGAGCGCTCGCGTCGCCGTCGGTGTCGTCGTCGCCCGAGCACGCGCCGAGCGCGCCGATCACGAGCACGAGCACGAGCACGAGCACGAACACCCGAACGACGGCGATCCCGCGGCGACGCACGGCAGGACACTACTCATCGCGCACCTGCAAGGATCCCACACGCCGACGATCGAAAGGTGGTGCAGTGCTCACGCTGTTGGTGCACGGAGGCGGCTCGACCGGTCGGTTCTGGGACCGTCTCCTCCCCTACCTCGAATCACCCGCGCTCGCCGTCGACCTCCCCGGTCGCGCCGGCAAGCCCGCCGACCTCCAGACCCTCACCGTCGACGACGAGGTCGCGGGCGTGCTCGACGACCTGCGCGGGACCGACGACGACGTGCTCGTCGTCGCGCACTCCTCCGGCGGTCTGGTCGTCCCCGGCGTCGTCGCCGGCCTCGGCGACCGTGCGCGCCACATCGTGTTGAACGCGGCGCTGGTACCGACCGAGGGCGGCTGCGGCATCGAGTGCATGCAACCGCGCCACCGAGAAGGGCTCTCGCTCGTCGTGGAGCAGGCGCGCGCCGCAGGGACGCCGATCCCGGAGCTCCCCGGCGCGCCCGCCGACCCCGAGCCGTTCCGTCGCACGTACGGCGGCGATCCCCTCGACGACGAGACGCTCGCGTTCGTGACCGACCCGGTGCGCTGCGTGCCCGACACCGTCAACCACTACTTCCAACCCGTGCACTGGTCGCGCGCCGCGCACGTCCCCGTCACCTACGTGCTCAACGAGCGCGACCGGCCGATCCCGCCCGAGCTGCAAGCCGAGATGATCGAACGGCTCCCGCGCCCACCGCGCGTCGTGCGCCTCGACGGTGGTCACGTGCCCGCGGTCACCGAACCCGCGCGCTTCGCGGAGGTGCTCCGCTCGGTAGCGTCGGCCACCTGACCCACGGGCGCGACGCGCGAACGGAGGCATGATGGGACTCGGGTTCGGACTGCTGAGCGCGCAGCTGCGGCCGGGCGAGACCGACTGGGCAGCCACCTACGACGAGACCGTGCGCGTCGCGGTCGAGGCGGAAGCGCTCGGCTTCTCGTCGGTGTGGACCACCGAGCACCACTTCGTCGACGACGGCTACCTCCCGTCGTTGCTCGTGCTGAGCGCCGCGCTCGCCGCGTCGACATCGACCATCGGCATCGGCACCGGCATCCTGCTCGCGCCGCTGCACCACCCGCTGCGGCTCGCCGAGGACGCGGCGACCGTGCAGCTCCTGAGCCACGGCCGGCTCACGCTCGGCCTCGGCATCGGCTGGTCGCGCACCGAGTACGACGCGTTCGGCTCCGACTTCCGCCGGCGGGGCAAGGCGATGGGCGAAATGCTCGACATCCTCCCTGCCGCGTGGTCGGGCGCGCCGTTCCGCCACCAGGGCGACGTGTACGACCTCCCCGAGGTCGCGGTGCGGCCGACCCCGTCGACCCGCATCCCGATCGTGCTCGGCGGCGGCGCCGAGGCGGCGATCCGTCGGGCGGCGCGCCAGGCCGACGGCATCTTCTCGAACGCGCCCGCCGCACAGCTCGTCGAGCAGGTCGCGTGGGTGCGCGACGAGCTCGAACGCAACGACCGCGACCCGGCGACGTTCCGCGTCCTCCACTACTCGGTGCTCCTGCCCGGCGCGAGCGAGAACGACGCGATCGACCGGTACGCCGAGCACCTCTGGGCGATGATGTGGAAGTACTCCGACATGGAGACGTCGGCAACGCGCCCCGGACCGCCGCCGTCGCCGCCCGCGCTCGCGCCCGACGGACGCGACCAGCTGTTCGCGCGGTCCACCTTCGCGGGCACGCCGCAACAGATCGTCGACGGCCTCAACGCGCTCCGCGATCGCGCCGGCGTCCCCATCGAGTTCGTGACCCGCAGCTACTTCCCCACCCTGTCGCTCGACGACCAGGTCGACCTCATGGAGCAGCTCGCCACGGGCGTCGCCCCCCACGTGTGACGCGCCTGCGTGATGCGCTGGCCTCCCGATCCGAGAGCTCGCGTCGTCAGGTCGGGAGGCGGCGGTAGAGGCATTGGCCGCCGCCGGAGGCGTGGAGGCGGCCGCCGACGGACCAGACACGTGCGGTCCAGCCGAAGAGCCCACCGGTGGAGAGGAGCGCATCGCCGTCGCAGAGGAGCCAGTCCTCGCCGGTCGTGGGTTGGTGGAACGCGACGTTGAGGTCGAGCGTGGGTGCCATGAACGGTGGTTGGCGCCATGCGTGGGGACGGTGCGCCGACGGCCAGCTCGGCAGGTCGACGAGGATCACCGCGCGCGCCGCGTCGACCCACGGGTCGTCGAAGCTCGCCGTCGGCACGAAGCGCAGCCACTCGCGCCAGCGCGCCGGGCGGGGGCCGTCGGGCGGCCAGTCGGCTTCGAAGTCGATCGGCTTCGCGTCGAAGTTCTCCCAGAACGGATACGGCGAGCGCGCGTCCTCGGGCAGCAGCTCGGTGACGAACGGCAGCGCGTCGGGACGCGCGACATCGGGGAACGCCGTCTCGTCGTGTTCGAGCCCCTCCACGTCGCCGACGGTCCACATGGTCGCGTCGAGCACCTCGCGTCCGTCCTGGGTGACCTCGATGCGCAACGACGATGCACTCCGCCCCCGGCGGCGCACCACCACCGAGATGTCGACCGGCTCGAAGCGGGCGACGCTCAGGTAGTGGCACGAGAACGTGGCCGGGCGCACCGTCGGGTCGAACGCTCCGACGGCGCGCAGCGCAATCGCGGCGATGTAGCCGCCCATCGGGCCCCAGATCTCCCAGTCGCGGTTCACGGTGGCCCGGAACCGGTTCTCGTCGATCTGCTCGACCGCGGTGTCGAGCGCGAGATCACCCATTCGGGCAGGCTTGCAGCGTCGAGTGGGCGATGACAAACGGGTTTCGCGTCGCCGAGAGTGTTCCTCGGCCGCGCCGGAGAGTAGAACTCGCGAGGCGGCGCGCACGGTTCCTCTCGACCTCGGAGACGCAATGACCCACGTAGTGATCCTCGGTGCCGGCTTCGGCGGTTTGGAGCTCGCGACGACGCTCGACGAGACGCTGGGCGCCGACGTCGAGGTCACGCTGATCGATCGCAGCGACGCGTTCACAGTCGGCTTCGACAAGCTCGCGGTGCTGTTCGGGCACAAGCAGCCTGAGGACGTGCGCTCGTACTACCGCGACCTCGCGGCGTCGGGCGTCGCGTTCCGTCAGGAGACCGTGGAGTCGATCGACCCCACGACACGGCGCGTCGTCACCGACTCGAGCAGCTACGACGCCGACGTCCTCGTCGTCGCGCTCGGTGCGGCGCTCGACGTCGACGCAACCCCCGGGCTCGCCGAAGTCGGCCACGAGTTCTACTCGCTGCCCGGCGCCGAACGGCTCGCCGGCGAGCTCGCCGCGTTCACAGCGGGGACGATCGTGATCGGCGTGCTCGGGCTCCCCTACAAGTGTCCTCCGGCGCCGTGGGAAGCCGCGCTGCTCCTCCACGACTTCTTGGTGCGCCGCGGCGTGCGCGACGCGGTGACGATCCGCGCCATCAGTCCCGCGCCGGCACCACTACCGATCTCCGCCGACGGCTCCGCGGTGATCGCGGAGCAGTTCCGGGCGAACGGGATCGAGCTGCTCGTCGGCCGCAAGATCACCGCGCTCGACCCCGCCGCGCGCGCGGCGGTGCTCGACGACGGCGAGCAGGTCCCGTTCGATCTGTTCATGGGCGTTCCCGTACACCGCGTGCCCGCGGTGGTCGCCGCGGCCGGCCTCGCCGAGGGCGGCTGGGTCCGTGTCGATCCGTACTCGCTCGAGACCGCGCACGAGAACGTGTTCGCGATCGGCGACGTCACCACGATCCCGGTCGGTCAGGGCGCGATCCCGAAGGCGGGCGCGTTCGCCGATCGCGCGGCACGTGCCGTCGCGCAGACGATCGCGGCGCGCGTGCGCGGCACCGGCACACCCGGTCGCTTCGACGGCGTCGGCGCGTGCTACCTCGAGTTCGGCGAGGGCAACATCGCCAAAGTCGCCGCCGACTACCTGAGCGGCCCCGAGCCGCGTGTCGAGTTCCTCGGCCCGTCGGCCGAGTACGTCCCCGACAAGGAGCAGTTCGCGGCCACCCGCCTCGCGCGCTGGTTCCGTTCGTGAGCGAACCGCCGCCGCTCCCGCCGTTCTGGGCGGAGCGCGTCCGTCGCAACCGTGACGTGGCGATCCCCAGGCTGTTCGATCGCCTCGTCGAACACGCCGTCGTCGACAACTTCCGGCCCGACCACGAACGTCAGGGGCTGTGGTTCACCGACTCCGACCTCTTCAAGTGGATGGAGGCCGCCGCGTACGCGGGGGACGTACAGGAACTCGAGACCACGGTCGAGGTCGTGCTCGCCGCGCAGCACGCCGACGGATACCTGAACACGAACTTCGGGCGCGACGGTCAGCTGCCGCGATGGCACGACCTGACCTGGAGCCACGAGCTGTACTGCGCCGGTCACTTCGTGCACGCCGCGGTGGCCCGGGCGCGGGTCCAGGGCCGCACCGATCTCCTCGACGCGGCCGAGCGCCTGGCCGACTGCATCGCGCGCGATCTCCCCGGCGGCGTACGCGACCACCACCCCGCGATCGAATCGGCGCTCGTCGAGCTGTACCGGGCGACGCAGCACGCGCGTCACCTCGACCTCGCGATCGACCTCGCGGATCGCGTCCCGTGGCGGGACTGGGACCGCCTCCAGGGCCACGCCGTGTGCGCGCTCTACTTCGCGACGGGACTCACCGATCTCGCGCTCGAGACCGGTGACGAGGAACGCATCGCCGCGGTGCGACGCTGGCACGCCGACCTGCTCGCGACGTCGGTGTACATCACCGGCGGCGTCGGCGGGCGGTGGGTCGCCGAGGCGATCGGCGCGCGCTACGAGATGCCGCAGGCCCGCAGCTACACCGAGACGTGCGCGGCGGTCGCCGCGATCCACTGGCACCACCGGATGCACGCGCTGACCGCCGAACCCGAGGCGATGCGCTGGCTGCTGCGCACGCTGCACAACGCGTTCCTCGCCGGCGTCTCCGATGAGGGCGACGAGTGGTTCTACGCGATCCCGCACGCCACCACCTGCGAGACCGAGGAGCACCCGTGGATCGGCGACCATCTCCCCGCCGCCATCGCGGGTCCCCTCCCACTGCGCCGGTCACCGTGGCGCGACGTCACCTGCTGCCCCACGAACGCGACTCGCCTGCTCGCTGCGCTCCCCCACCTCGATCTCCCGCTCGCGGAACCCGACCCGGACTCCCCGGCGCACTGGGTGCGGGCCCATCACCGCGTGGAGTCGCTCGGCGGGAAGGTCGCGTTGGTGCGCGAGCCGTTCGTGTACTGCTTCGAAGGTCTCGACCAACCCCACGGTGTCCACGTGCTCGACGCGGCCGTCGACACCTCCACCCCGGTCCTCCCGGCGACCGTCGACGGGATCGCCGTCGCCGCGTCGCGAGTGCGCGGCGCGACCTTGCGCTCGACCGCGTTGTACGACCCGACGACGGCGGCCACACCGACCGACCTGCTCGCGATCCCGTTCCACGCGTTCGCGAACCGAGGCCCGAGCCCGATGACCGTGTGGGTGCACCAGGCGGACTGACGAGCGGTCGCCCGGGCGCGCGAAGCGCCCGGGCGATCCGCCGATCACGCGGCCGCGGTGACGGTCGCGAGGATCTCGTCGAGCAGCGCTTGCCCCGGCGGCACGAAGCGTTCCCGACCCGCGAGCGTGCGCACACGGTCGAACGCGTCGTGGATCGCGGAACCGGTCAGGATCGGACCGTGCGCGCTCACGACGACGTTCGGCGCCAGCGCCTCCACCGTGTCGACGTGCGCGTCGTACCGGGCGGAGTCGAGCCACTGGTGCCAGGGCGAGATCATGCTGTTGAACTCACCGAAGCTCTGCTCGTAGAGGTCGCTCGGCAGCTCCTCCACGTGTTGTGCGCCCGGCGTCGCCGCCGCGAACGAGTCGACCGACCACATCACGCCGGTGCGCTCGTCGTAGAGCCCGCGCGTCGCGGGGCCGTCGAAGATCGGCGGGAGGAACAGCCGGAACCGGCGGTCGGCGGTCGCGAAGCTCTCACCCGGCTCGCGCCAGATCGACCGCTCGAGCGGTACCGCGGTCTCGAGCGCGCGCCGCTCGGTCCCGAACATGTTCAGCACGAGCGTGGCCTGCGGCGCGGCGTCGAGCACGGTCTCGAGCGCGCCCACGTGGTCGCCGTCCTCGTGGGAGAGGAACACCCAGCGGATGTCCTTCGGCTCGACGAGGCCGAACACCTGCTCGATCCAGCGCTCGCGGTGGATGGGCGCACCGGTGTCGACCACCACGGGCTCCTCGCCGCGGATCACGAGCGAGTTGACGGGCACGTACGCGTCGGGGCCCATCGGGGCCAGGTTCGGGATCAGGAAGGTCTCGGGGGCGACCTCGACCGGTTCGGGCGTGGGGACGGACAGGGCGTTCATCGGTGACTCCTCTCGCAGGGCTGACCCGAGGAGCATCCGCCTCCAGCCGGCGCCCGGCGATCCCACGGGCGTGTGGACTTCACGGCCCGAGAACCCCCCACGCGAGGGGGTCCCCCCGGGCCCGAACCGGTTTACGCTGGGGTCGTGGGAGTCGCCTCGCCCCAACGGACGATCGACGCGGTGGAGCGGGCCGTACGCCGCGCCGGCACCGCCGACGAGCTGCTCGAAGGCCTCGCCACCGAGGTGCGCCGGGCCATCCCCTACGACGGCGCCATGTGGTTCGGGGTCGACCCGAGCACGCTCCTCGCCGTCGCGCCGGCCCGTATGGAAGCGCTCGACGAGGGCTACTGCCAGCCGTTCTGGGACGGCGAGTTCCACGAGCACGACGCCAACCTGTTCACCGATCTCGCGCGCACCGACGTCCCCGCGGCCACGCTCTTCCACGCCACCGACGGACAGCCGCTGCGCAGCGCGCGCTACCGCAACTTCATCCGCCCCCAGGGCTACGACGACGAGCTGCGTTCGGTGTTCCGCACCGGTGACCGCACCTGGGGCGTGGCCGCGCTGATGCGCGAGGCCGGCCGACCCGCGTTCGACGCCGACGACGTCGCACTGTTCGCGGCGCTCTCCGAGATCGTCGGCGACGCGATCCGCACACAAGCGGCGCGCAGCGTCCAGCCGCCGAACCTGTCGCACGCGCCCGGCCTGCTGCTGTTCGACGCCGAGAACACGATGGTCTCCGCCAACGACGCCGCGGCGCGCTGGCTCGACGAGATCTACGGCATCGGTGGCGCGAGCTGGCTCCAGGTGCTCGGCGACCGCTCGGCGCCCGACCTCGAGGCCGCGATCCCGATCGTGCCGCTCCTCGCTCGGGCGCGCGCCGTCGCCGCCGGACGCGCGACCGGTGCGCCCCGACTCCGCCTGCGCGACCGCGCGGGCCGCTGGGTGGTGCTGCACGCGAGCGCGCTCGCCGGCAACGCCGACGCGGGGAGCATCGCGGTGGTCGTGGAACCGGCGAAGAGCGCCGACATCGCGCCGATCATCCTCGAGGCGTACCGGCTCACTCCGCGCGAGCGCGACGTCGTCCGCGCGATCGCGAGCGGATCGTCCACACCGCAGATCGCCGCCGAGCTCCACCTGTCCGCGCACACGGTGCGCGACTACATCAAGTCGGTGTTCGAGAAGATCGGTGTGAACAGTCGCGCCGAGCTGGTCGCGAAGCTCTTCGCCGAGCACTACACCGACCCGTTCCACGAGACGCTCGTCCACCTCGACTGAGCGTCGCGCTTGCGGCGCGCGCGGTCACGGCTCGTAGATGCCGATGCCGTCGGGGAACGCGAGGCCGTCGCCGAGGATCTCCGGCGGCTGCGGTTCGCCGTCGACGAAGCGGATGCGACGCACCGTGCCCGTGTTCGGTCCGGGCCCGATGCCGTCGGCGCTGATGACGATGCCGAGGTCGGCGTAGTAGAGCGTGCCGTCCGACGCGACGCCGATGCCGAGTGGGGTGCCGGTCGAGTACGGCTCCTCGCCGAGCGCTTCGCCCTCCGGAGGTTCGAGCACGCGGCGCACGAAGGTCCCGTCGGAGGAGAACTCCGAGATCACCCCGTTGAAGACGCTCGACACGAACAGGTTCCCGTCGGCGTTGCGCGCGATGCCGGCGGCGGTGGCGATCCCGTTCGTCTCGTCGCCGACGATGAACTCGTCGCGCTCGATGCCCGACGCGAGCGGTGCACCGGTGACGTCGGTGGAGTCGCAGCCGCCCGTCGGCGTCTCGTCGTTGGGGAACGTGGTCACGTCGTAGCGGAACACGCCACCGCCACGCGCGGACGCCACGTAGACCGCGTCGCCGTCGACCAGGATCGCTTGGGCGGTGCCGATCGCGACGTCGACCTTGCAGTAGGCGATGTCGTCACCCTCGAAGGGCGGGAACCATACGATGAGCTGACCGTTGGGGTCACCGGTCGCCTGGTTGCCGATGTCGGTGGTGACGATGCGCCCGTCGGCCAAGAACCCGCACCCGAAGTTCTCGGCTCCGTCCTGGTCGGGCTGGTAGGTCGGCACGAGCTCCGCCACCTGCGTCGCCGACAGCTCACCGATCGTCGTGCCGGTCAGCGCGAACACGCCCCACCCCGGTTCGCCCGTCGTCGACTGGAACGTGTCCTCACCCGCGACGAACCGCTGCGGGTCGTCGGGGTCGAAGCAGATCTGCCCGTTGATGTCGAGCCCGTCGGGGTTCTCCTCGGAGTTGTGCTCGATGACGAGCTGCTCGTCGAACGGAGCCTCGGTGGAGTACGCAGCGAGGTCGTTGCCCTGCCCGTTGAACACGATCGGGGTCGCCGGCACGGCCGCGGTCGTGCTCGTCGGCTCGGCGGCGTCGCCGCCGTCGCCGCTGCACGCGCCCAGGACGGACACCATCACTGCGACAACAACGAGGGCACGGGCGCGGCGCATGGTGACTCCGATCAACCGAGCACGAGCGGCGGGTCGAACGCGATCGTCGCGACGAGACGGTCGAACCCTTCCGCGGTCTCGGGCAACGCCACGGTGTTCGCGATCGCTAGGAGACTCAGGCGGCTGTAGCTCGCCTCGAGGGGATCGGGGAGCACGTCGGTGACGCAGTCGAAGGCGCCGTCGAGCACGCAGACGAGCGTGCCGCGTGGGTCGTCGTCGCTCTTGGTGAGGAAGACGCCGTAGGTGACGGCGCCGATCTCGGCGGCGCGCCCACCCGCACGCAACCAATCGTCGGGTTCCCCGAGGCCGTCGCCGCGGACCTCGAGACGGAACGGGTCGGGGCGCACGAGGAGCGTCATCGTCGGGCTCGCACCGGCCGGGATCTCCTTCAGCACGCCGAACTCGATCGAGCACGGAGCCCCGCTGCACGCGCCGCCTCCAGGGACGGTCACCGGTGGATCCTCGGGCGGGGGCGCGGGTGTGCTCGGGGGCAGCGCGTCGGATGCGCCGCTCGTGGTCGTCGTGATGGCGTCATCGCCCAGCCGGAACGCGGTGACACCGCTCGTCTCGCTGCGTTCGTCGAGTCCCGGTTCGCGGATGCCGGCGACGGCGACGATCGTGTCGTCGACGACCGCGACACCGCCCGCAACCCCACCCGTCATCTCCTGCGACCACACGACCGCGCCGGAGTCGACGTCCATCGCCCGCAACGTGAAATCGGTCGTCGAACCGACGAACGCGACGTCGTTCACGATGGTCGTGGGCGCGAACGTGGGCCCCGCGCTCGCCTCCTGCCATCGCAGCTCGCCCGTGGCGGCGTCGATGCCGTGCACGCACGGGCACGGACCGCCGACCGCGGTCCCGCCCACGATCACGCCGTCGGCGACTGCGGTCGCGCCGATGAACCCACCGGTCGAGAAGTTGCGGCCCGGGACGCGCACCTCGGCCGCGTCGGCCGTCCACACGAGCTCCCCGGTCTCGCGGTCGACCGCGTAGTACGAGCCGTCCTTGTTGCCGAGACCGACGAGATCGCGACCGTCGACCGAGAACAGGTTCGGCGCACCCGCGAAGTCGAAGTCGTCGTTGTTCGGCGCGTGTGGTTGATACGACCACTTCGGTGCACCGGTCTCGAGGTCGACTGCCACCAACGCTTCGGTGTACGGGCCCCACCCCTCCGGCGAGGTGACGCAGTTCGCGGTTCCGGCGAAGACCAGGCCGCGCTCCACGTCGACTGTCGGTGAGCTCCAGATGCCCGCGCAGCCGGTGGGGTCGCCACCCTGATCGGGATCGAAGTACCACCGCTCGTCGCCCGACGCGGCGTCGAGCGCGAGCAGGCCCGCGCGCACGCCCGGCTCGTCGTGGCCGTCGAAGCCGAAGATCACGGTGTCGCCCACCACGACCGGCGACGACTGGATCTCGGTGGGGTCGGTGTCGTCGCCCACCTCGCCAACTTCGTGCTCCCACTGCACGTCACCGTTCGCCGCGTCCAGGGCGTACATCGTCTTGCCGCTGGCGAAGAAGACGAGCCGGTCGTCGCCCACGTCGGCAACGGCAGGCGACGCGACGATCTGACCCGAATAGACACGCGGGTGCACGCGCGCGTCATACGTCCAGCGAGCCTCGCCGCGTTCGAGATCCAGCGCGTAGAACCGTCCCGACCAGTCGCCCACGAACACCGTGTCGTCGACGACGGCGGGCGTCGCCGTCACGACATCGCGCGTGTTCACGAACCACGCCTCGGTCAATCGCGTCGCACTCGTCGCATCGATCGCCGACTCGCACGGGTATGCGAACGATCGCGCCGGCCCGTGACCGAACATCGGCCACGCGCACTCGAGCTCGGTGGGAGTCGGATCGCCGGCCGACGTCGTGTCGCGGTCGGCGTCGCGGTCGGCGTCGTCGCCGCCGCCGCTGCACGACGCGACAACGAGCGCCAGCGTCGCGATCGTTGCGCGCGCCCACCTCCCGTGCTCCACGCCACCCCCGCTCGCGTCTCCGCCGGCCCGAGCGTACGAGCGCGGCGACTCGGGTCGCCAGCGTGCACGGTGAGCGATCGCGCGGCCGTCGTGACGACGGAGTACCGTCCCGAGCGGTGCCCGACCGCGTCGATCGTGCCATCGGTGTCGCGTGTCTCACGGTGCTCGCGATCGTTGCGGTCAGTTGCGGCAGCGACGCCAGCACGTCCGGCGACACATCCGGCGACGACGCGACGACCGTGCAGGCAGTCGCCGATCGATTCGCCGACGAGACCCGCGGCGGCATCGCGATCGCCGTCGCCGGAGAAGCCGGCCCCGTCGAACGCACCATCGCGGGCGTCGCAACGCGCGCGGGCCACGAGCCGGTCGACGACGAGACGGCCTTTCGCGTCGCCAGCGTCACCAAGACGTTCCTGGCCGCGCTGACGCTCACGCTCGTCGACGACGGCCTCCTCGAACTCGACGCTTCGCTCGGTTCGGTGTTCGGCGGCGACGCGGGTCGCTGGTCCGCAGTCACACTCCGGCAGCTGCTCACCCACACGTCGGGCCTGCCTCGCACCGGCCCGCGAGTCGATCCCTCGACCTGGCGATCGCCTGCGGACATCGATCTCGAGCCGCTGTGCGACCCGGGCGCATGTCGCAACTACGCCGACGAGAACTTCGTCGTCGCCGGACTCGTCATCGCCCACGTCGCCGGCCAGCCGCTGGAACGCGCCCTGCGCGCGCGCATCCTCGAGCCGTTCGACCTCGACCGGACGTTCCTCGCGCCGGCCGAAACGCCCACGCCACCGATTGCCCGGCACCCGACCCGCGCGGTGGTGAAAGCGCTCCCCGGCGTGGTCACCACTGCCGCTGACCTCGCTCGCTTCGGTCAGGCCCTGTTCGGCGGACAGGTGCTGCGCGAGTCGTCGCTCGACGCGATGCTCGACTTCGACGCGACGGCAGACATCCCCTGCGCTGAGGAGTGCCACCTGTCGTTCCCGTACGGACTCGGCGTGTTCGACTTCAGCGGCGTGGTGCGTTGTCCGTTCGTGGGGCACGACGGTTCGACCAGCGCCTTGCTCGCGTACGTCCCCAGTCGCCGTCAGACGATTGCCGTCGTGAGCAACGTGGAGCCGTGGCCCGACGACCTCGTGACGTCAGTCCTCGCGGCCGCGACCGACGGTCAGTGCGCGTGATCCGAGCTCACCTACGGTGAGCCGACACCCGCGGCGAGGATGGCGTCGATCTGCCCGATGGCGAGCGTGATGCCTTCCTCCATGCCCATCTCGATGATCCGCTCCATCGCCGCGAGCGACGGAAACGACGTCTCGATCGACATCCGCGAGCCGCCGTCGTGCGCGTCGATCGCGACCCGCATGACCATCACCGGCATGTCGTCGTCGCGGTTCCCCGCGTCGTCGCCGAACCCGTCCTCGAAGGCGAGGCGCGTCGGCGCGTCGACGGCCAGGACTCGCCACCACCCGTGCGCCTTCTCGCCGTCGGGGCCGGTCATGAAGTAACGCACGTCTCCGCCGGCGCGAAGGTCGTGGTCGACGAACGTCGCCGGCCAGCCGGGTGGACCCCACCACCGCTCGAGCTGGCGCGGATCGGCCCACAGCTGCCAGACGCGCGCGACGGTCGCCTGGAACTCGGCGGTGATCGTCATCGTGAGCGCGTCGGGGTCCTTGCGGACGTCGGTCACCGTCATGTCGTCGTTCCTCCGCTCTGGTCGACGAGCACCTCGCCGAACCGGTCGATGCGATCCCGCCACACGGCTTCCCAACGATCGAGGAGCCGTTGCGCCTGCCGGATCCCCTGCACGTTCGTCCGGACGACTTGTTCCCGCCCCCGCCGTTCCTTGGTCACGAGACCCGCCCGCTCCAACACCGCGACGTGCTTTTGCACCGCCGCGAAGCTCATCGCGTACTTCTGCGCGAGTCCGGAGACCGACAGGCCACCGCGCATCGAGCGCTCCACGATGTCGCGACGCGTGGGGTCGGCGAGCGCGTGGAACAGCCGATCCGTCGCCGCCGCGTCGGGGGGCCGACGCCCCATATCTACAACCATATGGTTGTAGATTACGGGATCCGTCCGCCGGGCGCAAGCACCGGCCCATAGAGTCGACCTCATGCGCGGAGGTTCGACCCGGCCCCGTCGCGGCCCCGGGTCACGCACGTCCGGCGGGCCGTTCACCCCGACCTCTCGTCGCCGCGCGCGCTTCGGGCCGGCGCGCTCCGGCGGGCTCGGCTCCCCGTTCCCGGACTCCGCGCTCCGCCACCACCATGTCGGTCGCCGTCGCGGACGCCGCATCAGCCGGAACGTGATCGTCGCGACGTTCTGCACGCTCGGTGTCGCCGCGTGGATCGGCTGGGGGCTCTACGTCTGGACCCGCGTGGACGTGCGGATCGAAGGCGTCACGTCGGGCGCGGTGCTGCGGCCGTTGCAGACCGACTCGATGGTCGTCGACATCACCTTCGCCAACGCGCGCGACGTCCCGCACGCCACCGTCCGGTTCGACGGCAACGAGCTCGCCGACCTCGAGTCCAGCGACCGCGGTTTCCGGTGGACGATCGAGGGTCCGCTCCCCGAGGGCTTCCACGTGCTCGAGGTGCGGGTGCCGCGTCCGATCCTCGGGCCCGCGGTGTTCCGCGCCGAGTTCACGGTGGACGGCACCGCACCCCCACTGCGCGTACCCGAGATCACCGAACCGGTCGCCGTCGACGCCGAGGTGCGCATCCCCGGCTCGACCGAACCCGGATCAGCGCTGACGCTCGACGGCGAACCAGTCGAAGTCGACGACGACGGCCGCTTCGAGATCGTGCTCGACCGACCGCACTACGGGTCACCGATGCTGCTGCGCGCCGTCGACGAAGCTGGCATCGCGTCCTTCACGACGATCGTCACTCCGGTCGAGTATCCGGAAGTGCGACACGTGCACGTGCGGGCCGAGGATTGGGCCGACCGCCAGGTCCGGGAGCAGATCCTCACGTTGGTCGACGAGCGCAAGATCACTGCCGTCCAGCTCGACGTGAAGGACGAGGCCGGCATCGTGGGGCACACGACGCAGGTCGCGCACGCCCGCGCGATCGGCGCCGCGGCCGACCTCTACGACCTCGAGGAAGCCGTCGAGCTCCTCCAAGACCACGGCGCCCACGTGATCGTCCGCATCGTCGCGTTCAACGACACGAAGTTCGGGACCGACGCTTGGCAGCGTGGCGCTCGCGACCTCGTCGTGCAGAACACCGACGGCTCGATGCTCGAGCGCGGCGAGGGCGTCTTCCTCAGCTACGCGCAGCCCGAGGTCCGCGCGTACCTCACCGAGCTCGCCATCGAAGCCGCCGAGATGGGTGTCGACGACATCATGTTCGACTACATCCGTCGCCCTGACGGTGCGATCGAGGACATGCGCATCCCCGGCCTCACGACCTCGCCGGAGCAGGGGATCATCGACTTCCTGCGCGAGATCCGCACCTCGCTGCGCGCGGCTGATCACGACGTGTACCTCGGCGCCGCCGTCTTCGGTCTCGCCGCCAAAGAGCCACGGGGCGCCCGGGAGATCGCCCAGGACGTACGCGGCATGGCGCCGTGGCTCGACTACGTCGCGCCGATGATCTACCCGTCGCACTTCGGTCGCGGTGAGTACGGGATCGACGTCCCGAACGACGAGCCCGGACTCCTCATCGAGCGCTCCCTCGCCGACTTCCAGGCACTCGTCGCCGAGCGCGGCACCGCGCTCGTGCCGTGGCTCCAGGACTTCAGCTACGCCGGCCGTACCTACGGTCACGACGAGGTCCGCGCCCAGATCGACGCGGCCTGCTCACTCGGCGTGATCAACCACGGCCTCTGGAACGCGGTGTCGAGCTACACCGTCTCCGCGCTCGGTCAGTGCCCGTGACCGTCAGGAGTCGAGGAGCTTCGCGTACCAGACCTGCGGGAAGGCGGTGAAGCCGGCCTTCTCGTAGGTGTGGCGCGCGGGAGCGTGGCCGGGATCGCCGCCCGTGGAGACGGTCGCGAGATCCAGGCCGCGGGCGCGCATCTCGTCGAGCGCGAGCTGCGTGAGCCGCGACGCGATGCCGAGCCGCTGCGCGGCGGGGTCGACGGCGATCATATAGATCTCACCGGAGCGTTCTGCCGCATCGAAGATCACGTTGACGAACCCCGCCACCGCGTCGTCGACGAGCGCGACCCAGGTGTCGTTCTTGTCGAGCGCGTCGCGCACCGACCCGGCTTGGTACGTCTTCCAGTCGGGATACACACGCCGGAACAGGTCGTCGCCCAACACCGTGGCGAAGGAGTCGAACACCGGTGTCCACGCTGCGAGCGCGAGATCGACGACGCGGTCGGCGTCGTCGGCGACGAACGGTCGGACGTCGACTGCGGTCACCGCGCGTTCCTCGTGATGCTGCTGGCGGATGCCTACTGCGCGGCCTGGTCGCGCAGGACGCGGCGGAGGATCTTGCCCGACGCCGACTTCGGGATCGCGTCGACGAAGGTGAGCTTGCGCACCTGCTTGTACGACGCGACCTGGTCGGCGACGAAGCGTTGGATGTCGGCTGCGGTGGCGTCGGCACCCGGCTTCAGCACCACGTACGCGGCCGGGATCTCGCCCGCCTCGTCGTCGGGGAGCCCGATCACCGCCGCGTCGGCGACCTGCGGGTGCGTGAGCAGCAGCGCCTCGAGCTCCGCGGGCGGGACCTGGAAGCCCATGTACTTGATGAGCTCCTTCAGCCGATCGACGATGAACAGGTGCCCGTCGGCGTCGATGTGACCCACATCGCCGGTGTGCAGCCAGCCGTCGTCGTCGATCGTCGCCTGCGTCGCGACCTCGTTGTTGAGGTAGCCGCGCATCACCTGCGGGCCGCGGATGCACACCTCGCCGTCGTCGTCGACGCCGAGCGGGTTCCCCGTCAGCGGGTCGACGATCATCACCTCGGTGCCCGGGACCGTGACACCCACGGAGCCGGGCTTGAACCCGCCCGACGGTGTCCCGTGGCTCACCGGCGACAGCTCCGTCATGCCGTAGCCCTGGACGACCTCGCAGTCGAGCCGCGCGCCGCACTCGATCGCGAGCTCGGCCGACAGGGGTGCCGCGCCCGAGAGGATCCACCGCAGCGACGAGAGGTCGTAGCTGTCGACGACGGGGTGCTTCGCCAGCGCCACGACGATCGGCGGAGCGACGAACGCTCGCGTCAACCGGTGCTCCTGGTGGAGCGCGAGGAACTGTTCGAGGTCGAAGCGCGGCATCGTCACGATCGTGGCGCCCGCGCGCAGGCCCATGTTCATGAGCACTTGCATCCCGTAGATGTGGAAGAACGGGAGGACCGCGACGAACGCGTCATCGGCGCCCAGGTCGACGGTGCCGAGTGTCTGGGCGATGTTCGCGACGAGGTTGCGGTGGGTGAGCATCACGCCCTTCGCGAGGCCGGTCGTCCCCGACGAGTACGGCACCACGACGAGATCGTCGAGGTCGACCGGCACCTGCTCGGCGAGTGGCGCACCGACGACCGACGCGATCGACGGGTACCCGTCGGCGTCGCCGATCACGTAGACCTCGGTGACCGCCGTGTCCGCGATCGCCGCAGTCGCCGTCTCGAGGAACATCGGGACGGTCACGAGGCGAGTGGCGCCCGAGTCGACGAGCTGGTGGTGGACCTCGCCGGGCGTGTATGTGGGGTTGACCGTCGTGAGCACGCCGCCGGCCAACGCGACTGCGTGGAAGATCACGCCGTACTCGGGACAGTTCGGCGCCATCAGCGCGACGACGTCGCCCTTCGCGAGTCCGCGTTCGATCCAGCCGCCCGCTTGGCGACGCACCGCGTCGTCGAACTCGCCGTAGCTCATCGTGCGGCCGGTCGCGGCGTCGATGAAGGCGGTTCGTTCGGCCTGCTCGCGCGCTCGCTCCAAGAGGTAGGGGGTCAGCGGCGAGTCGGGGATGTCGACGTCGGGCAGCGGGCTGGTGAAGATCACGTCACTACCTTCTCGGGTCAGGCGGTCCAGGCGGCGGCGAACCGGGCGCGGTGCGTCTCGGCGTCGGTGGCCGCGCGCGCGGCGCTCGCGTCGTCGGCGCGAGCGCGGAGCAGCCGGGCCCGGCCGAGCAATCCGTAGACGCTCGAGTCGCGCACGGCGAGTCGCTCGTCGAGCAGCGCGCGGGCGAGGTCGAAGCGGCCGGCGCGGAGCGCGGCTTCGGTGAGTGTGCGCTCGAGAAGATCGCGCTGCGCGTGCGAACCACCGAAGGAGTGGAAGCGCGCCCGCCGCGGGAGCAGCTCGTCGACGACGTCGTCGTAGCGCTCCTCGGTGAAGGCGACGATCGCGCGCGCGGCCGGCAGGCCGACCTCGGCGGCCATCCACCGACCCGTCCCGGTCTCCGCCGCTCCGCTTGCCGCCGCTCGTTCCAGCCGCGCGACCACGGTGCGGGCGTCGTCGACGCGTCCGGCGCCGCACAGGGCCACGACCCCGTGGAGGTCGTTGAACGGGTACCACGGCTCGTCGAAGAGCTGGCCTTCCCAGGCCGTCGCGAGCTTCGGGTAGCGATCGCCGCTGTCGACGCCGTCGAGCGTGAGCCGCCAGAGCAGCGCGCTCGCGTCGAGCATCTCGAGCGTCACCCCGGCCGAGTCGTCGTTGTGCACGTGGGCGTCGTACACGGCGAGCGCGTCGTCGTGACGACCGGCCTCGAGCAGGTACAGCGCAAGGTGCCACCAGTTGTGCGCGGTGAAGAGGTTGCCGCTCCCCCAGTCGGCCTCGCGCGTGCGCAAGAACGAGATGCCCGTGTCGATCAGGCCACGCATCTCGTAGGTGTGCACGACCGCGTGCAGCGCCCACACGTCGTCGGGGTTCGCGTCGAGCGCGGCGAGTCCCACCGCTTCCGCTCGTGAGTAGTCGCCGCTCTCCTCCAGGCCGAACGCCTGCAGGCCGCGCACGAACGGGGTGCGGGGGTCGTCAGGGGCGAAGCTCGGGAGTGAGCGGCCGACGCGGTCGCGCAAGTTGCGCGCGTTCCCCGTGAAGAAGTCGATCAGGTGTCCCATCACGAGCGCGAGCATGTCGGTTGGCCACCGCACGAGCAGGTCGTCGAGGACGCGCCCCGCGGCGTGCCAGTTCCCGTCGAGCCACGCGTCGATCGCCGCCGCGTGCGCCGTCTCCCGGTCGTTGCGGGCCAGCGACGCGAGCGCCGCCGCGCATTCGCGTGCGCCGGCGATGTCGGGTTGATCGGTCGACATGAGCGACAGGTACGCGAGGAACGCCTGCGCCATCGGAACGTCGCCGTCGTTCGTCGCGAGCTCCTCGGCCACTCCGAGCAGGTCGGGGTGGTACCGCAGCAGCAGGTCGACCCCGCGGTCGTACCGCGCCACCCCCTCCGCCGAACCCGACGTCGCGAGTCCAGCGGCGTCGACCAGTGCATGCGCCTTCGTCACGACG
>DASUMP010000069.1:0-18152 GCA_036277635.1 Acidimicrobiia bacterium | reverse complement strand
CGGAGCGGTTGGCCGAAGAACTCGACGTCGCGGGTGACGGTGCGCGCCATCGTCTTGATCGGAGTGACCCAGCGCAGCATCTCCTCGACCGCCACCGGGATCCGGTCGGGCTCGTCGGTCAGGAGGCGACGCTGCTCGGGGTGGATCGCGAGCTGCTCCATCCCGCCGCTGATGACGTGGCGGGTCGTCTCGTCACCGCCGACGAGGATCAGCAGCGACTCGTAGATCAGCGCGTCGTGGTCGAGGCGTTCGCCGTCGACCTCGGCGTGCACGAGCACGCTCATCAGGTCGTCGGTGGGCTCGGCGCGCCGGTCCTCGATCACCTTCGTGGTGTACGCGACGTACTCGTTCATCGCGTCCATCGACGCGGTGAGCAGCTCTTCGGTGACGCTGCCGCTCTGGACGCTCACCATCGCGTCGGACCACCGCAACAGGTCGTCGCGGTCTTCGGGTGCGACGCCGAGCATGTCGCCGATGACGATCATCGGCAGCGGCGCCGCGAGGTCGCGCACGAAGTCGCACTCGCCCTGCTCGCACACACGATCGATGAGGTCGTCGCACACCTCGCGGATCGACGCCTCGCTGTCGCGCACGCGGCGAGGCGTGAAGCCGCGGTTGACGAGCATGCGCCGCCGGATGTGCGCGGGATCGTCCATGTCGATCATCATCGGGAGCGGGCCGTTCTCCGGCCGCGCGCCGCCCGCGTTGGAGAACGTCTCGGGATCGCGCTTCGCCGCGAGGATCGCGTCGTAGGAAGCGAGGCCCCAAATGCCGTTCTTCGCGTCGAAGTACACGGGCGCGTTCTGTCGCATCCACTCGTAGCGCTCGTGCGCATCGTCGACGTAGAAGGCGCCCTCGAACAAGTCGATGTCGTCGCGGGTCGGGTGCGTCGGCGCGCTCATGATCGCTACTTCGGTGGCATCCGGATGCCGGCGTCCATGCGGATGGTCTCGCCGTTCAGGTAGCCGTTGCGCACGATCTCGACCGCGAGGCTGGCGTAGTCGTCGGGAGCACCGAGGCGCTTCGGGAACAGCACGCTCTGCGCCAGCGCGGCGCGGGCGTCGTCGGGGAGCGTGCCGAGCAGCGGGGTGTCGACGAGGCCCGGGGCGATCGTGCACACACGGATGCCGGCGGCGGACAGGTCGCGAGCCGCGGTGAGGGTGAGCGACACGACGCCGCCCTTCGACGCCGAGTACGCGGCCTGGCCGATCTGACCGTCGAACGCGGCGACGGACGCGGTGTTGACGATGACGCCGCGCTCGCCGTGGTCGAGCGGATCGTTGGCGTTCATCGCCGACGCGACGAGCCGCAGCACGTTGAAGGTGCCGACGAGGTTCACGTCGACGATCTTGCGGAACGTCTCGAGGTTGTGCGGCGCACCGTCGCGGTTGATCGTGCGCTCGGCCCACCCGATGCCGGCGCAGTGCACGCAGGCACGCACGGTTCCGAGCGTGCGGGCGGCGTCGACGGCTGCGGCCACCGCATCGGGATCGGTGACATCGGCGCGGGCGAACGTCCCCCCGAGCTCGTCGGCGAGGGCGGTGCCCCGCTGCTCGTTCAGGTCGACGACGGCGACCCGTGCGCCCGCCGCCGCGAGTCGCCGCGCCGTCGCCTCCCCGAGCCCCGACGCCCCACCCGTGACGATCGCAACGATCCCCGTGATCTCCATGGCGGCGCACTCTACGACTTCGCCCGACGGTGCATCACCGCGCAGTTTGGTGAGATTGCTGGCGCGTAGCGCCGCATTCTCACCAAACACCGCGTGGGTTCGATGTCGCAGGGTGTTGCGAAGATGCGCCGCATGGGAGACATGGACGTCCGCATGTTCACCACCGCTGCCGGCCAACACGGTCTCGTGACGGTCCGTCAGCTGCTCGAGATCGGGATGTCCCGGGAGTCCGTGGCGCGGCGACGGCGCACAGGGATGCTCCGGGCGGTCCGTCGCGGGGTCTTCGCGGTCACGAGCCATCCGACGACGCGCGAGCAGTCGCTCCTCGCTGCAGTGCTGGCAGCGGGTCCGACTGCGGCCCTGTCCCATTTGAGCGCAGCGGGCCTGTGGGGCCTCGTAGCCCCCGAGCCCGGGATGATCGAGGTCACGACCGTGCTGGAGCGCTCCCCGCGGCTTCCGGGAGTCCGTTGCCACCGCAGTGGATTGCTCGTCGATCTCGATCGCACGCGCGTGCGTGGCGTTCCTGTCCACTCGGTCGAGCGGACCGCGGCGGACCTGTCCGGCCGTCTCGCGAGCGACGAGCTCGGCCGGTTGATCGACGATGCGATCCGCCGTCGGTTGACGACCTACTCGCGGCTCTGGAGAGTGCACGAGCGACTGCCGCGCGCACCCGGCCGCAGCCCGCGACGGTTCGCCGACGTGCTGCTCGCTCGTACTCCCGGACTCGCCGACCGCGAGAGTGTGTTGGAGGACCGGGTGTACGAAGTGATCCGCGCCGCAGGGCTGCCGCTCCCGGTTCCCCAGTTCCGGATCACGATTGGCGGCCGACGTCGTCGGATCGACTTCGCCTATCCCGATCAGCGCATCGCGATCGAAGTCGACGGGTACGACGTGCACCGGACGCGCTCGGCCTTCGACGACGATCGGGCGCGCGGCAACGAGATCGTGCTGGCTGGCTACCGCCTGCTCCGATTCACGTCGCGGTCGACCGACGCAGAGATCGTCGATCAAGTGCGTCGCGCGATCCACGAGTTTGGTGAGAATGCTGGCGCGTAGCGCCGCATTCTCACCAAACACATGGGGGTCAGAGGTCGGGGAGGTTGAGCTCGAGGTTGGGCTCTTCGAGGCCGCCGTCGACTTCGACGAGCTTGCCGGTGACGAAGCTCGCGGCGGGGGAGGCGAGATAGAGCGCGCAGCGCGCGATGTCGTCGGGTTCGCCGAGCCGCTTGAGCGGCGTGCGCCGCACCATCTCGTCGCGGATCGCGTCGTCGTCGAGGACCGTCTCGAGCGCCGACGTCGCGATCGAGCCGACCGCGATGCCGTTCACTCGGATCTTCGGGGCGAGGTCGGCCGCGAGCAGGCGGGTCATGTGCGAGAGCGCCGCCTTCGCGGTGCCGTAGGCGACGAAGCCGCGGTCGCGCAGCCGCCCGATGGCGGAGGAGATGTTCACGACCGCACCGTCGCCGCGCTCGAGCATCAACGGCGCGGCGGCCTTCGTCAGCACGAAGGCCGTCGTCACGTTGAAGTGGAACGCGCGCTCGAGGTAGCCGGGACTGGTCGCGAGGAACGGCCGCGGCATCGACCCGCCGGCGTTGTTGACGACGATGTCGACGCCGCCGAGCTCCTCGACGGCGCGGGGGACCAGGGCTTCGACGGCGTCGTTGTCGTTCACGTCGCACGGCACGACCACTGCGCGCCGGCCGACCGCGCGCACGTCGGCGGCGACCGCTTCGAGCTGTTCTTCGGTGCGGGCCGCGAGCACCACGTCGGCGCCCGCGCTCGCGAACACGCGCGCCGTGGCCGCGCCGATGCCGCGCCCCGCGCCGGTCACGATCGCGACGCGTCCGTCGAGCCGGAACGCGTCGAGCGCGGAGCTCATGTGAGGTATCGGCTGACCGTGTCGACGATCGCCGCTGGCTTCTCGGAGCCGTCGCGCTCGATGGTGACCCGGATCACGGCCTGCGCGCCGCCGGGCACTTCGTTGACCTCGACGATCTCGCCGCGGGCTCGCAGCCGCGACCCGACCGGGACGGGCGCGGGGAACCGCACCTTGTTCGCGCCGTAGTTGATCCCCATCGAGATCCCCTCCACGCGGCACAGGCGGGCGAGGAAGTAGGAGGCCAACGACATGGTGAGGTAGCCGTGCGCGATGGTCGCGCCGAACGGTCCGGCCGCGGCCCGCTCGACATCGCAGTGGATCCACTGGTCGTCGAGGGTGGCGGCCGCGAACTGGTCGATCTGCTCTTGGCTGATCTCGATCCAGTCGGTGACGCCGAGGTCGGTGCCCGCGGCGGCGAGCAGGGCGGTGGGGGAGGCGAAGGTCTGCGGCATGGCGGCGTTCTACCACCGGCCGCGCTGAGATCCGGAGAGCGGATCGTCGCGGAGGTGACTTTCGTCCCTCAGCATCGAGCTCGGGGACTCCGACACTCCGGACGGAGACGTTCACGAGACGGGTGTCCATGCACGGACGACGACATCTCAGAGCGCCGGTGAAGATCCTGATCACGGCGGTCGTGTACGCGGTCGTGGTTGCGGGGCTGGTCGGCTTCGCGGTCGCCCGCTCGGCGCGCCTGCACGAGGCGAGCCGGTCGACGCGCACGACGACGCTCGTGGCGTACGAGCAGCTCGAGCGGATGGCGCTCGAGAACGCCCGGGCCGGAGCGACGTTCAATCGCGCGCTGCTCGCGCCGGACCTCGAGCTCCGCGGCACGCTCATGTTCGGCGCGTACGAGCACTACGCGGCGTTCGACAAGGCGTGGACCCAGTTCCGCAGAGCGTCGCCGAACCTCCCCGGCGAAGCCGCGCTCGTCGTGAGCTACGAGACCCGTCGCGCCGACGACACGTCGACGGGTGAACGGTTGGCGACGCTCGCGCTCAACGATCCCGAGCTCGACGACCCCGGCATGGCCGAGCTGCTCGACGCGTACTTCGCCGAGAACGACGAGCCGGATCCGGCGCTCGCCGAGATCACGATGATGTACAAGCGGGCGGTCGACGAAGAGCTCGAGACGATCGGTCGGGTCGCCGACGACACCGAGCACCAGCTCCTCTACCTGGCGATCGGAGGCCTCCTCGTCCCGGTGCTGCTCACGGCCGCGTTCTTCCGGGGCTCGCGCCAGCGCGACCGTCAGGTGGCGAAGCTCGAAGCCGAGCAGCGCGATGTCGCGCTCCACAACGCGTTCGAAGCCACGGTGCAGCGCGCCCTCGAGATGGCGACCGAGGAGCGCGCGGTGTACGAGCTCGTCCAGCACGCCCTTTCCGTCGCGGCGCCCGACCACCGCGGCGAGGTGCTCGTCACCGAATCGAGCAACGCGTTCTTCCGATCGCTCGTAGATGCGAGCGACCCCGCCTGCGAGGTCGGTGCACCCGATCAGTGCGTCGCGGCGCGCCGGGGCACTCCCCTCGTCTTCGCGACGAGCGAGGCGCTCGACGCGTGCCCGTACCTCCGCGGGCGTCCGAGCGGACCGTGTTCCGCCGTGTGTTCGCCGATCAGCGTCGCCGGCCACGCCGTCGCGGTGGTCCACGTCGAAGGGCCCGACGGGCAGCCGGCCGACGAGCAGGTCGCCGATCGCGTCGCGCTGCTCGCGCAGAAGGTCGGGGAGCGGCTCGGCATGCTCCGAGCGTTCGCGCAGTCGGAGATCGAGGCGGCGACCGATCCTCTGACCGGACTCCTGAACCGGCGCAGCTTCCGCACGCGCGTCGTGGCGATGACCGACGACGTCGGTTGCTACTCGGTCCTCTTCGCCGACCTCGACCACTTCAAGGAGCTGAACGACACGCACGGCCATGATGCGGGCGATCGGGCGCTCCGCCTGTTCGCGCGCACGTTGCGGGCCCAGCTGCGTCCCGAGGACCTCGTCTGCCGATATGGCGGGGAGGAGTTCGTGATCGTCGTCCCCGAGTGCGACGCGTCGCGGGCCCAGGCGGTTGCAGAACGCATCCGCGCCGCCGTGGAGCGCGCCCACGAGTCGAGCGGGCTCCCGTTGCCGCCGATGACGGTGAGCATCGGGGTCGCCACGTCGGTGCAGGCGAGGAGCTTCGACGAGGTCGTCGACCTCGCCGACCACGCCCTGCTCTCGGCCAAGGCTGCGGGACGCAATCGTGTGATGCTCGCGTCGGATCCGGTCAGCCCGTCGCACGACGACCTCGTCGAGCCGGCAGGTGCACTGCCGTCGCCGTCCGACGAGGAGCGCGCCGAGCGCTGAGCGCGGCCAGAACCACGAACCCGAGCAAGTGCGCCCCTATCGTCGGGGGCCATGGCAACGAAGCCGACCGGCACCGCCCGCCCACGAGGAACCGCCGCGGCTCGACGCGACGCCGGGGCGTACTCGGCCGAGCAGATCCAGGTGCTCGAGGGGCTCGACCCGGTGCGCAAGCGCCCGGGCATGTACATCGGGTCGACCGGGCCGACCGGGCTCCATCACCTCGTGTGGGAGGTGGTCGACAACGCGGTCGACGAGGCGATGGCCGGCCACTGCAGCCGGATCGTGGTGACCCTCCTCGCCGACGGGGGCTGTCGCGTCACCGACGACGGGCGGGGCATCCCCGTCGACGACCACCCGCAGTACAAGGGGAAGTCGGCGGCCGAGGTCGTGATGACCACGCTGCACGCGGGCGGCAAGTTCGGCGGCGGCGGCTACAAGGTCTCCGGCGGCCTCCACGGCGTCGGCGTGTCGGTGGTGAACGCGCTGTCGCGGCGCCTCGTGCTCGAGGTCGACCGCGGTGGCACCACGTGGCGCCAGGAGTACGCCGCGGTCACCCGTCGGGGCGTCGTGGCGCCCGGAGTGGCGCAGGGTCCGCTGCGCGCCGCGGGGAAGTCGAAGCGCGGCCGCACCGGCACCAGCGTCACGTTCTGGCCCGACCCCGACGTGTTCGAGGAGATCGAGTTCCGCGCCTCGACCGTGATGGAGCGCTTGCAGGTGATGGCGTTCTTGCACCGCGGCCTCACGATCGACTTCGTCGACGAGCGACCCGGCCACCGGCACGAGCAGTCGTTCCACTTCGACGGCGGGATCGTCGACTTCGTGCGGCACCTCAACGCGTCGAAAGAGCCGCTGTTCAAGGAAGTCGGCTCGTTCAGCGCGAGCGGTCCCGAGGGCGACGTCGACGTCGCGTGGCAGTGGAACACCGGCTACAACGAAGGGCTCCACTCCTTCGCGAACGGCATCAGCACCACCGAAGGCGGGATGCACGCCGAGGGCTTCAAGCGCGCGCTCACGCAGGCGATCAACCGCTATGCGAAGGCGCGCAACCTGTTGAAGGGTCGTGACGCCACGTTCCAGGGCGACGACGTGCGTGAGGGACTCACCGCGATCGTCTCCGTGCGCCTCGTCGACCCGCAGTTCGAGGGCCAGACGAAGGCCAAGCTCGGCAACACCGAGATCCGCTCGCTCGTGGAGCGCACGACCAACGAGCACTTCGGTCGGTGGCTCGAGGAGCACCCGAACCCCGCGAAGGCGATCGTCACGAAGGCGGCGACGGCGGCCAAGGCGCGCAGCGCGGCGAAGCAGGCTCGCGAGCTCACGCGCCGCAAGTCGGCGCTCGACGGCGTGGGGATGCCCGACAAGCTCGCCGACTGCTCGTCGCGGCGCGTCGACGAGACCGAGCTGTTCATCGTCGAGGGCAACTCGGCGGGAGGCTCGGCCCGCGACGCGCGTGATCCCCGCACGCAGGCGATCCTGCCGTTGCGCGGCAAGATCCTCAACGTCGAGCGCGCGTCGATGGACAAGATCGTCGCGAACGCCGAGATCCAGGCGCTCGTCGCCGCGATCGGCGGAGGTCTGGGCTCCGACTTCGACGTCGAGAAGTGCCGCTACGGCAAGGTGATCATCCTCTCCGATGCCGACGTCGACGGAGGACACATCCGCACGCTCCTGATCACGTTCTTCTACCGGCAGATGAAGCCGCTGGTGGAGGCCGGGAGGCTCTACGTCGCGCAGCCGCCGCTGTACTCGGTGGAGCTCGGCGGCAAGAAGCAGTACATCGCCGACGACGCTGCGCGGCACGCGCTCATGGAGCAGCACCGGGGGCGCGACCTCGCGTTCGCGCGCTTCAAGGGGCTCGGCGAGATGGACGCGCCCGAGCTGCGCGAGACGACGATGGATCCCGCGACGCGCAGCCTCGTCCAGATCGACGTCGATCAGGCCGCGATCGCCGACGACGTGCTGTCGGTGCTGATGGGTGACGACGTCGACGCTCGAAAGACGTTCATCCAGCAGAACGCCAAAGACGTCCGCTTCCTCGACATCTGACACCCGACCCGCACCGGAGCACCCCGATGGCGCGCAAGAAGGCCGCGAGCGCTCAGCTCACCCTCGACGTCCCCGTGCCCACGCGAGCACTGTCGGAAGAGGTCGAGGCCGCGTTCCTCGACTACTCCATGAGCGTGATCGTGTCGCGCGCGCTCCCCGACGTGCGCGACGGGCTGAAGCCGGTGCACCGGCGGATCCTGTGGGCGATGCACGACGCCGGCCTCCGCCCCGACCGGTCGTTCGTGAAGTGCGCGCGCGTCGTGGGCGACGTGATGGGCCGGTTCCACCCCCACGGCGACACCGCGATCTACGAGGCACTCGTGCGGCTCGGCCAGGATTTCTCGCTGCCGCACCCCCTCGTCGACAAGCACGGCAACTTCGGTTCGCCGAGCGATCCGCCCGCGGCGCAGCGCTACACGGAGTGTCGTCTCTCGGAGATGGCGATGCGGATGCTCGCCGACATCGACGAGGACACGGTCGATGTCGTGCCGAACTACGACGCCTCCGACGAGGAACCGAGCGTGCTCCCGGCGCGCTTCCCGAACTTGTTGGTGAACGGCGGGCAGGGGATCGCCGTCGGCATGGCGACGAACATCCCGCCGCACAACCTGGCCGAAGTGTGCGCCGCCGCTCTGCACGTGATCGACCATCCCGGCGCGACCGCCGAGCGGCTCGCGAAGTTCGTGACCGGTCCCGACTTCCCGACCGGTGCGCTGATCATGGGTCGCGACGGCATCGACGAGGCGTACCGGACCGGCCGGGGCTCGTTGCGGTTGCGGGCCCGCACCGAGCTCGAAGAGACGCGCCGAGGCACCGCGATCGTCGTCACCGAGGTGCCGTACCAGACCAGCGTCGACGCGATCGCGGGCAAGCTCGCCGAGGTCGTCGAGGCCGGCAAGGTCGACGGCATCCGCGACATCCGCAACGAGTCCGGCCAGGGGAAGACCCGACTCGTGATCGAGCTGCGATCCGACGCGAACCCGCAGATCGTGCTCAACAACCTGTTCAAGCACACGCCGGCGCAGATCACGTTCGGCGTGAACATGGTCGCCCTGGTCGACGGGGTTCCCCGCACGCTCGACCTCGGCGCGGTGTTGCGTGCGTGGCTCGACCACCAAGTGCTCGTGGTCACGCGGCGGACACGGTTCCGGTTGGAGCGCGCCGACGCCCGGCTGCACATCGTCGAAGGCCTGCTGCGTGCCCTCGACATGATCGACGCGGTCGTGGCGACGATCCGGGGTTCGAACGACCGGGCGACGGCGCGCGCCGCGTTGATGGCGGCTCCCTTCGAGTTCAGCGAGGTGCAGGCGAACCACATCCTCGACCTCACACTCGGGCGACTCACGAAGCTCGGGCGGACCGAGCTCACCGCCGAGGCGAAAGAGCTCACCGCCCTGGTGCGCGAGCTGCGCAAGGTCCTCGCGAAGCGCGACGTGCTGCTCGGCGTCATCCGCGACGAGCTCGTCGCGATCCGTGACACGTTCCGCCGACCACGCCGCACCGAGATCGTCCTCGACGACACGGGGACGATCGAGACCCAAGCGCTGATCGAGGACGACCCGATGACCGTGGCCGTCACCGCGCGCGGGTACGTGCGTGCGGTCGCGGCCCGCGCGCGCGGCGGCAAGGCGATCGCACCCGGCGCGCGCGACGCGCTCGTCCAGGTGATCGACACCACGGCGCTCAGTGCGGTGCTGTTCTTCACCGACCGCGGGCGCGCCTATCGAGCCTTCGCGCACGAGCTGCCGAAGGAGCGCCTGAGCGCGGTGCAGAACCTGTTCCAGCTCGGCGACGGCGAGCGACTCGTCGGGGTGGTCGACGCGCAGGCCCGCGACGAGCACGACCATCTCGTGTTCGTGACCGAGCAGGGCACGGTGAAGCGGACCGCGCTCGCGGAGTTCGCCGACGCGTCGGGGAGACGCGACGGCGTCGTCGCGATGAAGCTGGGCTCGGGCGACCGCGTCGTGGCGGTGTTCCCGGGTTGGGACGACTACGAGCTCCTCCTCGTGACCGCGGGCGGCAGCGCCGTGCGCTTTCCCGAGGCGGAGGTGCGCCCGGTCGGCAGGAGCGCGGGCGGGATCCGGGGGATCCGGTTGCGCGCGGGGGATCGCGTCGTGGGGGCGGCGGCGGTCGCGCACGAAGAGGTGGTGGCGCTCGCCACCGCAGGCGGCTACGCGAAGCGTGTCGCCGTCGACGAGTTTCCGGTGCAGGCTCGCGGGGGTGCCGGCGTGAAGGCGGCACGGGTCGACGCGACGCGGGGCGAGGTCGTCGGCGTCGCGAGCGCGGCCGAGCATCTCGTCGTGGTCGGCGCGGACGCGGCGGCGTCGTTCGGGGCGACGGAGCTGCGGCTGGCCCCGCGCGACGGCGGCGGGTCCGCCCTGCGCACCCCGGCGGCGCCCTTCTCGGCGCTGTTCGCGGCCCCGGCACCGGCCGAGGGCTGAGGCGCCCGGAGCGGGACCATCGGCCGAAATCGGTGCGAGCCCTCAACACGAGGGGCGCTGCGGCCGATGCATTGAGGTGATGCTTCCCGCGACGAACCCTGACGACGCCACTTCGAGCGACGACGCCCGGCCTGCGCCGAGCGCCCCGCTCGGCTTCTCCGGTGTGCCCGCCTCGAACCCGCTGCCGCCGTTGCAGCCGATCGAGTCGGTGACGCCCCCGCCCGCGCACGCCGTCGCGCCACCGAGTCCGGTGGTCGAGACCCCGGTCGTCGAGACCCCGGTCGTCGAGACCCCGGTCGTCGAGACCCCGGTCGTCGAGACCCCGGTCGTCGAGGTCCCCGACGCGCCCGAACCGGTCGTCCCGGCCGCGGCCGATCCCATGGTCCGTGTGGACTGGGTCCCTCTCGCCGACGACCTGCTCCCGGCCGCGCCACGTTCGTTGCGGCCGCTGTCGTCGCTCGGGGTCGGAACCCCGAAGCCGGGGTTCCTCGCACGTCTGCGACGGAACCGCGACGACGCTCTCGTCGTCGCCGAGGTCGTCTCGGAACCGGACCCCGAGTCCGACGTGTTCGGCATCGGGTCGGCTCCCGCGCCGACCCTCCCGGTCGTCGCGGCGATGCCGGTCGCTCCGGTGGCGTCGGGCACCCCCGACGACCGCGAGTCGTACGCGTTCTGGTCGCAGGACCGTGCCCCGCGCGACTTCTCGGACGTGATGGCGTTGCCCGAACGTCCGCTCGACGGCGCCCCCGACGCCTGAGCGCTCGTCGGTAGGCCGCCGCGCGGCCGCGACCTAGGCTCGACCCGTCCTCCACGGAGTCGCTGCCGCATGCAGACCCACGCCAAGCCGCCGGAGCTGCTCGCGCTCCACGACGTCACCGACGAGCTGTTCGGCACGCTGCGGCGATGGTTCGCGGTCCCCGACGAGGTGGTGCTCGATCTGCGTTCGATCGACGCGGTCGTGCGCGAGATGTCCGATCCCGTGATGATCGCCGCGCTGGCGATGCGCAAGCTGCAGGCCCTCCACTTGTTGGCGACGCCCGGCGTGAGAACGAGCACCGACGTCGTCGTGACGATCGTGCAAGACCTCGCCCGCGCGCTCGTGCAAGCCCCGGTGATGCGCCTGCAGGTCGCCGCCGCCCGCACCGACTGGGACGCGGCGCTCGCCGAGCTCGACGACGAAGCCGGCGCCGCGAGCGCGGCGCCCGAGACCGGCGATCGCGACGCCGAGGCCGATCGGTTCGAGCAGCTGCACGCCGCGCTCCACGACGCCGTGCGCGCGGTGCTCGAGGTCTCCGACGGCGAGATCGCTTACCTCGAATGATCACCGACGGCGCGTTCGTCGCCGAGAACGGAGCACCATGACCGACGACGTCGTGCTGGTCGAGGTCGCCGAGCGCGTCGCGACCGTCACGTTGCACCGGCCCGAGGCCCGCAACGCGCTGAACCGCGAAGTTCGACGACGCCTGCCGCAGGTGATGGAGTCGCTCGATCACGACGACGACGTCGACGTCGTGATCCTGACCGGCACCGACCCCGCGTTCTGTGCCGGTGTCGACCTCAAAGAGTTCGGTGGCGGGCACACGAGCGCGGCCGGCGAAGGGTTCGCCGACATGGGCGAACGTCGCGACGGACGCCTGCCGTGGCGAGGGGCGCTCCCGCCGATGGAGAAGCTCGTGATCGGCGCGATCAACGGCGTCGCGATCACCGGCGGGTTCGAGCTCGCGCTCGCGTGCGACTTCCTCGTCGCGTCGGAGCGCGCGCGCTTCGCCGACACGCACGCTCGGGTCGGCGTGATGCCGGGGTGGGGTCTCACCGTCCTGCTCCCGCAGCGCATCGGTGTGGCCCGGGCGAAGGAGATGAGCGTCACCGGCAACTTCGTCGACGCGACGACCGCGCTCGACTGGGGCCTCGTGAACCACGTGGTCGCCCACGACGAGCTGCTGCCGTTCTGCCGGAGTCTTGGCGCCGACTGTGCGGGCATCGATCAGCGCGCGGTGCGCCGGATGCTGCGCACCTACGACGAGGTCACGGCAACGACGGTCGACGAAGGATGGACGGTCGAGGACCGCGTGAGCCGCGAGTGGGAAGGCGCGGGCTTCGACCCGGCCGCGATCGAGGCCCGTCGGCGCGAGGTCGTGGAGCGGGGCCGCCGCCAGATCGGATCGTGAGCGCGCAACGGCGGGGGAGGCGATCCTGCCTCGCCCGCCGTTGGGGATCCTGCCGGGATGCTCGGGGTGAGGGTCTGCGCCGGCAGGCGCTGCAACCGCCGACGGGGTGCGGGGGCGGTGCGTCTCGAACGTACCCCTGATCGTCGGTGACACCAGGGGGTTCTCGTGTGACTCTTGGCACCCGTCGCGGCCCGGGAACTTGACGGCGCCGACTGAAAACGTCATTCTCACTCACGAGCATGAGCGGCGCGACGCGAGTTCGGGGGGAGCACGACGCGGTCGATCGATCCGTCGCGCGGGCCGCCGCGCGCGAACGGGTACGGGCGGAGCGCGAAGTCGCCGCGCTCGTGTCAGCGGGGTTGCGGGTGCTCCGCCGACAGGGGATGGCCGCGTGCACCGTCGCCGATGTGCTCGCCGAAGCCGGACTCTCGACCCGTGCGTTCTACCGGCACTTCACGAGCAAGGACGAGCTGGTCCTGGCGATCTACGCGCGTGAGGCGGAGGCGAGCACGGAGCGACTCGCGGAGCGCATCGCCGCGACCCGCTCGTCGCGAGCCGCCTTCGAGGCGTGGATCGACGAGACGCTCGCGCTCGGGTTCGACCCGCGCCGGGCACGCCGCACGCGCGTGTTGGCGGCCGAAGGGAAGCGACTCCAAGCCGAATTCCCCGAGCAGTTCGCCGCGATCACCGACGGCGTGATCGGTGCGTTGCGCGACATCCTGCGCGCCGGTCGCGCCGACGGCACCTTCCCGACCGCGCACCCCGATCTCGACGCCGCGTCGATCCACGCCGTCGTGTGGGCGTGCGTGGAGGCCCGTTTGCGCAGCGTGCCGCTCGACCGGGCCGAGACGCGCGCGCACGTCCTGCGCTTCTGTGCGCCCGCCCTCGGTGCGCGCCCATGACGGCACTGCCGCCGCCGTCGGCGCGGTTCTTCGACGAAGCCGTCGAGACCATGCCTCGTGGCGCGCTGCGCGATCACCAGGAGGCGCTCCTGCTCGAGCTGCTCCCGCACGCGTACGAACATGCACCGCTCGTGCGGCACGCGTGGGACGCCGCGGGCGTGCACCCTCGCGACGTGCGCGACCTCGACGACTTCTGCGCGCTCGCCCCGTTCGTGTCGAAGGACGCCATCCGGCGCTACCGCGACGGGAGCACCGATCCGTTCGGTGGGGTGCTCGCCGTCCCGCTCGCCGAGCTGACCGCGGTGATGTCGACGTCGGGGACGACCGGGGACCCGACGCTGGTGCCCGAGCAGTGGGGGCGTGGGCGCGGTCCGGCGGCGCTCAGTCGCGACTTCTGGGGGATGGGCGTGCGGCCCGGCGACCACGTCGCGCTGGTGCTGTTCACGTTCCGCGGGCCCACGTACGGGTTCGTGCAGGGCATGGGCGGCATCCCGGTGCTCTTCGACTTCGACCCGGCCGAGATGGAGCGGTTCTGCGAGGCCTCCCTCGAGTACCGGCCGACGGGGCTCTACAACTTCGGGAGCGCACTGATCCGTGCGGTCGCCGACGCGTGCGACCGTCGCGGCTTCGATCCCGTCGACGTGTTCTCGTCGTATCGCGGCGTCGTGTTCGCCGGCGAGCCGCTCGGGCGTCGCTCACGCGAGCTCGCCGAAGCGTGGGGGATCGAGCTGTTCGAGCACACCGGCGTGGGCGACGTCACCTACGCGTTCGAGTGCGGTGAGCACGACGGCTTGCACTTCTGGGAGGACACCGTCTTCGTGGAGTGCCTCACACCTGACGGCGACGAGCCCGTCGCCGACGGCGGGCGCGGCGAGCTCGTGGCAACCACGCTGTTCAACCGCGTCGCGCCGTTCGTCCGCTTCCGCTCCGACGACCTCGTGCGCGTCACGCGGGCGCCGTGCGCGTGCGGACGCACGCACGCGCGCCTGTGGCCGATCGGGCGCAAGAGCGACGAGGTCGTCGTCGACGGGCGCTCGGTGCTCCCCGTCGACGTCTGGGACGCGATCGAGTCGGTCGATGCCTCCGCCGCCGGCCTCTTCCAGGTCGTGCGGTCTTCGACGACCGCCGATCGCTTGCAGCTGCGCGTGGGGTACGCGCCGCAGTTCGCCACGCGCCTCGACGCCGTGGCCGACGAGGTGCGCGACGCGGTGGTCGCGGCCGTCGGCGTCGACGTCGCGGTCGAGCTGGTCCCCGACGACGCGCTGTTGCGCCTCGGTCCGCCCCACAAGATCCCCCGGGTGGCGGGCGCGTGAGCGGCGTGTGGGGGGTCGGGTGCTACGACGATGGCGCGCGCCGGGTCGCGTGGCCCGTCTCCACCGACGAGATGGATCGCGACCTGGGCGCGGGCGCGCGTCGCATCGGCGCGCTCGGCATCGGTGCCGGCGACCGCGTGCTCATCTGCTCGATGCTCTCCGAAGCGGCCCAGCACTGGCCGCTGATCGTGGGTGTGATGCTGTCGGGGGCGCAGCTGTCGTGTGCCGACTCGACTGCGGCCGAGGCGACGCGGGTCGCGATGTTCCTGCGCCGGTTGCCCTACGACGCCGTGCTCGGCGTGGGCCCCGCGCTGCTCGACGGGCTCGAAGCGCTCGGTCACGACCCGGCGGCCGTGTTCGCAAGCGTGCGCGTGGTCGGTGCGCACCCGGGCGCTTCGGATCGCCTGCGCGCCCTGGGCGTGCCGGTGCACGACGTCGCGCTCTGTGGGCCCGCCCTCGCGATCGCGCCGACGCCGGGAGCACCCGCCGCGGTCGACACCGACGAGTGGACGCTCGACGCGCACGACGGTCGGATCGTCGTGTCGAGCCTGCGACCGCGCGCGCACCCGTTCGTGCGCACCCCGACCGCGATACGCGGCGCCGTCGTCGACGGCGGTGTCGTGCCCGAGTCTCCGTCGAGAGGATGAGGAGCCCATGGCCAAGCGCGCGCTGGTGAGCGCCGACAACCACGTGTTCGAGCCGGTCACGTTGTGGCAGGAGCGGCTGCCGGCGGCCTTCCGCTCCCGGGGGCCGCGCCTCGAGGTCGACGGGGAGTGGTACGTGCTCGCGATCGAAGGGATGCGCAACCGCAAGCTGTCGCGCGTGTCCGGCGGAGGATCGGCGCCCGGCGGGGGCGGCGCGCACGCCGGTGGGGCCGACCCCGATGCCCGCTTGGCCGACATGGCCGCCGACGGCGTGATCGCCGAGGTGATCTACCCGACGTTCGGACTGTTCATCGACATGATCCCCGACGCCGAGCTGCAGCTCGCGTGCGCGCGGGTCTACAACGACTGGCTCGCCGAGACGTTCCTGCACCGACCCGACGTGTTCATCCCGGCCGCGGTCGTGCCGGTGCGCGCCGTCGACAGCGCGCAGCGCGAGCTCGCGCGCGTCGCCGAGCTCGGCTTCAAGGCCGCGATGATCCCCACGTCGCCGCCGGAGGGGACGAAGTACAACGACGCCGCGTACGACCCGGTGTGGCGCATCGCGGTCGACGCCGGGATGCCGTTGTCGCTCCACACCGGTACCGGCGCGCTGCCCCAGGGTGAGCGCGGTCCCGGTGGCGCGGTGATCAACTACGCCAAGGTCGGTCTGCTGTCCGCCGAGACGCTCTGCTACTTCGCCGCGTCGGGCGTGCTCGAGCGCTTCGCCGACCTGCACGTCGTGTTCGTGGAGACGGGTGCCGGATGGCTCGCGTACTGCTGTGAACGCATGGACGAAGCGTTCGCCGAGCACGAGCAGTGGGTCGACCCGAAGCTGGCCGAACCACCGAGCGCCTACGTGCGCCGGCAGTGTCACGTGACCCTGGGCGCCGACCGGGCTCCGCTCCTCACGCGCGAGGTCACGGGCGTCGAGCCGTTGCTGTGGGCGTCGGACTACCCGCACCCCGAGGGCACGTTCCCCGAGTCCCAAGCGGTCGTCGAGCGGATCTTCGCCGGACTCCCCGACGACGAGCTCCAGCGCATCGTGTGCACCAACGCCGCCGAGCTCTACCGCGTCGACCTCACGAAGGCGCACGTGGCGGCATGACCGGCGCCGGAACGGAGCGCACCATCCGCGACCGCTGCGCGATCGTCGGCGTCGGCGCCACGCCGTACTACCGGCGCGGCGAGTCGATGCCGCAGACGCCACTCGAGCTGGCCGGGAAGGCCGTCCTCGCGGCGCTCGCCGACGCGGGCCTGACCGTCGACGACCTCGACGGCTTCGCGCTCTACAGCATGGGGTTCGACACCTCGCTGCTCGCTCAGTGGCTCGGCGTCCCCGACGTCCGGTTCACCGCGATGCTCACCGGTGGTGGCGGCGGTTCGGCCGGCTCGGTCGGACTCGCCGCGTCCGCGATCGTCGCGGGTCAGGCCGACGTCGTCGTGAGCGTGATGACGTTGCAGCAGGCCGCGAGCCGCTTCGGCGCGTCGTTCGCGCCTCGCGGCGCGAAGAACGCGGTGTACGCGGCGCCACCGTCTCCGGAGGCCAGCTTCGTGCAGCCGTCGGGGCTGATGGGCCCGGGGCAGATGTTCGCGGTGCTCGCGCAGCGCCACATGCACCTCTACGGCACGACGCGTGAGCACTTCGCGGAAGTGGCGATCTCCACCCGCGCGAACGCCTCGCGCCGCGAGACCGCCTTGATGCGCGACCCGATGACGCGCGACGACTACTTCGCGGCGCGGATGATCTCCGACCCCCTCTGCCTGTTCGACTTCTGCTTGGAATGCGACGGCGCGGTCGCGGTCGTGACCACCACGGTCGAGCGCGCGCTCGACTTGCGGCACCCGCCCGTGGTGATCGGTGGTTCCGCGCACGGCGGTGCCGGTCGGTGGGGTCAGGCGATCACGTGGTTCGGGATGCCCGACGAGTACTTCACGTCGTCGGGCCATCGCACGGTCGCCCAGCGCCTGTGGAGCGACAGCGGGTGCTCGCCCGCCGATGTCGACGTCGCGCTGCTGTACGACCACTTCTCGCCGATGGTCCTCATGCAGCTCGAGGACTACGGGTTCTGCGAGATCGGTGAGAGCGGGCCGTTCGTCGCCGACGGCAACATCCGGTGGCCGACCGGCTCGTTGCCGGTGAACACCCACGGCGGCAACCTGTCGGAGGCGTACATCATCGGGATGACGCACGTGAAAGAGGCCGTCGAGCAGCTGCGCGGCACCGCCGTCAACCAGGTCGCGGGCGCGCAGGTCGCGCTCGTGACCGGCGGGCCCGCGTCGATCCCGGTGTCCGCGCTGGTGCTGCACCGATGACCGATCACCGAGGAGCGTCGTGACCATCCCCCGCGGAGTCCTCCCGCCCGATGTCGTGCAGATCATGACCAACGTGTGGACCGAGCCGTTCTGGCAGGCCGCGGTCGAGCACCGACTCGTGGTGCCGCGCTGCGTGGCGTGCGGCGCCTACCGGATGCCGCCGGGGCCGTTCTGCTGGCGGTGTCGGGCGAGCGAGGTCGACTGGGTGCAGCACGACGGGCGCGGCACCCTCTACTCGTTCACGGTGGTCCGCCACGCGGTGATCCCCGACGTGCGCGACGCGTTGCCCGTCGTGGCCGGCGTCGTCGACCTGCCCGGCACCGACTGCCGGATCGTCGCGAGCATCGTCGAGTGCGAGCCCGACGACGTGCGGATCGGGATGCCGGTCGAGCTCGAGTGGTACGACGTGCGCGACGGGACGACCGTCCCGTGCTTCCGGCCCGCGTGAGCA
>DASUMP010000068.1:0-30922 GCA_036277635.1 Acidimicrobiia bacterium | reverse complement strand
GCCGTCGTTGCCAAGCACCCCGAGCGCGCCGCACGCCGCGGGCGTATGCTCGCCGGCGATACCGACTGGTCAGCGAAGTCCGGTGCGATCCCGGCGCTGTCCCGCAACTGTGAACCCTCCCACCGTGGGAGGTCAGCCAGGCCGCCTGGCCAGTCGGTGACGAACCCAGCTCTCGAGGACAGAGCAAGTTCGTCCGGCAGGCCTCCTGTCGGCGGATCGAGCTTCCTCGACCCACAGGAGGTAGCCGTGAGACGCCGTGCCATCGTTCCGCTGCTCGTCGTCGCCGCCCTCGCGCTCACCGCGTGCGGCGACGACGACACCACCGACGTCGGCGCCGACGCGAGCACCACGTCGAGTGCACCCACCGCGTTCCCGGTGACCGTGACCGCTGCGAACGGCGAGATCACGATCGACGAGCAACCGAGTCGCATCGTCTCGCTCTCGCCCACCGCGACCGAGATGCTGTTCGCGATCGGCGCGGGCGACCAGGTGGTCGCCGTCGACGAGTTCTCGACCTTCCCACCCGAGGCTCCGATCACCGACCTGTCGGGGTACCAGGCGAACGTCGAGGCCATCGCGGGGTACGACCCCGATCTCGTCGTGATGCAGAGCGACGACATCGGCGACGAGCTCGCCGCGATCGACGTCCCCCTCGTCGTCGCGCCGGCCGCCGCCGTCCTCGACGACAGCTACGAGCAGCTCGAGCTGCTCGGGCTCGTGACCGGTCACGTCGACGCGGCCCGCGCGGTGGCCGACGACATGCGCGCCGAGATCGACGAGCTGGTCGCGTCGGTGCCCGACACCGACGAACCGCTCACCTACTACTACGAGCTCGACACCGAGTACTTCTCGGTGACGTCGTCGACGTTCATCGGCGCGCTGTTCTCGATGGCCGGGTTCGAGAACATCGCCGACGCGGCCGACGACGGCACGTCGGGCGGGTACCCGCAGCTCTCGGTCGAGTACATCGTCGACGCCGACCCCGACGTGATCTTCCTCGCCGACACGAAGTGCTGCAACCAGACCGCCGAGACCGTGGCCGATCGCGCCGGGTGGTCGACGATGACCGCCGTGCGCGCCGGGCGCATCGTCGAGCTCGACGACGACATCGCGTCGCGCTGGGGTCCGCGTGTGGTCGATCTCCTCGAGCAGATCGTCACCGCCACCACGGCAGCGACGGGGGCGGACCCCTACTGATGACCGCCGCCGCCGCACCCGCGCGCGCGATCGGCTCCGCCCGGGTCGTCGCGCGGCCCCGCACGCTCGGCGTCGGCTGGATCGGCGCCGGTGTCGTCGCGGTCGTCGGCGCCGCGATCGTGGGCGCGTCCGTCGGTCCGGTGGGCATCAGTCCGTGGCGCACGTTCCTCGAGGTGCTCGATCGCATGCCGCTGATCGACATCGACTCGGGACTCGACGCGCGCGAAGCGGCGATCGTGTGGGAGCTGCGGCTGCCGCGCGTCGCGCTCGGTCTGCTCGTCGGCGCCATGCTCTCGATCGCGGGCGCGTCGTACCAGGGCGTGTTCCGCAACCCGCTCGTCGACCCGTACCTGCTCGGCGCCGCCGCCGGCGCGGGGCTCGGCGTGACGCTCGTGATCGTGTCGGGCTTCAGCCGCAGCTCGTCGTTCCTCGACCCCGTGCCGATCGCCGCGTTCGCGGGCGCGTCGGGCGCGGTCGCGATCGCGTACGCCGTCGGCGGCGCGGGCGGACGATCCGTCGCCGCGCTCGTCCTGGCGGGCGTCGCGGTCACCAGCTTCCTGACCGCGGCCCAGACCTACGTGCAACAGCGCGAGTCGGAGACGATCCGCGAGGTGTACTCGTGGATCCTCGGCCGACTCACCACGGCCGGGTGGCGTGATGTCGTCCTGGTGCTGCCGTACTTCGCGCTGAGCACGGGCGTGCTGCTGGTGCACCGACGCGCGCTCGACGTGCTGGCGGTCGGCGACGCCGAGGCCACCAGCCTCGGACTCCACGCGTCGCGGGTGCGGCTCACCGTCGTCGTCGCCGCGACGTTGGCGACCGCCGCCGCGGTCTCGATGAGCGGGTTGATCGGGTTCGTCGGGATCATCGTGCCCCACACCGTCCGGCTCCTGGCGGGCACGAGCTTCCGCGTCATCCTGCCGTTGTCGCTGCTGTTCGGTGCCGCGTTCCTCGCCGGAGCCGACGTGTTCGCCCGCACGGTCATCGCGCCCGCCGAGCTCCCGGTCGGCGTCGTCACCGCGTTCTTCGGCGCGCCGTTCTTCGTGCTCGTGCTGCGCTCGGCGCGGGGAGCGCGCGCGTGACCGCCGAGACGGTCGCACCCCCGCGCGCGGCACTGCGCTGCACCGCGATCGACGTGGTGCTCGGCGGCGCGTCCGTCATCCACGACGTGACCTTCGCCGTCGCGCCCGGAGAGTGGCTCTCCGTCGTCGGTCCGAACGGTGCGGGGAAGAGCACGCTGCTGCGCGCGTGCGCGGGCCTCGTCGGCGCGTCGGGCGACATCGAGCTCGACGGCACACCGCTCTCGACGCTCGGCGCTCGGGCACGAGCGCAACGGGTCGCGCTCGTCCCGCAGGTCCCGGTAGTGCCCGCCGGCGTGACCGTCGTCGAGTACGTGCTCCTGGGGCGCACACCGCACATCCCGTTCCTGGGATCCGAGGACGACGACGATCTCGACGCGGTCCATGCGGCGCTCGCGCTCCTCGATCTCGTCGCCTTTGCGGCGCGCGACGTCGATTCGCTCTCCGGCGGTGAGCGCCAGCGGGTGCTGCTCGCGCGTGCGCTCGCCCAGGACACGCCGTTGCTGCTCCTCGACGAACCCACGACCGCCCTCGACATCGGTCACCAACAAGACGTGCTCGACCTCGTCGAGCACCTGCGTCACACGCGCGCGCTCACCGTCGTGTCGACCATGCACGACCTGACGCTCGCCGGCCAGTACGCCGACCGGTTGGTGCTGCTCGATCGCGGGCGCTTGGTCGACGAAGGACCCGCCGCGCACGTGCTCACCGAAGCGAACGTCGCTCGTCACTACGGCGCGCGTGTGCGCGTGCTCCACGACGAGCACGGCGGCCTCGTCGTCATCCCTGCTCGCTCCGCGCACTCGCGCGGGAGCGCGCCCGACCCGGAGGCTGCTCCGTGACCGACACCCCGCCCACCGAGCACCGTCACCCCGACGCGATGCGCACGGCACGTTCGCTCGTGCTCGTCCACACCGGTGACGGCAAGGGGAAGTCGACCGCCGCCTTCGGCGTCATGCTGCGCGGCATCGCCCGCGGCTGGCGAGTCGCGGTGGTGCAGTTCTTGAAGTCGGGCGACTGGCAGACCGGCGAGGAAGAGGTCGGCCGCCGCCTCGGCGTCGAGTGGTGGGCGATCGGCGAGGGCTTCACGTGGGATTCGGCCGACCTCACCCACGACCAGGCCGTCGCGCGAGAAGCCTGGCGCCACGCGAAGGAGCTGATCGCCGCGGGCGAGCACCGCCTGGTCGTGCTCGACGAGATCACGTACCCGATGAACTGGGGGTGGATCGACACCGACGACGTGGTGCGCACGCTCGCCGAGCGCCCCGACACGGTGAACGTCGTGCTCACCGGACGCGACGCGCCGGGCGCGCTGATCGACGCGGCTGACACCGTCACGGAGATGCGCAAGGTGAAGCACGCATACGACGCGGGGATCCTCGCCAAGAAGGGCATCGACTACTGAGATGGCTGGCGTCGACCACGACGACGTCGCCGTCGGGAGCGTGCTCGGCGCGCACGAGCACGCTCCCGACCTGTGCTCCAGCCGCGACATCGTCGCCGCGTTGCGGTGGCGGTTCCCGACACCGCGTCTCGTGATCTCCTCGGCGTCGGTCGGGGGAGGCATCGGGCCGCGCGACTGGGTGCTGAACGCGCAGGTCCCCCAGGACTACGCGCGCACCGATCTCGGCGCGCACGTCGGCGAGCTCGCGGCCGCGCTCGGCTGCACGGGGACCGGCATCGGGATGCTGACCGCGGCACCGGTGGAGAAGGTGCGAGGCGCGACCGATGGTGGCGTGCACTGCTTCGCCACCGTTGGCGTGCGTGACCCGACCTGGGCCGCGGCCGACGCCCCCTCCGGCGCCACAGACGACGGGCGCCGGCCGGGCACGATCAACCTCGTGGCGTTCGTGCCGGTGCCCCTGACCGACGATGCCCTCGTCAACGCAGTCGCGACGGCGACCGAGGCCAAGTCGCAAGCCCTCTTCGAGACGAGGATCGCCGGCACGGGCACGGCGAGCGACGCAGTGTGCGTCTGCTGCCCGACCACGGGCGACGCCGCGCGGTTCGCGGGCCCCCGTTCGGAGTGGGGCGCGCGTCTCGCGCGCTCGGTCCACCGCGCGGTGCTCGCCGGCCTGGTGCTCCCGGGCGGTCGACGAGGGTGATCACGCTCGTGCTCGGCGGGACACGCTCGGGGAAGAGCGAGGTCGGCGAGCGGATCGCTCGCGACCTGGCCGGCGAGACGGACACCGTGACCTACGTGGCGACCGCGACCACGACGCCGGGCGACGCCGCGTTCCACGAGCGAATCGCGCGGCACCGGGCACGGCGTCCCTCCACGTGGACGACCGTGGAGTCGGGCCCCGATCTCCCCGGCGTCGTGGCCGGCTGCGCCGGGGTCGTGCTCGTCGACTCGATCGGCGCGTGGGTCGCGGCGTGCGACTTCCGGGCCGACGTCGACGCGCTGTGCGCCGCACTGCGCGCCCGTACCGCGCCCACCGTCGTCGTGTCCGAGGAGGTCGGGCTGGGCGTGCACGCACCGACGGCGCTCGGCGTGCAGTTCGCCGACGCGCTGGGCGACGCGAACCGAGCACTCGCGCGCGTCGCGCACCACGCGCTGCTCGTCGTCGCCGGTCGTACGCTCGTGCTCGACGACCCCGACACGACCGTGGTGCCGCGTGCGTGAGGCACTGAGCCTCCTCTCGACGCTCGGCGGTGCCCGTGTGCCGACGGCACGCGCGGTCCCGTGGTTCCCGGTCGTCGGGGCGGTGCTCGGCGCCGTGGTGGGTGTCGCGTGGTGGGGCGCGGCCGAGGTGTGGCCGCCCGCAGTCGCCGCCGCCGTCGTCATCGCGGTCGACCTCGCGCTCACCGGGATGCTGCACGTCGACGGACTCGCCGATGCGGCCGACGGACTGCTCCCCCACGCGTCGCGGGAGCGTCGGCTCGAGATCATGCGGACCCCCGGCGTCGGCGCGTTCGCGGTCGCGTCCGTGACCACCGTGCTCCTCGCGCGAGTGGCCGCGTTCGCGTCGGTCGACGCGAACGTCGCCGTCGTCGTCGCCGTGTGGATCGCGGCCCGAACGGTCGCCGCACTCGCGCTGGCCCGGGTGCCGTACGCGCGCGACGACGGCCTCGCGGCGGCGTTGCTCGCCACGACGGGCTCGCGACACGCCGTGACCGCGATCGGAGGCGGAGCCCTGGTCGGCGCGCTCGCGATCGGTGTGCTCGGCGACGGGCTCGCCGGCGGCGCCGGCGTCGCGACCGCGGTCGCGGCGGCCGTCGCGACCGTCGCGTTCGCGCGTCGACGGCTCGGCGGCTTCACCGGCGACGTCCTCGGCGCCGCGATCCTCCTCGGGGAGACCGCCGGCTTGTTGGCGTGGAGCGCGCGGTGGTGAGCGGTGTCGCCGATCGCTGTCGCGCGACGGCGCTCGGGCTGCTCATCGACCGCGCGGTGGGCGAGCCACCCGCGCGCGTCCACCCGGTCGCGGGGTTCGGCGCGCTGATGAGCCGCGTCGAGGAAGAGATGTACGCGCCGTCGCGCACGCGGGGAGTCGTGTACGCGATGGCTGGCGTCGGCGTGGCCGCGCTCGCCGGATCGATCGTGCCCACCGCTCCGGCGGTCGCGTGCGCAGCGGCGGGTCGCGAGCTGCGCGCCGTCGCGTCACGCGTCGGTGTCGCGCTCGACGACGACGTCGAACGGGCGCGCACGCTCCTCCCCGCGCTCGTCGGTCGCGATCCGAGCGCGCTCGACCGCTCGGGGATCGCCGCCGCGGTCATCGAATCGGTCGCCGAGAACACCGTCGACGCTGTCGTGGCGCCGGCGTGGTGGGCGGCGGTGGCGGGCGCGCGGGGGGCGCTCGTGCACCGAGCGATCAACACGATGGACGCGATGGTCGGCCACCGGTCGACGCGCTACGAGCGCTTCGGGTCCGCCGCCGCGCGCCTCGACGACTTCGCGGCGTGGCTCCCCGCCCGCATCACAGTCGGGCTCGTCCTCGTCGCGCGGCCGCGGGCGCGCGACGCCATCCTCCGCGCCGTGCGCGACGACGCACCCGCCCACCCGTCGCCCAACGCCGGCGCCGCCGAGGCCGCGTTCGCCGGTGCACTGGGCGTCGAGCTCGGTGGCCCGCTCCACTACGGCGAGCGCGCCGAGGACCGTCCCCGCCTCGGGTGCGGACCCCGTCCCGACGCGCCACACGTCGCGGCCGCGGTGCGCCTCGGCGACGACGTCGAGCGCGTCCTCGTCCTCGCGCTCGCGGCGGTCGCCGCGGCCGGCGCCGTCGCGGGGCGCTCACGGTGACCGAGCGCGGGGTGCCGGTCGCGGCCGGCCCCGTCGTGCCCGCGCCGGGACCGCACGGCGGCGACGCCGACCGACTCGCGCGTGCCCTCGGTGTCGGGATCGAGTCGATCCTCGACCTGTCGGTGAGCACCAACCCGTGCGCGCCCGACGTCGCATCGTTCGTCTCCCGGCACGCCGCATCGGTGCACCGCTACCCCGACGCCTCGGCCGCGACGGCCGAGCTCGCGTCGGTGCTGGGCGTCGCACCCGAGCGGGTCGTGCTCACCAACGGCGGCGCCGAAGCGATCGCGCTCGTCGCCGCAGAGCTACCCGTCGGGGCGGTCGCCGAGGAGGAGTTCTCGCTCTATGCCCGCCACCTCGCGGCGCTCGACGACCGAGCCCCACGATGGCGCTCGAACCCGAACAACCCGACCGGGCGGCTGGCAGACGACGGTGACCGAGCCGGCGTGTGGGACGAAGCGTTCTTCGCGCTCGCGACCGGCCGGTGGACGCGCGGCGACGCCGACCGTGGCGCGGTGGTCGTCGGCTCGCTCACGAAGCTCTTCGCGTGCCCCGGGCTGCGGATCGGCTACATCGTCGCACCCGATCCGGCGCTCGCCGCGCGCGTCGCGGCGCGTCAGCCCGAGTGGTCGGTCAGCGCGCTCGCGACCGCGCTCGTGCCCGAGCTGCTCTCCCTCGCCGCGCTCGACACGTGGTCCGCCGAGATCGCCCAGCTCCGGGCCGCGCTCGTCGCGCTGCTCCACGCGCACGGCGCGTCCGCCGACCCGTCCGACGCGTGCTTCGTGCTCATCCGTCACGCACCCGGGCTCCGCGAGCACCTCGGTCGGCGGGGCGTGCTCGTGCGCGACACGTCGTCGTTCGGGATCCCCGACGGCGTCCGCCTCGGCGTCCCGTCCGAGCGAGGGCTGGAGACCGTCCGCACCGCGATCGAAGGATGGGGGCCGTGACCCCGGCCGACGCTCCCGGCACCGCGTTCGCCCGCGCCGCCGCGGCAGTCGCGCCGCTCGACACCGCCGCGATGCGCGCCGCGCGCGACCGTCACGACCAGCTGACGAAGCCGGCGGGTTCGCTCGGCGTGCTCGAAGCGCTCGGGATCCAGCTCGCGGGCATCGCGGGTGTGTGCCCACCGCCCGCGCCGGCTCCGGCGGCGGTCGCCGTCTTCGCGGCCGACCACGGCGTGGTCGCACAAGGTGTCACGCCGTGGCCCCAGTCGGTGACGGCCCAGATGGTGGCGAACTTCGCCGCGGGGGGCGCGGCCATCAACGCGATCGCTCGCCACGTCGGCGCGCAGGTGTACGTGGTCGACGTCGGCGTCGCGAGCGATCTCGCTTCGGTGCGCGGCGTGCGCCACGAGAAGGTGCGCGCGGGGACCGCCGACCTCGCCGTCGGTCCCGCGATGACCCGTCACGACGCGCAGCGCGCGCTCGACATCGGCGCACGCCTCGCCGCTGAGCTCGTCGACGCGGGAGCACGACTGCTGGTCACGGGCGACATGGGCATCGGCAACACGACCGCGGCCGCCGCGCTCGTCGCCGCGTGCACCGGACGCGCTCCCGACGACGTGACCGGCCGCGGCACCGGCATCGACGACGCGACACTCCGGCGCAAGACCGAGATCGTGGCGAGCGCCGCCGCGCGCGTCGCGCGCACCGACGACGCGGTGGCCGTCGTCGCCGACATCGGGGGCCTCGAGATCGCGGCGATCGCCGGATTCGTCGTGGGCGGCGCCGCCGCCGGCGTGCCCGTGCTCGTCGACGGGGTGATCGCGCTCGCCGGCACCCTCGTCGCCGCCCGACTCGCCCCCGCGGTCGTGCCCCGTTGCATCGCCGGTCACCGCTCGACCGAGCCGGGAGCGACGGCGGCGCTCGACCACCTCGGCCTCCGCCCCCTGCTCGACCTGTCGATGCGCCTCGGCGAGGGCACCGGGGCGTGCCTGGCGGTCCCGGTGGTCGAGGCCGCCGCCGGCGTCCTCACCGAGATGGCGACCTTCGCAGAGGCCCAGGTCAGCGAGGGTGCCGGGCCCCGGGAAGATCCGCCCGCCGGGCCCGGTTCTGCTGTCTGACGGCTGCCGGCGGCGGGGAATTGAGATTTCGTACGACACGGACCGCCCCGAGTGTGAGATGGTCGTGCTGATCGTGCAGAATGGAGGGTCATCCCCCGCCCGCCGAACGGCTCGACCGTCGGGGAACATCCCGTCGCCGTTCGACGTTCACACCTTGTTGGCCACCGGCTCCGCACGCGCCCGGTGCCGCCGAAGTCCGCCCCCGAGCACTCCCGAGGACGAATGCCCCCGAAGACCAAGCCCCGCCGTGAAGAACGCGACTACGAAGACCTCGTCCGTCTCTACCTCGAAGACGTCGGCCGCCACGACCTGCTGACCAAGGACGACGAGATCCGCCTCGCGCAGGCGATCGAAGCCGGTCGCGTCGCGACCGAAGAGCTCGCCAACGCGAAGAAGATCACGCCCGCCAAGAAGCGCGAGCTGCGGCGCGCGATCCGGGCCGGCAACCAGGCCCACGCCGACTTCGTGAACGCCAACCTCCGCCTCGTCGTGTCGATCGCGAAGAAGTACCAGGCGTCGGGGCTGCCCCTGCTCGACATCGTGCAGGAAGGCAACCTCGGACTCATCCACGCGGTCGACAAGTTCGAGTGGCGCAAGGGCTTCAAGTTCTCGACGTACGCCACGTGGTGGATCCGCCAGGCGATCCAGCGCGGCATCGCGAACTCGGCGCGCGTGATCCGCCTCCCCGTCCACGCCGGCGACATGCTGGCCGCGCTGCTCAAGCTGCGCAGCGCGATGGAGGGCAAGCTCGGCCGTCAGCCCACGCTCGCCGAGCTCGCGAGCGAGGCCGAGATGCCGCTCGAGCGTGTCGTCGAGGTGCTGCGCTACGCGGCCGACACGGTGTCGCTCGACGAGCCCATCCGCGACGACGGCGACGCCGAGCTCGGCGACTTCGTCGAAGACCGCGACGCGATCGCTCCGTTCGACGCGGCGGCCCAGTCGCTGCTGCCGAGCGAGGTGGCCAAGCTGCTCGCCGTGCTCGACGACCGCGAGCGCACGATCGTCACGCTGCGGTTCGGTCTCGACGGCGGCGGCGAGCGTTCGCTCGAGGACGTCGCCGGCCACTTCGGGCTCACGCGTGAGCGGATCCGCCAGATCGAGGCCCGAGCGATGTCGAAGTTGCGGCACCCCTCGGCCGACGTCGGCGCCCGCCAGCTGCTCGAAGCGGTCTGACCCGACCGCCCGGTTCCCCACGACGCCCCCGCTGCGGCGGGGGCGTCGTCGCGTCCGGGCGTCGCGTGCGGGCGGTGGTGTGGCGTCAGCCCGAGAGCTCGTCGAAGAGCTTCGCGAGCGCGGCGTCGGTGCCGGCCTGCGGCAACGACAGCCCGCCGTCGACCACGATCGTCTGGCCGGTCACGTACGACGCGCGCGGCGAGCACAGGAACGCGATCACCTGCGCGACCTCGTCGGCGGTGCCCATGCGTCGGAGCGGGATCGACGCCGCTATCGGGGCGAACGCGTCGGGGTGGTCGTCCCAGATCGCGGTGAGCGGCGTGCGCACGAAGCCGGGGGCGACACAGTTGGCTCGGATGCTCGGGCCGTACTCGAGCGCGAGGCTCTTCGTGAGCGCGATCACGCCCGCCTTCGCCGCCGAGTACGCGGCTTCGTTGCGCGTCGGCGTGATGCCCGACACCGACGCGTTGTTCACGATCGCGCCGCCGCCGTGGTCGAGCAGGTGCGGAACGATTGCCCGGCTCGCGTGGAACGTGCCCGCGAGGTTCACGTCGAGCAGGCGCTGCCACAGCTTGTCGTCGAGGGTGTGCAGCGGGCGCAGGTCGCCGGTGCCCGCGTTGTTCACGAGGATCCCGAGCCCACCGAACGCGTTCGCGGCTTCGTCGACGGCGCGACCGACGGCTTCGGGATCGCGCACGTCGGCGGTCAGCGCGATCGCGCCGTCGACCTCCGCCGCGACCTGTTGGGCGCCGCCACCGTCGCGGTCGAGGACCGCGACCCGGGCACCCTCACCGGCCAACCGACGCACGGTTGCAGCACCGATCCCCGACGCGCCACCCGTGACCACCGCGCCGAGCCCGTCGAGCTCACCCATGCGCTCTGCCTCTCCCCGCACCCGCGGTGCGGACCCGATCGTCGGATGTCGCCGTTCCGGCGCGTGCAGCGTGACACACGGACGACGCGGGACGCGCCGGAACGGGGTGGAACGTCGTAGGGGCTCGGCGCTCGGCGCGCCTCAGACGTCGGCGCGCTCGAGGGCGACGAGCGCGTCCTCGTACAGACGCGAGTTGTGGACCGCGATGGCGACGCGCGGCGCGAACGACGACACGATCTGGCCGTCGGTCACGTCGAAGACGCCTCCCGTCGGCGCGCCGACCTCGAGCACACCGAGGAGCCGGCCTTCGTGCACGAGCGGGACGGCCATCGCGCCGCCGTCGGGTCGGCGCATCAGCTCACCCACTCGCGCCGCGCGCTCCGCGAGCGCGGCGTCCACACCCTCCCGGCGGTGCGCGTTGCCGCCGACCGCGGCCAGACGCAGACACCCGTCGGCACCGAGGAGCCGGATCCCGGTCGCGCCCGCGTCGACCAAGTCACGCACGCGGTGCAACGCGTGGTCGAGGACGTCTTCGAGCACGAGCGACGCGTGCAGGTCGTCCTCCACGGTCGCCATCGCGGCCTCGCGCAGGATCCCGTCAGCGACACTCAGGTGCACGTCACGCAGCTCGGCGCCGAGCGCGGCGAGGCGGCGGAGCTGCACGTCACGCTCCCACGCGTAGGCGAGGAAGCCGAGCGACAACAGGATCATCGCCGCCCGCAGCACGCGGGCGTCGACGACGCCACCGACGTCATCGGCACCGAGGTACACGAGCGTCGACGCGACCAGCGCGAACAGGACGAACGCGGTGAGCGCGGCGACCTGCCGGGAACGGCGGCGGATCGCGGCGACGCTCAGGGAGCCGTGACCGCGGATGCCGCTCGCGCGCTCCGCGTCCACGATCCGGCGGTCGAGATCATCCAGTCGAGTCATCATGGGCTCCGTTCCTCCATTCATCGGGAGATCGCCAGCCCGCCTTGACCACTCTCCGCGCGCTCGCCCTACCCTCCGGCGCTGCTCCCCACACCGGGGATCACGACGGTGCGGCGAGCACCCGGAAGCGCACGCCGAGTCGGGCGCCGAGGTCGGACACTGTGTTGTCGCGTGGGTAGCCCCGACCCTGGACGTTGAAGATCCGGACCCGTGGCGCCTCCACAGGGAACGGACCCCAGTGCCAGGTGCCACGGAACAGGTGCACCGCCTGCAGCGGCTCGAGCAGGAACGCGCGCACCGCCTCGACATCCTCCCCGGCGGCGAACCCGACGTCCGCCGGCGCGACCACGAGCAGCGCCGGCTGGTCGACCGGCATCAGCGTCTGGGTGTGGGTGTCGTGACGGTTCAGGTGGTCGCACACCATGACGCCGTCGGCGTCGCGGGGGATCTCGTCACGGTCGTGCGCGATGAAGTTGACCGCGCCGTCGTCCCACGCGAACTCGAGCGCGGCGCGGTCGTGCTCGGTGCCCTCTTCGGAGACGACGGTGCCGAAAGGCGCCCACCGCAGCGGAGTCAGCGGCTCCGCGACGAGCTCGATCGCGCGCACCTCACGCACGGCAGCCTCCCCGGCGTACGCTCTCGCCTGACGCCGGCGTCAGTGTACGGAGGATGCCATGGACGTGCGCTCGATCGAAGACGTCGCTCCGGTCGTCGAGCACAACGGGACGGTCCCCGTGTGGTGGCTCGTCTCCCCGCGCGAGATGTTCGAGATCACGCGCGGCGGTCACCTGGAACTCGTCAGCGAGTTCGAGGTCGCGGGTGGCGGGTTCGTCGATCCGCACCACCACCCCACCCACGAGTTCTATTACGTCACGTCGGGGCGCGGCCTCATGACGATCGATGGAGAGGAACGCGAGATCGGCCAGGGCGACCTCGTGCACATCCCGCCCGACGCGATCCACTCGCTGCGTCCGATCAGCGACCACGCGCCGATCCATTGCTTCTGCTTCGCGGTCGGCGTCCCCGACGCGGGCCCGGTCGACTACACGCACCACTGAGTCGACGGGGCGCGCGGATGCGACGGGTGCTCGTCACGCGCCGGCTCCCCGACGGCGGACTCGACCCGCTCGACGGGCACGAGATCGTCGGCCCGCACCCCGACGACGTCGCGTACACCTCCGACGAGCTGCGCGCGTTCGCGTCCGAGGTCGACGCGATCGTGTGCCTGCTCACTGACCGGATCGACGCGGAGGTCCTCGAGGCGGGTGCGGGCCGCCTCCAGGTCGTGGCGAACGTCGCGGTCGGGTACGACAACATCGACGTCGCCGCGGCCGATCGACTCGGGATCGCTGTCTGCAACACGCCGGGCGTGCTCGACGAGACGACCGCCGACACCGCGTTCCTGCTCATCCTCGCTGCGTGCCGACTCGCGTCCGACGCCGAAGCCGACCTGCGCGCCGGTCGTTGGGCCGGTTGGGGGATCACGCAGTACCTCGGCCGCGACGTGCACGGCGCCACGCTCGGCCTCGTCGGCTACGGGCGCATCGGTCGCGCCGTCGCCCGCCGCGCGCGCGGGTTCGGCATGGGCGTCCTGCACCACGCGCGGAACGACACCGGCGAGGAGGGCTACGTCGCCGACCTCGACGAGCTGCTCTCGCGCGCCGACATCGTCTCGCTGCACGTCCCCGGCGGCGGCGACACCCGCCATCTCCTCGACGCGCGCCGGCTCGCGCTGCTGCGCCCGAGCGCGGTGTTGGTGAACACCGCGCGGGGTCCGGTGGTCGACGAGGAAGCGCTGGCCGACGCCTTGCACGACGGCCGCCTGTTCGCCGCCGGTCTCGACGTATACGAACGCGAACCGATCGTCCACCCGCGCCTGCTCGACGCACCCCGCACCGTGCTGCTCCCGCACATCGGCAGCGGGTCGCGCGCGACGCGCACCAACATGGCGCGGCTCGCCACGAGCGCGGTGGCGACGGTGCTCGCAGGCGCGACGCCGCCGAACGTCGTCAGGCCCGGGTGATCCGCGACCCGTCGAGACCGAGCAGCTCGATCGTGGTGCGGCCGGCGTGCAGCTCGGCGAACAGGTGCTGCTCTCGCTCCGCTCGCGCGCGACCCGCGTCGACGACCGCTTCGATGGTCGCTCCCGGCACGACCACGACACCGTCGCGATCGCCGACGACCCAGTCGCCCGCGGCGACCTGCGTCCCGTCGATCGCGACCGTCTGGCCGACGGTGCCGGGGCGCTCCTTGGTGGCGCCGCGCAGCGCGATCATCGACGAGAACACCGGGAAGCGGTGGTGCTCGAGCTGCGCGACGTCGCGCACGCCGCCGTCGATCACGAGGCCGACGAGCCCACGCGCCTGCGCGGCCGTCGTGAGCACCTCGCCCCAGTAGCCCCGCTCCGGCTCGCCGTCGACCGCCACGACCAAGGCGTGACCCGGGGGCGCCTCCGCGACCGCCACGTGGATCGCGAGGTTGTCGCCGGCCGCAACCCGCACCGGGACCGCGGGTGCCGCGAGTGCGGCACCCGGCCACGCGGCGCCGATGCGCGCGGGGAGCGTCCCGGCACCGGATTCGCCGAGCGTCGCCGTACCGAGCTCGAGCAGGATGCCCGCCCACAGGTCTTGGGTCGTCACGGCGCCTCCTCGGGATCGCCCGTTCAGCCTGTCACGTGCTCGACCCGGGGCGCGGCACGGCGGCCGCCCGCCGGTCGCGGTCGCACGCGGCGCGGACGTGACACCCCGCGAGGTGGTCGTTCACCAACCCGAGCGACTGCATCGCGGCGTAGGCCGTGGTCGGTCCGATGAACCGGAACCCGCGGCGACGAAGGTCCTTGGCGAGGGCCACCGACTCGGGCACGGTCGGCGAGAGGTCACCGAGCCGCGCCGGCGCGGGACGTCCGCGGCGGCTCGGCTCGTACTCCCAGAGCAACGACGCAAGCGAGTCGCCCTGCTCGTGCAGCGCGACGACGGCGCGCGCGTTCGCGATCGTCGCCTCGATCTTGCCGCGGTGGCGCACGATGCCTGCGTCGCCGAGCAGACGCGTGATGTCGCGCGCACCGAAACGTGCGACGCGCTCCGGGTCGAAATCAGCGAACGCGCGCCGGAAGCCGTCGCGCTTGCGCAAGATCGTGAGCCACGACAGCCCCGACTGGAACCCCTCGAGACACAGCTTCTCGTAGATGCGGGTGTCGTCGACGACCGGGCGTCCCCATTCCTCGTCGTGGTACGCCGCGTACTCGGGTGGCGTCGCGCCCCACCCACAACGTCGCCGACCGTCGTCGCCGCGCACGACGCCGATGTCCTGCCAGTCGCCCATGCGGTGACGTTACGCGCGTGCTCGCGTCACGACGCTCGCGACCCCGCGAGCCGATCGAGCAGTCGGACGAGCCGGTCGTGCATCTCGGCCGGCGGCGCGCCGTGCCACTTCCCGTGTCCGGGCAACACCCACGAGAACGGGAGACCGGCGTCGGCGAACCGCCGCAGCGACCGCAGCTGGGCGGACCACGAGTACCACGCGACGTCTTCCCACGCGACCAGGTCGTCGCGCCGCCACGACCAGGCGAGGGAGTCGCCGCTGAACAGGTGCTCGCGGTCGACGAGGTAGAGCACGCTGCCTCGCGTGTGTCCGGGGACCGGGAACACGAGCACACCAGGGCGCAGCTCGGTCGGTTCGACGCCGGTGATCGTGTGGGTGGCGAACGGCACGGCGTCACGGTCGTCTTCGTGGATCCACACGCGCGCTCCGAAGTGGTCCGCGTACTTGGCCGCATCGGCGATGTCGTCGCGGTGGGTCAGGAGCACGTCGGCGACACCGGCACGTGCTTCCAGCGCGGTCACGAGATCGGCGCTCCAGTGCGGCGCGTCGACCATGAGCCCACCGTCGGAGCGCGGCACCCACCACGCGTGCGCACCGAACGAACGCCGATCGTTGTGACCGAGGAGGAAGACGCCCGGCGTGAGCTCCCACGGGAACACGTCGGCGGGTGCCGGGGCTCGATCGGTGGTGCCGATCGACTTCGTCGGGCACGCGACCGCGGCGCGCCACATCTGGAGCTCTTCGGCCGGTGTCGCCGGCTGGCGGGCCACGACCGACTTGCCGTCGGGGAGCGCCGCGATCAGATCGGGCGCGTGGTGGCGGGCGACGTCGCAGTCGATGCAGCGCGTGTCGACGTACCAGCGTCCGTCGACGTTCGCGGGATGCCGGTCGGCGAGTCGCGCCACGGTGCTCCGTCCCCCGGCGATCCGTGCGATGCCGGGTGCGGTTTGGCGGAGGGCGAGGGATTTGAACCCTCGAGGAGGTTTCGCACCCCCTACTCGCTTAGCAGGCGAGCACCTTCGGCCACTCGGTCAGCCCTCCAGGTGACTGCGCAGTCTACGCCCCGGTCCCTTCGTCCTCCACGAGCGCGGCGAGACGATCGAGGGTCGCGACGATCGCGGTGTGGTTGTGCCGATCGGCGCGCACCCACGTGTAGAACGGCGGGAAGCGCGACGTTCGCCAGTCGAAGGTCTCGGTGACCTGGGTGCCGCCCTCGACCGGCTCCAGCTCGTAGCGCCAGATGTGGTGACCGAAGTGGCGCCACGCGATGCGGCGCCCCTCCTCGAACTCCACCACCTCGTTCGTGATGCGATACGGCAGGCCGACCTTCATGTCCATGCCGAAGCGCGCACCGAGCGACAGGCGAGCCGGCGCGCCCGAGCGCGGGCGCTGCACTGACCCGGAGCCGTCGAAGCGTGCATGGGCGCTCGGGTCGGCGAGCAGCTCGAAGATGCGCTCGGGCGGCGCGTGCATCACGCGCGTCGCAGCAACCTGCCGTTCCGTGGTGTCGCTCATGACGCGGAGGGTACCGTCGAGGCGATGACGCCGGCCGAGGCGCTCGACCAGATCGCCGGACTGCTCGTCCGGGCCCGCGAACCCCGCTACAAGGTCCAGGCGTTCCAGCGCGCGGCCAAGGCCATCGAGCCCTTCGGCGAGGCGGAGCTGCGCCGGCTCGCCGAGCTCGGCCGGCTCCAGCAGATCTCCGGCGTCGGCGACGCCACCGCCGCGGTGATCACCGACGTGCTCGCCGGTCGCACCCCCGCCTACCTCGACAAGCTCCTCGGGCGCGTCGAGGAGCACCGCACCGACGCGGGCGAACAGCTGCGGCAGGCGCTGCGCGGCGACCTCCACCTCCACTCCGACTGGTCCGACGGCGGCGCGCCGATCCTCGCGATGGCCACCAAAGCCCGCGAACTCGGCCACGACTACATCGCGCTCACCGACCACTCACCCCGGCTCACGATCGCGAACGGCCTGTCGCCCGAACGGCTGCGCAACCAGATCCGCGTCGTCGAGGAGATCAACCGCGCGCTCGCCCCGTTCCGCGTGCTCACCGGCATCGAGGTCGACATCAACGAAGACGGCACGCTCGACCAAGATCCCGACCTGCTCGCCGAGATCGACGTGGTCGTCGCGTCGGTGCACTCGAAGCTGCGCATGGAACGGTCACTCATGACGAAGCGCATGGTGCGCGCGATGGAGAACCCGCACGCCGACATCCTCGGGCACTGCACCGGACGTCTCGTGGTCGGCAAGGGTCGGCCCGAATCCGAGTTCGACGAGCGTGTCGTGTTCGACGCGTGCCGCGCGTTCGACAAGGCCGTCGAGGTGAACTGCCGCCCCGAACGTCTCGACCCGCCCCGTCGGATGCTGGAGACGATCGCGGAGCTCGAGGTCAAGATCTCGATCGACACCGACGCGCACGCCACCGACCAGCTCGAGTGGCACCCGTTCGGCACCGACCGCGTCGCCGAGTTCGCGATCCCGGTAGAGCGCGTCGTCAACGCCTGGCCCGTCGACGACCTCCTCGCCTGGTGCGCCAGCCACCACCCCGGCTAGCCGTCGAGCCAGACCACGGCGCCGGTCCAGGGGGCGAGCACGAGGTCGCGCTCGACGCGTTCGTCGTCGCGGACGCGGTCGGTGCACACGCGGATCTCGCCGGGCGCGACGGTGCACGTGGTCGGGTCGTCGGAGAAGTTGAGCGCCACCACGACGCGCTCGCCGCGGTGGAACACCCAACGAGTCGCGTCCGACTGCTCGTCGGTGCGGTAGTCGCCGCGCCGCAGGTCGGGGATCGCATCGCGCAGCCCGATCAGGTCACGCGTGAGCGAAAGCATCGAGTCGGGCTCGCGGCGTTGGTCGGCGACGTTCCATCCGCGCGGGTCGCCGTAGGGCAACCACGGTTCCACGCCCGGCTCGCTGAAGCCCGCGCCCGGGTCGGGTGACCACTGCATCGGCGTGCGCTCGGGGTCGCGGCCGAGTCGCTTGCCGTGGAACTTGCCCACCGGGTCGAGGATGCGCGCCTCCGGTACGTCGGTGTCGGGCATCGCGATCTCGTCGCCGTAGTACACGAACGGCGTGCCGCGCAGCGTCAGCAACAGCAACATCGCCAGTCGCGCCTTGGCCGGGTCGCCGTCGGCCCACCGGGTCGGGAAACGGCGGTTGTCGTGGTTGCCCGCGGTCCACACCGGCCATGCGAACTCGGGCAGCATCGCTTCGGTGCGCTCCACGATCGAGCGCAGCTCGGCAGCGTCGAACGGCGCGTGCAAGAACATGAAGTTGAACGCCATGTGCAGCTCGTCGTCGGCGCCGTAGAACGACGTGTAGAGCTCCGGATCGAACACGTACGTCTCGCCGATGAGGATCCGCTTCGGCTCGTACTCCTCCGCGATCGCCCGCCACCGGCGGATGACGTCGTGCACCTCGGGACGACCCGCGTTGTACGTCTGGCGTTGGCCGCGCAGCTGCACGTACCAGTGGTCGTCGGGAGTGGCCGGCGGGTTGTCGCGCAGCTCGCGGTCCTTCACGACCATGTGGCACACGTCGATGCGGAACCCGGCGACGCCCCGGTCGAACCAGAAGCGCAGGATCCGGTCGAACTCGTCGCGCACCGCGTCGTTCCACCAGTTGAGGTCGGGCTGCGACGGCAAGAAGTTGTGCAGGTAGTACTGGCCGGTCGTCTCGTCGAGCGTCCACGCGGGCTTGCCGGGATGGAACGTGTTGACCCAGTTGTTCGGCGGGCCGCCGTCGGGCGCGGGGTCTGCCCACACGTACCAATCGCGGTGCGCGGCGTCGCGCGACGAACGCGCGTCGACGAACCACGGGTGCCGGTCGCTCGTGTGGTTCGGAACGAGGTCGAGGACCACCCGCATCCCTCGCCGACCCGCCTCCTCGACGAGGCGTTCCGCGTCGGCGAGCGTGCCGAGGGGAGGGTTCACGTCGCAGAAGTCGGCGACGTCGTAGCCCCAGTCGTCGTCGGGCGACACCGTGATCGGATCGAGCCAGATGCCCTCGACCCCGAGCCACTGGAGGTGGTCGAGCCGGGCGATGAGACCGGGCAGGTCACCGATCCCGTCGCCGTTGGAGTCCTGGTAGGAGCGGGGATAGATCTGGTAGAGCGTCCCGTCGCGCCACCACACCCGCCCCGGTCGATCGCTCGGCATCCCCGTCACGGCGCCGACGCTAACCCAGGGTTTTCGTATCGATGTCGGTCTATCTATTGACGGCGGTCGATGCGTCCCATACATTGACGGACGTCAATAGAACGCCGGTGGGGTCGCCCCCACCCCGCCCCCGGGAGGTCCGGATGGGACGCCTGCAGCTCGCCCTCAACGTGTCCGACATCGACGCCGCGGTCGACTTCTACACGAAGGTCTTCGGTGTGGGCCCGGCCAAGCGCCAGCCCGGCTACGCGAACTTCGCGGTCGCCGACCCGCCCCTCAAGCTGGTGCTCTTCGAGGGCGCCGGCGAGCCCGGCTCGCTCAACCACCTCGGCGTCGAGGTCGACTCGACCGACGAGGTCGTCGCGGCGACGCAACGCTTCCAGTCGGCGGGGCTCGAGACGCTCGTCGAGGACTCCTCCACGTGTTGCTACGCGACCCAGGACAAGGTGTGGGTGCAGGGTCCCGACGCGCAGCGCTGGGAGTTCTACAAGGTGCTCGCCGACTCCGACACGTTCTTCGCGCCGACCCCCGAGGCCAGCGAGTGCGCGTGCGACGTGCCCGCGACGCCGGCCACGGCGAGCGCGTCCAGCGCGTCGAGCTGAGTGACGCCGCTCGCCCGCCGCGCCCTCGCCGAGCTCGTCGGCACCGCGTTCCTCGTCGCCGTCGTCGTCGGCTCGGGGATCGCGGCGCAGACGCTCAGCCCGGGCGACACCGGACTCCAGCTGCTCGAGAACGCGGTCGCCACTGCGGCCGGGCTCGCCGCGATCATCGTCGCGGTGGGTCCGGTGTCGGGCGCGCACCTCAACCCGGTCGTCAGCCTCGCCGATCGCGTGTTCGGCGGACTCGACAACCGCGAGCTCGGTGTCTACGTGGGCGCGCAGGTGGCCGGCGGCGCGCTGGGCGCGGTCGTGGCGAACCTCATGTACTCCGAGCCCGGGATCGAGTGGTCGACGAAGTCGCGCGACGGCGGCGGGATCTGGCTCGCCGAGGTCGTGGCCACACTCGGCCTGCTGCTCCTGGTGTTCGGCATCGCACGCGGCGGGCGCGCCGCGATCGCACCGTTCGCCGTCGGCGCGTACATCGGCGCCGCCTACTTCTTCACCAGCTCCACGAGCTTCGCGAACCCCGCCGTGACCGCGGCGCGCACACTCACCGACACGTTCGCGGGCATCGAGCCAGCATCGGCGCCCGCGTTCGTGGCCGCCCAGCTCGTCGGCGCCGCGCTCGCGATCGGGCTCGTGCGCGCGTTGTACCCCACGGTCACCGACGCGACTGCGCGCGACGTGGTCGTCCCGATCGAGACGGAGGATGCGTGATGGCCGACGTGCCCGAAGTGCTGTTCGTGTGCGTGCACAACGCCGGCCGCTCACAGATGGCGGCCGCGCTCCTGCAACACCACGCCGGCGGTCGCGTGGCGGTGCGCTCGGCCGGCAGCGCGCCCGCAGAGACGATCAACCCCGCCGTGGTCGAGGTGATGGCCGAGCTCGGCATCGACGTGCACGCCGAGGTGCCGAAGAAGCTCACCGACGACGCCGTGCGGGCCGCCGACGTGGTGATCACGATGGGGTGCGGTGACGCGTGCCCGTTCTTCCCCGGCAAGCGCTACCTCGACTGGGAGCTCGACGACCCGGCGGGTCAGCCGGTCGACGTGGTGCGCGTCGTGCGCGACGAGATCGACCGACGCGTGCGCGCCCTGCTCGCCGAGCTCGTGGGGGAGGCAGCATGATCACGAGCGCCGACCCGTACGCTGGGTCGACCGCAGGAGGCCGCGCGTTGGAGCCGAAGACCACGAAGCCGATCGAGGCGTGTTGCAGCCCCGTGCTCGAGTCGACGCTCGCCGAAGCCGAGGCCGCCGAGCTCGCCGCCGCGTTCAAGGTGATCGCCGACCCGGCCCGACTCCGCCTCCTCAGCCTCATCGCGAACGCCGCCGACGGCGAGGTGTGCGCGTGCGACCTGGTCGCGCCGCTCGGTCGGTCGCAGCCGACCGTGAGCCATCACCTGTCGGTGCTCACCGGCGCGGGGCTCCTCGAACGCGAGAAGCGCGGCCGCTGGGCGTGGTACCGCGTCGTGCCCGACCGCATCGAGGTGCTGCGCGCCGCGCTCGCGGCGCCGGTGCCCGCAGCGCGCTGAGCGCTGAGCGCTGAGCGCTGAGCGCTGAGCGCAACTCTTGCACGGCGCGTTCACGCCGTTCGGGCGATCCCTTCGGTCGCGGCCCACAGCGCTGCGTAGTGCCCCTCGCGCGCGACGAGCGCGTCGTGCGTCCCTTCCTCCACGACGCGTCCCGCGTCGAGCACGACGATCCGATCGGCGAGTCGGGCCGTCTGGAGCCGGTGCGCGATCAGCACCGTGGTGCGTCCGTGCGCGGCGATCCCCATGGCGCGGGTGACGCGAGCTTCGGTACCGAGATCGAGGTTCGACGTCGCTTCGTCGAGCAGCAGAATCACCGGGTCCACGAGGTGGGCACGTGCCAGCGCGATGAGCTGGCGTTGCCCTGACGACAGTGAACGGCCGCGCTCGCTGACCGGGTGCAGGTAGCCGCCGCGCAGCGTCGCGATGAAGTCGTGCGCGCCGACCGCGCGGGCGGCCGCCTCGACGTCGGCGTCGGTCGCGTCGCGCCGGCCGTAGGCGATGTTGTCGCGGATGGTGCCGGTGAAGAGGAACGGCTCCTGCGGGACCACCCCGAGCTGCGCGTGGAACGCGACCGGGTCGTAGCGCTCGACCGGTACGCCGTCGACCGCGACCTCGCCGCTCGTCGTGTCGTAGAAGCGCGCCACGAGCTTCAGCACCGTCGACTTGCCCGCGCCGGTCTCGCCGACGAGCGCCACGGTCTCGCCCGGCGCGACGGTGAGGTCGACACCGCGCAGCGCCTCGATCGTGGTGCCCGGGTACGCGAAGTGCACGTCGCGCAACGTGATCTCGCCGCGGAGCCGATCGGGGAACACGGGATCGGCTGGCTCGGGGATCGAGGTCTCCATCGCGAGCAGGTCGCCGATGCGGCCGAGGGACACCCGCGCCTGCTGGTACGAGTCGAAGACCTGCGAGAGCTGTTGGATCGGCGCGAAGAACAGGTCGAGGTAGAGCACGAACGCGAGGAGCTCTCCGGTGGACAACGTGCCGTCGGCCACGAACACGCTGCCCGCGCCGAGCACCAGCGCGGTCGCCAGCTCCGCGAGCATCTCGACGAAGGGGAAGTACATCGCGACGAGCCGCTGGGCTCCGAGGCGCGCTTCGAGGTAGCCGCGCGCCACGCCTTCGAACTCGGCGACGTTGCGTCGCTCCTGCCCGTAGGCCTGCGACACCCGCACGCCCGACAGGCCCTCCTGCAGGTTCGCGTTGACCGCCGCGATCCGCTCGCGCGCCGCCTCGTAGGCCTTTCCGGACTGGGCGCGGAACCAGATCGTGGCGACGGCGAGGGGTGGGAGCACCAACGCGCTGACCAGCGCGAGTCGCGGGTTCATCACCACCAGCGCGAAGCCGACGCCGACGAACGTGACCAGGTTGACCAGGGCGGTGACGAGGCCGGTCTGCAGGAGCTGGGCGAGCGAGTCGATGTCGGTCGTCATGCGGGTCATGACCCGCCCGGCCATCTCGCGCTCGTAGTAGTCGAGGCCGAGACGTTGCAGCTGCGCGAACACCTTGATGCGCAGCGCGTGCAGCAGCCGCTCCGACACGCGACCCATCGCGCGCGTCTGTCCCCACATCACCGCCCAGTCGGCGAGCACCACGCCGAGGTACACGAGCGCGGCGGCGAGGAGTGCTCCGGTCGCGTTCTCGACCACGCCGCGGTCGATGCCGCGGCGCACGAGCGCAGGACCGAGCAGCACCGCGATGGCATCGAGCGCCACGAGTCCGATGCCGATCGCGAGCCCGCGCCGGTACGGCCGGAGGAACTGCAGGAACCGGAACTCGGGATCGGGGAGTGCTTCGACCGCGGGATCGACGCCCGGGGTGGCGGTGGCGGGCGGGAGGGCGGCGACCCGCTCGAGCAGCTCGGGGGTCGGCGCGAGCGTGATGCCCATCGCGCCCATGCCCCCTGCGGGTGGACCGAAGCCGCCCGGCCGCGCGGTGCCCGGTCCGCCGGTCGCGAGCGGCACCGCCCGCAACGTGTCGAGCGGGTCGAGCTCGACGCCCCGCCACGCGCTCGGGGTGATGCCCGACGCGTCGCGCTCGTCGTCGGCGTGCGCGACGGCGTCGGCGTCGGGCGCGTCGATGCCTTCGGCGTCGTCGCCGGGGCCTGCGAGCAGCAGCCGGTACTGCGCGCAGCGCGCCATCAGCTCGTCGTGGGTGCCCTGGTCGAGCACGGTCCCGCCGTCGACGACGACGATCCGGTCGGCGAGCGCGAGCGACGACCGACGGTGCGCGATCAGCAGCGTGGTGCGGCCGGCGAGCAACCGCCGCAGCGTGGCGTGGATCTCCTCTTCGACGCGTGCGTCGACCGCCGACGTGGCGTCGTCGAGCAGCAAGATGTGCGGGTCCGACAGCAACGCGCGGGCGAGCGCGACCCGCTGGCGCTGCCCCCCCGACAGCGTGAGGCCGAACTCGCCGACGACGGTGTCGTAGCCGTTCGGGAGCTCGGTGATGAACTCGTGGGCTTCCGCGGCGCGCGCCGCCGCCTCGACCTCGGCGTCGGTCGCGTCGGGACGCGCGAACGCGATGTTCGCCCGCACCGAGTCGGAGAACAGGAAGCTGTCTTCGAACACGACACCGAGGTGTCGGCGCAGCGACTCGAGCGTGACGTCGCGCACGTCGATCCCGTCGACGCGCACCGCGCCTTCCTGCACGTCGTAGAAGCGCGGGAGCAGCAGCCCGATCGTCGACTTGCCCGATCCCGAGGTGCCCACGAGCGCGACGGTCTCGCCCGACTCCACGCGCAACGAGAAGTCGCGCAGGACGGGTTCACGGCGCAAGTAGCCGAACGTGACCGCGTCGAACTCGACGATGCCGGGTCCGTCGGGGAGGTCGATCGCGTCGGCGCGCTCCTCGACCGACGGGTTCGAGTCGAGCAGGTCGAAGATGCGCTCGGCGCCCGCACGCGCGAGCTGGCCGACGGTGAGGATGGCCGCGAGCATCCGCACCGGCGGCGTCAGCCGCAGCATGTAGGTGGAGAACGCGAGGAACGTCCCGAGGGTGATACGCCCCTCGATGGCGAGCCACCCACCGAGCGCGAGCACCGCGACCTGCCCGATCGCAGGGATCACCTGCAGCGTCGGTTGCAAGCGCGCCTGCAGGTCGACCAGCCGAACGCGCGCCCCGAACAGGCTCGTCGAGCGGTCGGTCAGTCGACCGAGCTCCTGGCGCTCCTGGCCGAAGCCCTTCACGACCCGCACGCCGGTGACCGCTTCCTCGACCACGTTGGCCACATCGCCGGCGCGTTGCTGCGCGTCCCAGCTCGCCGGGAACACTGCGGTGCGCAATCGCAGCGCGGTGAACAGCAGCGCCGGCCCCACGACGAGCATCACCAACGTGAGGAGCGGCGAGAGCCACAGCATGAACCCGATCGACACGGCGAACAGGACGACGTTCGCCATGCCGATGGGCAGGAACTGCAAGAACCCCTGCACGAGCGCGACGTCGCTGCTCGCGCGGCTCACGAGCTGACCGGTCTGCAGCTCGTCGTGGCGGGCGAAGTCGAGCCGTTGGAGCTGAGAGAAGATCTCGGTGCGGAGATCGTGCTGCACGTCGAGCGCGATGCGCCCGCCCCGGAACCGGCGCACGTACGCGAGCGCGAACCGCACGACTCCGGCGACCACGAGCAGCGCCAGCCATGGCGCCAGCGGACGGTCGCCGGCGACGATCACATCGTCGACGATCACCTTCTGGATGATCGGCGAGAACGACGCGATGACCGTGCCCGCGACCGCCGCGCCGAACGACACGAACATGTCGGCGCGGTGCCGAAGCATGTAGCCGACCAGCCGCCGCACCCACCCCGGGGCGGCGCCGACCGACTCCTCCGGACTCGACGTCACCGGCGATCGTCGATGACGAGATCGCTCGCACCTCCACCGGCAATGCGACGCTTCGGCCGCCAGCGCCGGGTCGACCGGGCCGGAGTGACCAGACCTTCCTCAATCAGGCGCTCGAGGCGAGTCGCTCCTCGCGGCGGGACCACCCTGGCGATCGCGGTCCCGTCTTCGACGAGTGACACCTCGCCGCCTCGGGCGACGCGAGCCAGCACCTGATCGAGCTGCTCCGAGAGGTCGGTGATCTCGGCACGGTGGTCGTTGCGGGCACTGGTCATGCACCCATTCTGCCGAGTCACGACAAAGATGACGAAGCCGTTTCAGCCGCCGGAGAGGGCCTGCATGATCGTCACCTCGTCGGTGGGCTGCAGCACCGTCGAGAGGTCACGCACCGACTCGTCGTTCACGAAGACCTTCATGTGCCGGCGGATCCGACCTTGCTCGTCGATCACGCGGAAGCGGATGCCGGGGAAGCGCTCGTCGAGGATCGCGAACACCTCGGCGAGGTCGCTCGCCTCGAGCTGCACGCTCGGCGCTTGACCCGTGTAGGAGCGCAGCGGCGTGGGGATGCGCACGTTCACGTCAGCACCTCCTCCATCGAGACGACCCGACGTTCGGCGATCGAACGCTGCGCGGCGACGCCGACCGCCACCGACAGCATGCCCTCCTCGAGCCCGACCGCGGGGCGCGCGCCCGTGCGGATCGCGTCGACGAAGTGCAGGTGCTCGAGGTAGCTCGAGCCGTGGTGGAACCCTTCGTAGCCGACCCGTTCGTCGACCACGTGCTCCTCGCGTACGCCCATCCACCCTTCGTGCCGCCGTCCGACGCGCACGGTCGACGCGGGGAGGAACGCCTCCACCTTGCCCCGGTCTCCCACCACCGACAGCTCCTCTTGGTTCCGACTCCCCTCCGCGAACATGCACAGGTCGAGCGACGCGCGCGCGCCACTGTCGTACTCGACGATCACGAACGCGTTGTCGAGGATGTCGGGCACCTCGCCGTCGTACACCTCGTCGCGATGGTTCACGTCGGCGCCGCCCGACGCCATCACGCTCACCGGGGTCGCGTCGAGCACGTGGTTCATCAGGTCGAAGAAGTGGCAGCACTTCTCGACGAGCGTCCCGCCGGTGTTGCGGTTGAACCGGTTCCAGTCGCCGACCTTGGGCAGGAACGGGAACCGGTGCTCGCGGATCGCGAACATCCGCACGGTGCCGACCGCACCCGCGCGCACCTCGTCGATCAACCGGGCGACCGGTGGCATGTAGCGGTACTCCAGTCCGACCCACACGATCCCCGCGTGGTCGCGCGCTGCGTCGAGGACGCGTCGGCAGTCTTCGACCGTCGTGCACAGCGGCTTCTCCACGAGCACGTGCACGTCGCGGCCGAGCACGTCGCCGAGGATCGCCGCGTGCGTCATGTTCGGCGACGCGATCACGACCGCGTCACACAGCTCCGCGTCGAGCAGCGCGCGGTGGTCGGCGAAGAGCGCGAGCGCGTCGTCGCCGACCGTCGCCGCTGCAGCCGCGCGCGACGGCTCGTGCGGGTCCGCGATCGCGACCACGCGCGCGCCCTCGATCGCGTCGATGTTGCGGATGTGCTCGACGCCCATCATGCCGGCGCCGATCACGCCGTAACGCACCTCGTCGGCCGTCACAGGACGAGCGGTCCGTGGTCGAGGTGGGGGAGGACGAGTCGGCCGAACCGCTCGCACTCCTCTGCGTGCGGATAGCCGGACAGGATGAACGCGTCGATGCCGAGCTCGACGTAGCGCTCGAGCTTGGCGCGCACCTGGTCGGGATCGCCCACGATCGCGGCGCCGCACCCGCTGCGGGCGCGCCCGATCCCCGTCCACAGGTGGTCCTCGACGTAGCCGTCGGGCGTGGCGGCGTCGCGCAGCTCGGCCTGGCGACGCACCCCGGTCGAGGTGCTGTCGAGTGATCGGCTGCGGATCTCGGCGCCGACCGCGTCGTCGAGCGCGCTCACGAGCCGGGCCGCCGCCGCACGCGCCTCGGCCTCGGTCTCGCGCACCACCACGTGCACGCGGTACCCGAACCGCAGCGCCCGCCCGTGGCGCGCGGCGCGGGTGCGCAGATCGGCCACCGTCTCGGCCACGACGGCCTCCGTGTCGGGCCACATGAGGTACACGTCGGCCGCGCGCGCGGCCACCTCGCGGGCATCCTCCGACAGCCCGCCGAAGTACAGCGGCGGGCAACGTCCCGCGACCGTCGTCACTCGGGGCGGATCGACGGTGAGGTCGTACCAGTCGCCGTGGTGCTCGACCGGTCGGCCGCCGAGCAGGTCACGCAGCATCTCCATCACTTCGAGGGTTCGCGCGTAGCGCGCCGTCGAATCGAGCGACTCACCCGGCATCTCGCTCGAGATCACGTTCACCGTCAGGCGTCCGCCCGACATCTGGTCGAGTGTGGCGAGCTGGCGCGCGAGCTGCGGCGGCCACACCTCACCGCAGCGCACCGCAACGAGGAGCCGCATCCGTTCGAGCATGGGCGCGACACCACCGGCGAACGCGACCGCGTCGATGCCGAGCGCGTAGCCCGAGGGCAGGAGCAGGTTGTCGAACCCTGCGCGCTCGGCGGTCCGGGCGATGTCGGCGCAGTGAGCGAAGGAGCTCTGCAACGCCGGGTCGACGACGCCCAGCAGCTCGTAGTCGTCGTCACACAGCGCGGCGAACCACGACACCTCGACGGTCATCGATGGGCTGCTATCGCGCGATCGCGCCGTACTCCACGGAGTAGATCTCGGGCAGGTGCTGCGCGACGCACTGCCAAGACTCGCCCTCGTCGGCGCTCGCCCAGAGCTCGCCGCTCGTCGTGCCGAAGTACACGCCGACGGGGTCGCCGTCGTCGGTGGTCATCGCCTGTCGCTTCACCGTGTACCACGCAGTCGGCGGCAGCCCGTTGTCGAGACGCGTCCACGACTCGCCCGCGTCGCGCGTCACGAACGCCGCCGGCTTGCCGCCGGGACTCGTGCGTGGCCACACGTCGGAGCCGTCCATCGGGAACACCCACGCGGTGTCGGGATCGCGCGGGTGCAGCTCGATCGGGAAGCCGATGTCTCCCACGTCGGTCGGCATGTTCTCGCCGACGCGCACCCACTCGTCCGCCGGACGGTCGATCCGGTAGATGCCGCAGTGGTTCTGCTGGTACAGCCGGTCGGGGCTCTGCGGGTGGAGACGCACGCAGTGCGGGTCCTGGCCGAACTCGGGTGACGGCTCGGGCATGAACAACGCGAGGCTGCCGCGGTTGAGCGGCGCCCAGTCCTTGCCGCCGTCGGTCGACTCGAACACGCCGCCGCCCGACAACCCGATGTAGAGGTGCGACGCGTCACGCGGATCCACGTTGATCGAGTGCAGCATCGAACCGTCGGGCGTGCCCTGCTCGGGCCACTCCGCCCACGTCTCGAAATTCGGGTGGTCGTTCCATCCCGACACCGGCTCCCACGTGTCGCCGCCGTCTTCGGTGCGGAACAGACCTTGCGGCGAACCGCCCGCGTACCAGACGCCCGGTTCGTCGGCGTGACCCGGCGTGAGCCAGAACACCGCGTTGAGGCTCCGGCCGAGCGGATCGCCGGTCGCGAACGCCGGCGGACTCGTCGCCTCGCTCCACGTCGCGCCGAAGTCGGTCGAGCGGAACACCGTCGGGCCGAGGTGCCCGGTGCGCATCGCGAGCAGCAGCGTGCGCCCGTCGCGCGGGTCGAGCACGGCGTGCTGCACGATGTGTCCGAGGAAGTGCGGCTCGGAGATCGACCACGACTTCCGAGCACGGTCGGTGTGCGCGATCCAGAAACCCTTGCGGGTGCCGAGGAACAGCGCCGGGTTGATGTCGATCGCAGTGTCGGTCACGACCGCGATCGTTCCCGGTCCCGAGCGCCGGTGCAAGGCACGGGTTACGGTCCGCGCCCATGCCCGCCCTGGCCGAGATCGATCTCACCGATCTCGACAACTTCGCCAACGGGTTCCCGCACCACCTCTTCGCCGCGCACCGTTCGGAAGCGCCGGTGTGGTGGCACGCGCCGACCGAGCACACACCCGACGGCGAGGGGTTCTGGTCGGTGGCCACCTACGACCTGGTCAAGCAGGTGCTCGACGATCCGCGCACGTACTCGTCGGAGACCGGCGGCGACCGCCCCTACGGCGGCACGCTGCTCCAGGACCTGCCGGTGAGCGGCGTCGTGCTCAACATGATGGACGACCCCCGCCACCAACGGATCCGCCGCCTCGTGAGCAGCGGACTCACGCCGCAGCGCGTCCGCGACCTCGAAGGCGAGCTGCGGCGGCGCACCCGAGCACTGCTCGCGACGATCCGCGACGACGAGACCGTCGACTTCCTGATGGCCGTCGCGGCCGAGCTCCCGATGCAGATGGTCTGCATCCTCCTCGGCGTCCCCGAAGGCGACCGCCACGACCTGTTCGCCGCGGTCGAGCCCGGCTTCGACTTCCGCACCGGCGACGCCGTCCAACACAGCGACCGCGCGTTCGACATGTTCGCCTACAGCCGCGCGCTCGTCGCCCAGAAGCGCGCGCACCCCACCGACGACATGCTCTCGGTCGTCGTGCACGCGTCGCTCGCCGACGTCGAGCCGCGCATGCTCACCGACGACGAGCTCGACATGTTCTTCAGCCTCGTGTTCGCCGCGGGCAGCGAGACGACGCGCAACGCGATCTGCGGTGGACTCGCCGCGCTCCTCGACCACCCCGACCAGCTCGCCGCGCTGCGCGCCGACCGGTCGCTGATGCCGACCGCGGTCGAAGAGGTGCTGCGCTGGTCGACGCCGTCACCGTCGAAGCGCCGCACCGCCACCATGCACACCGAACTCGACGGTCACCGCATCGCGCCCGGCGACAAGGTCGTCATCTGGGAAGGCTCCGCCAACCGCGACGAGCACGTGTTCCCGAACGCCGACCGCTTCGACATCACGCGCGACCCGAACCCCCACCTCGCGTTCGGCCACGGCACGCACTTCTGCCTCGGTGCCAGCCTCGCCCGCCTCGAGATCGCCGTCGTCTACGACGAGCTCCTCGACACCTTCACCACCATCGAACCCGCCGGCGCCATCGAGTGGACCCGCAGCAACCGCCACACCGGCGTCCGCCACCATCCCCTGCTGCTCCGCCGCTGAGCGGAGGGAGTGGGATTCGAACCCACGGGGCGTGAACCCAGGAGTTTTCAAGACTCCCCCGATCGGCCACTCCGGCATCCCTCCGGGAGCCAGCCTAGGAGCGGGGCGCGACCTCGGTGAATCCCGTGAAGGGGTGCAGCACCTCCGGCACGACGAACGTGCCGTCGGGTTGCTGGCAGTGCTCGAAGAGGAACACGAGCGTGCGGCCGACCGCGCACGCGGTGCCGTTGAGCGTGTGCACGAGCTGTGAGGTCTTGTCGGCCTTCACGCGCGTGCCGAGGCGGCGCGCCGAGTAGTCGAGGTAGTTGGAGCACGACGTGAGCTCGCGGTAGCGGCCCTCGCTCGGGAGCCACACCTCGATGTCGTACTTCTTCGCGGCGGCGGCGCCGAGGTCGCCAGCGGCGATGTTCACGACGCGGTACGGCAGGCCGAGCGCGCCGACGATGCCTTCCTCGATCGCGAGGAGGCGTTCGTGCTCCTGCTCGGAGTCGTCGGGTGGCGCGTACGCGAACATCTCGACCTTGTCGAACTGGTGCACGCGGAAGATGCCGCGTGTGTCCTTGCCGTGCGTGCCCGCTTCGCGGCGGAAACAGGTGGAGAACCCGGCGTAGCGCGCCGGGAGGTCGTCGGGGGTGAGCGTCTCGCCGCGGTGGAGGGCTGAGAGCGGGACCTCGCTGGTGCCGACGAGGAACAGCTCGCCGTCGTCGACGTCGTACACCTGGGCGCGGTCGGTCGGGAAGAAGCCGGCCTCCTCCATCGTCGACTCGCGCACGAGCACCGG